>JAOPXU010000235.1 GCA_025964985.1 Nocardioides sp.
CCGCAGCTGCACATGCCGCTGCAGTCGGGCTCCGACCGGCTGCTGCGGCTGATGCGCCGTTCCTACCGCCGCGACAAGTACCTCGGCATCATCGAGCGCGTCCGCGCGGCCATGCCCGAGGCCGCCATCACGACCGACATCATCGTGGGCTTCCCCGGCGAGACCGTGGAGGACCACCAGGCCACCATGGACGTCGTCCGCGAGGCCCGCTTCGCCGGCGCGTTCACCTTCCAGTACTCCAAGCGCCCCGGCACCCCCGCCGCCACCATGGACGACCAGGTGCCGGCCGACGTGCTGCGCGACCGCTACGACCGGCTCGTCACCCTCGTCAACGACGTCGCCTGGACCGAGAGCAAGGCGCTGGTCGGGCGCACCGTCGAGCTGATGGTCTCCGAGGGCGAGGGCCGCAAGGACGCCGCCACCCGCCGGCTGTCCGGCCGCGGTCCCGACAACCGCCTCGTGCACTTCGTGGCGCCCGACGAGCCCGTGCGCCCCGGCGACTCGGCCACCGTCGAGATCACCTACGCCGCCCCGCACCACCTGGTGGCCGACCGGGTCGTCGCCACGCGGCGTACGCGCTCGGGCGACGCGTGGGATGCCCGCACCGCTTCTCCGACGGCCGCCGGGGTCGTCCTCGGCATGCCGACGGTGGGGATACCCGCACCGCTATCGGCCGCTCAGGGCTGCCCCTAGGGTCTCGCGGGTGCCCGCTGAGACCCCGACGATCCTGGCCACCTCCGGTGGCATCGACCACGGCACCCGCACCCGGTGGTCGGTCGGTCCGCTGACCCACCACGCGGTCGACCTGTCCGGCGTGACCGGGCGCGCGCCGCGGGTCTGCTATCTCGGCACGGCGACCGGCGACGCCGCCGACGGCATCCGCAACTTCTACGACATGGCGCAGCAGGCCGGCTGGCACGGCTCGCACCTGCAGCTGTTCACGATGCCCAACGTCGAGGACATCACCGCCCACCTGCTCGAGCAGGACGTCGTCTGGGTCTTCGGCGGCAGCGTCGCCGGGCTGCTCGCGATGTGGGAGCTGCACGGTATCGGCGAGGCGATGCGCACCGCCTGGCAGGCGGGCGTCGTGCTCACCGGCGTCAGCGCCGGCTCGATCTGCTGGCACCTCGGCGGCACCACCGACTCCTTCGGCCCAGACCTGCGCCCGATCACCAACGGGTTGGGCTTCCTGCCGTTCTCCAACGGCGTCCACTACGACTCCGAGCCGCAGCGGCGTCCGCTGTTCCAGTCGCTGGTCGCCTCGGGCGGGCTGCCGGCCGGCTACGCCACCGACGACGGCGCCGGCGTGCTCTACCGCGGCACCGAGATGGTCGAGGCGCTCAGCGAGCACCCCGGGGCGCGTGCCTACTTCGTCGAGCGCGGCCCCGACGGCACCGCCGTGGAGACCCCGCTCGAGACGCGGTCCGTGCGCTAGCGCTCAGCTCTCGTCGGGGCGGCGGTCCACGCCGCGGTCGGCGCGCGGGTCGTCGGGCTCGTCGCCGGACGACCGCGGGTCGGTGTCGGGGTAGCCGCCCTTGGGCGCCAGCCCGTCAGGGTTGGTCTCGGGAGCGCCCGGCGCCTGCTCGGGCGGTACGGCGGCGCCCGGCTCGCGCTCGACCGGGCCGACGTCGCGCACGCCCGTGGTGCCGTGCTGGCCGGGGCCGGTGGGTCCCTCGCGCTCGGAGCTGACGCCCATGCCGCCGCCCGTGCCACTGCTGGTGCCGACGTCGGAGTCGGTGAGGTCGTAGGTGTCGGCCCGGTCGACCCCGCCGGGCTCGTCGGTGCTGGCGTGCGCCGTCATCTCGTCGTGGGGCTGCTCGCGCTCGCTCACTCCGCGACCACCTCGTCGGCGCCGTCGTAGCTGTCGCCCTCGCTGCCCTCGCCCTCGGTCGCCTGGGTCGAGGTGTCCTCGCCCTCCTTGACCTCGGTGGGGATCTCGCCGGTGACGGGGTTGTCATCGGGGTCGAGGTCGCGGACCAACGGCTCGCCGTCGGTGTCCTCGCCGTCGACGCCGTCGGACTGCGGGACGGCGTCGGCGCCGCCGGGGTTGGGCTCGCCGGGCTCGATCTCGGCCTCGGGCTTGGGGCCCAGGTCACTCTCGGACATCTCGCGCCTCCTGTGGCGCCCCGGCTCAGAAACCGAAGCTGGTGTAGGGATCGATGCTGCCGTCGCGCAGTCCCTCGAGGACCACCCGTTCGTGCGGGACGACCGGGTCTGGCAGCACGTCGAGCGGGCACCACCGCAGGTCGGCGCACTTGGCCGGCTCGACGATCCGCGGCTCGCCGGACCACGAGCGGGCGGTGAAGAAGAAGTCGACGCGCTCGTCGATCGCCAGGTCGTGGCGGGTGCGCTGCATCGACGTCACGAACTGCAGGTCGAGGTCGGCGACGTCGATCTCCTCGGCCGCCTCGCGCCGCGCGGCGTCGTAGGCCGTCTCGCCGCGCTCCACGTGGCCCGCGGCGGCCGCGGCCCAGTGGTCGTCCATGTAGCCGGTGCCCTGCCGCAGCTGCAGCAGGACCTCGTCGACGCCGCTCGAGGCAGCGGAGCCCGGGCGCAGCAGGAACACGTAGGCCGCGGGCACGACCACGAACCGGCCGTGGTCGGCGGCGTACGCCTCGGAGTAGCCGGGGACCTCCTGGGCCATCAGGAGTCGAGCGACGGCTGGTCGAGCGTCGTGCCGGCGTTCTCCTCCTGCAGGGCCTCGCCGGCCTGGCCGCCGTCGCCCTCGTCGGACATCTCGGTGGGGTGCTCGCCCGGAGGTGCCTCGTCGAGGTCGTAGGCCTCGTTGGACTCCTCGGGGACCGGCTGGGTCACGGTCGGCCGCCCGGACGGTCGTCGCGGATGTCGTCGTTGCGGCCGTCGAGCTTGTCGAGGCCCTGCTTGGCCTTGCCGGTGGCCTTGGTGATCTTGTCCTGGTGCTTGCCGCCGGTCTTCTTGTTGGCGGCTGCAGCGGCCTTGTCGATGCCGGTGGCGATCTTGTCGCCGTGCTGGTCGACGGCCTGCGTCGCCTTCTTCTTCATCTTGTCCATGAAGCCCACGAGGTCCTCCTGCGGAGTAGGTGTTGCCTGTTCGCCACACTACTGACATGCCCGGCACCCCGATCGTCGCGATCGTCGGGCCGACCGCGGCCGGCAAGACCGGGCTCTCCCTCGACGTCGCGGAGCGGCTCGGCGGCGAGGTCGTCAACACCGACGCGATGCAGGTCTACCGCGGCATGGACGTCGGCACCGCCAAGCTCCCGCCCGCCGAGCGCCGCGGCATCCCGCACCACCTGCTCGACCGGCTCGACGTCCGCGAGACCGCCACAGTGGCGCAGTTCCAGGGATGGGCCCACGAGGTCGTCGCCGAGCTGCGCTCCCGCCGCGTGACGCCGGTGCTGGTGGGCGGCTCCGCGCTCTACACCCGTGCGGTCCTCGACCGCTTCGAGTTCCCCGGCACCGACGAGCTCGTGCGGGCCCGGTGGGAGGCCGAGGCCGAGCGGGTCGGCGCGGTCGCGCTGCACGCCCGGCTCGCCGAGCTCGACCCCGTGGCCGCGGCGCGGATGCAGCCCGACAACCCCCGTCGTACGGTCCGCGCGCTGGAGGTCATCGAGCTCACCGGACGCCCCTACTCGGCGTCGCTGCCCGAGCTGACCTACCTCGACCCGCACACCGTCCAGGTCGGCGTCGACATCGACCGCACGGTCCTGGACGCCCGGATCGAGCAGCGCGTCCACGAGATGTACGACGCCGGGCTGGTCGACGAGGTCGAGCGGCTGCTCGCCGACGGGCTGGCCGACGGTCGCACCGCCTCGCGGGCGATCGGCTACGCGCAGGCCGCCGCCCACCTCGCCGGTGAGCTCACGCTCGAGGAGGCCCGCCTGCGCACGGTGTTCGCGACCCGGCGCTTCGCCCGGCGCCAGATGGGCTGGTGGGGCAAGGACCCGCGCATCGTCTGGGTGCCCTACGACGCCCCCGACCGCGTCGAGCGCGCGCTGGCCGCCGTGGCCGCGGTCGCCGTCCTGCCCTAGACCCGCTCTAGACCCTGGGCAGCCCGGCGATCCACGCCTCGAGCTCGCGGCGGCTGCGCACCAGCAGGACGGGCGGACCGTCCGCTGCTGCGGCCATGGCGCGCATCCGCTGCTTCTTGCGGCGGAACGAGCGCAGGTGCCACAGCAGGATCGAGTCGCGCGAGACCATCTGGCGCCAGGTCTCGCGGTTGCCGTTGCAGGCCAGCTCGCCGGTGGCCGCGCGACGCAGGGTGCGGCGCAGCAGCGAGCCGAACGAGCGCCAGGGCGGGTAGTCCAGGCCGACCACCAGGTCGGCGCGGGCCAGCGGCACGTCGCGCCAGGCGCCGTACGCCGTGTCGAGGACCCAGCGCTCGCCCGCGCAGATCTCGGTGAAGATGCGGCGCTGCTCGTCCTCGGGCACCGCGACCCAGCCGGGCAGCCAGGTCAGGTCGTCGACGGAGGTCCAGGGCAGTCCGGTGGCGGCGGCGATCCGGGCCGCGGCGGTGGTCTTGCCGGAGCCGGTGACGCCGTAGAGCATCAGCCGCTCGAACGGCGGGTGGGACTCGGTCGCGACGGGCACCGCAGGACCCTACGTCGCCCTCGACCCCGGATCCCAGCAAGAACGGTCGGGCGCGCGGACCGCGTACGACGGCACGATGGCCGCCATGACGACCGAGCCACGCCGCGACCGACTGCGCGAGCTGCTCGACGCCGTCCTCGACGAGGACAGCACGAGCCTGGACGCGATGGCCGGGCGCGCCTTCGCCTCGCCGTACCACTTCGCGCGCGAGCTGCGCCGCGGCGCGGGGGAGCCGCCGGTGGCGATGCGCCGACGGGTCCTGCTCGAGCGGGCGGCCTGGCAGATCCGGCGAGGGAGCAGCGTGACCGACGCGGCGTTCGCGGCCGGCTACCAGTCGGTCGAGGGCTTCGCCCGCGCCTACGCCCGGGCCTTCGGCCACCCGCCGAGCGAGCCGGCCCCCAGCCACTGGCTGCCGGCGCCCAACGGCATCCACTTCCACCCACCCACCTCGGTGTGGGTCCACACCACGGAGCGACCGACGGATCCGGTCACCGAGCTGATGGTCGGCCACGACCTCGACGACACCCGGGCGCTGCTCGACGAGGCCAAGGGCGTCGGCGACGACGACTACCGCCGCGAGCACCTGCCCGGCACGACCCTCCTGACCTGGGACGGCCCCGACACGACCTTGGCCGCCGTGCGCCGGTGAGGGGTTGGGCCCCCCGTATTCCGCTGTCGATGACTTCCGATCCCTGAGAGGGTCAACCCCACCATGACGACGACGCCCGAGACCTCCGGTCCTGCCGCGAAGGCCCCAGACGCCCCCGACGCTCCCCACTCGGCCGCACCCGACTACCGCGTGCTGCGCTGGCTGGTCGCCGCCACCTTCATCGTGATCCTCAACGAGACGATCATGATCAACGCGATCCCGCGGCTGACCGCCGAGCTCGACGTGTCGAAGTCGACGGCCCAGTGGCTGACGAGCGCGTTCATGCTGACGATGGCCGTGGTCATCCCGATCACCGGCTGGTTCCTGCAGCGCGTCACCACGCGCCAGGCGTTCGGCTCCGCGATGGCCGTCTTCGCCACCGGCACGCTGCTGTGCGGCGTCGCGCCGTCGTTCGAGGTGCTCCTGGCCGGCCGCATCGTGCAGGCCTCCGGCACCGCGATCATGATGCCGCTGCTGATGACGACCGTGATGACGCTCGTGCGCGAGCAGGACCGCGGCCGGATCATGGGCAACGTGACCCTCGCGATGTCGGTCGCCCCGGCGCTCGGCCCGACGGTGTCCGGCGTGATCCTCGACGTCGCCTCGTGGCGCTGGATGTTCCTGCTGGTGCTGCCGCTCTCGATCGCCATCGGCCTGGTCGGCCTGGCCAAGCTCACCGACGTCGGCGAGACCCGGCCCAGCCACCTCGACTGGACCAGCGTCGTGCTCTCGGCGCTCGGCTTCGGCCCGCTCGTCTACGGCCTGTCCGAGCTCGGCGGCGAGGACGGCGCCACGGCCACCGCCTGGATCGCCCTGGGCGTCGGCGTCGCCGCGATCGTCGCGTTCGTGCTGCGCCAGCTGTCGCTGCAGCGCGACGGCACCCCGCTGCTCGACCTGCGCACCCTGCAGCACCGCACCTTCACGATCGGCCTGGCCCTGATGGCCGTCGCGTTCATGGCGATGCTCGGCTCGATGATACTGCTGCCGTTCTACCTGCAGGACGTCCACGGCCTCGACGAGCTGCAGTCCGGCCTGATGGTCATGCCCGGCGGTCTCGCCATGGGTCTGCTCGGTCCCCAGGTCGGCAAGGTCTACGACCGCGTCGGCGGCCGCCCGCTGCTGGTCCCCGGTGCGGTCGGCATCCTGCTCGCCCTGACCCTGTTCACCCAGGTCTCGGTCGAGCAGCCGGTGTGGCTGGTGCTGCCGGTCCACGTGCTGCTGATGGTCTCGCTGGCCCTGGTCTTCACACCGGTCTTCACCCTCAGCCTCGGCTCGCTGCCGCCCCACCTCTACTCCCACGGCAGCTCCACCCTCGGCGCCCTCCAGCAGGTCGCCGCTGCCGCCGGCACCGCGATCGTCATCGCGATCCTCACCGCCCGCTCCTCGGCGCGGGCCGAGGCCGGGGCCGAGCCGCTGCAGGCCCTCGTCGGCGGCATGCGCTGGGGCTTCGGCGTCGGCGCGGTGCTCGGCGTCGCCGTCCTCGTGCTCGCCCTGATGATGCCCGGACGCGTCACCGCCCAGGAGGGCGCGCCCGCGCCGGTCGCGCACTGACGTGGTGCGTCATACGGACTGGCTGCCAGGGCCGCCACCTCGTATGACGCAACGCCCCCCCCGCGAGACCCGCCCCGGACGGGTCCCGCCACGGCCTACGCTCCCCGCATGAGCCTGCCCGCACCCGCGCCCGACCGCACCGCCGTCGTCACCGGGGCGTCCTCCGGCATCGGCGCCGAGAT
>JAOPXU010000244.1 GCA_025964985.1 Nocardioides sp.
CTCACCGGCGAGGTGGTCAAGCACGCCGACTCCGTCGTGCTGCCGCTGCTGCTCCCCGACTCCCCCGTCGCCATCTGGTGGCCCCACGAGCCGCCGGCCGACCCCGCCGCCGACCCGCTCGGGGCCCTGGCCAAGCGCCGGATCACCGACGCCGCCGAGGTGCACCGCGGCAAGTCGAAGGCCCTGCAGGTCCAGTGCGCTTCGTACGTGGCCGGCAACACCGACCTCGCGTGGACCCGTCTCACGCCGTGGCGTGCGCTGCTCGCCGCCTCGCTCGAGCAGCACCCCCTCAAGGTCACCTCGGCCACGGTCACCTCCGAGCGGATCAGCCCCAGCGCCGATCTGCTCGCCGCCTGGCTCCGCAGCCGCCTCAAGATCGAGGTCACGCGGCGTGGCTCGGCCGGTCCGGGCATCACCGAGGTGGTGATGGAGACCAAGCAGGGCCCCATCCGCATCTCGCGCAGCGACGGCCGGATGGCGACCTTCACCTCGCCCGAGCGTCCCGACCGGCCGATCGCGCTCAAGCGGCGCAAGCTCCCCGAGCTGCTGGCCGAGGAGCTGCGACGCCTCGACGAGGACGACGTCTACGCCGCCACCATCCGCGCCCTGGGAGCTTCCTCATGAACGCCCGCATCGAGGTCCACGACACCGCCGACGCCCTCGCCGCGGCCGCGGCCGGCGAGTTGCTGACCCGGCTCGCCGATCTGCAGTCCGCCGGCACCGACCCCACCATCGGGCTCACCGGCGGCACCATCGCCGAGACGTTGCACCGCGAGATCGCCCGGCTGTCCCCCGGCTTCGACGTCGATTGGACCCGGGTGTCGATCTGGTTCGGCGACGAGCGCTTCGTCGCCTCCGACTCCCCCGACCGCAACGCGGGCCAGGCTCGCGCGGCGTTCCTGGACGCCGTGGGCGCCACCCAGGTGCACGAGGCGCCGGCCTCCGACGAGGCCGCGACGGTCGAGGAGGCCGCCGAGGCCTACGGGCAGGCGCTGCGCCAGCACGGCTCGGGCGGCTTCGACATCCTCATGCTCGGCATCGGCCCCGACGGCCACATCGCCTCGTTGTTCCCCGGCCACCCGGGCCTCGAGGTCCGTGACGCGATCGCGATCGGCGTGCGGGAGTCACCGAAGCCACCGCCCGAGCGGGTCAGCCTGACGTTCGAGGCGATGGCTCGCTCTGAGCACGTGTGGTTCCTGGCCAGCGGCGAGGGCAAGGCCGAGGCCGTCGCCCGCGCGCTGGCCGAGGACGGCTCGATCGCCGAGACGCCCGCACGCGGGGTCACGGGCACCGGCGAGACCCTCTGGTGGCTCGACCGGGCTGCTGCCTCGCGGCTCTGACCGACAGGGTCAGCGTCGGACGGCGCTGGTCACGGGGGCGGTCGGCTCGTCCGACGGCACGGCGGCGACGACGGCCAGCGCGAAGAAGCCGGCGGCCAGGGTGCCGCTGACCAGTGCCGCGGCCTTGTCGACGGGCTTCATGGGCGTGCGTGCGGCCATGTCGGGCTCCTCGGTGCTGTCTTGTCCATCTCTACTGACTTGGTCAGGTTAACAGACAAAGAACCGCGCCGGCACCCCGTGGGCACCGGCGCGGCTCGAGGACCTCGGTCGGGTCAGAAGATGACTTCGCCCGACTTGCGGCGCGTGCGCAGCAGCTGGATCGCCTCGTCGAGGATGACCTCGGCCTCCCGGTCGGAGCGGCGCTCCTTCACGTAGGCGAGGTGGGTCTTGTAGGGCTCGATCTTGGGCGCCGGGGGCGGGTTGTCGGAGTCGAGTGACGCCGGCAGACCGCACTTGGGGCAGTCCCAATGGTCGGGCACGGAGGCCTCGACCGAGAACGTGATCACCGAACGGTGCTCGTGGGAGCAGAAGTAGGTGACGGCCTGACGCGGGGCGGACTCGCCACGCTCTGCCTCACCCATCGGTCCGGCGCCGACCCGGCTACCGCGAATGGCGTTTCCTCCACCAGCCATGGGGGTTCCTCTCGTGCTTTCTAGATCAGGGATGCGGGTCGTGCGGAGGGCCTAGTAGGCCTTGAGCAGTCCCAGCGCGATGACACAGGCGAACCAGATGACGCCGGTGCCGATGGTGAAGCGGTCGAGGTTGCGCTCGGCCACGGACGAGCCGCCGAGCGAGCTCGACACACCGCCGCCGAACATGTCGGACATACCGCCACCACGCCCCTTGTGGAGGAGGACCAGCAGGATCATCACAGCGCTGGCCATGAGCAAGAAGATGGTGAGGATCAGTTCCGCGTTCACGATGGGGAATCCTACGTCAGGTGTGTCGGGGACCGGTGATCGACAGGCGGGTCACATGACCGGCATGTCGTAGAAGCGGCAGATGCCGCCGAACTCGTCGGCCTGCAGGCTCGCGCCGCCGACCAGGGCGCCGTCGACGTCGGCCTTCGCCATGATGCCGGCGACGTTGTTGGCCTTCACCGAGCCGCCGTAGAGGACGCGTACGCCGGCCGCCGCGGCGTCGCCGTGGGCCTCGCCGATCTGCGAGCGGATGGCCTGGCAGACCTCCTGGGCGTCCTCGGGCGTCGCGACCTCGCCGGTGCCGATCGCCCAGACGGGCTCGTAGGCGATGACGAGCCCGGCGACCTGCTCGGCGGTGAAGCCCGCGAGCGAGCCCTCGACCTGCGCCATCGTGTGGGGCACGTGCTCGCCGGCCTGGCGGACCTCGAGACCCTCGCCGACGCACACGATCGGGGTCATCCCGGCGGCGAGCGCGGCGTGGGCCTTGCCGTTGACGACCTCGTCGGACTCGGCGTGGTGCTCACGCCGCTCCGAGTGGCCGACGACGACGTAGGAGCAGCCGAGCTTGGCGAGCATGCCGGCGGAGATCTCACCGGTGTAGGCGCCCGACTCATGGAGCGAGACGTCCTGGGCGCCGTACTTGACCGAGAGGCGGTCGCCGTCGACGAGCGTCTGGACCGAGCGCAGGTCGGTGAACGGCGGCACGACGACCACCTCGACCTTGCCGAAGTCGTGGCGCTTGTCGGACAGCGTCCACGCGAGCTTCTGGACCAGCACCACCGCTTCCTGGTGGTTGAGGTTCATCTTCCAGTTGCCCGCCATGAGCGGGATGCGTGCGTGCTTGGGCATGCGCTAGTCCTCCAGGACCGTGATGCCGGGGAGCTCCTTGCCCTCGAGGTACTCGAGGCTGGCACCTCCACCGGTCGAGATGTGGCCGAACGCGGCCTCGTCGAAGCCGAGCGCACGCACGGCGGCGGCGGAGTCGCCACCACCGACCACCGAGAGCCCACCGCGCTCCGTGACGTCGGTGAGGGCCTCGGCGACGGCCCGGGTGCCGTCGGAGAACTGCGCGACCTCGAAGACGCCCATGGGCCCGTTCCAGAACACGGTGCGGGCGTCGGCCAGGGCCGCGGCGAAGTCGGCGCCGGAGGCCGGGCCGATGTCGAGCCCGAGGGCGTCGGCCGGGATCTGGTCGGCGGGCACGACCCGCGGGTCGGGCGTCGCGTCGCCGGAGGGGAACGTCGTGTCGACCACGACGTCGCCGGGCAGCAGGATCTGCACCCCGGACTGCTCAGCACGCTCGAGGTAGGCGCGGCAGACGTCGAGCTGGTCGTCCTCGAGCAGGCTCTTGCCGACCTCGTGGCCCTGGGCCTTGAGGAAGGTGAAGACCATGCCGCCGCCGATCAGCAGCTTGTCGGCCTTGGTGAGCAGGTTGTCGATGACGCCCAGCTTGTCGGAGACCTTGGAGCCGCCGAGCACCACGACGTAGGGCCGCTCGGGGTCGACGGTGAGTCGACGCAGCACGTCGATCTCGGTGGCGACCAGCCCGCCCATGGCCGACGGCAGCCGCAGCGCCACGTCGTAGACGCTGGCCTGCTTGCGGTGCACGACGCCGAAGCCGTCGGAGACGAACGCGTCGGCGAGCTCCGCGAGCCGGTCGGCGAAGGCACCGCGCTCGGCCCCGTCCTTGCTGGTCTCGCCCGCGTTGAAGCGGACGTTCTCCAGGACGGCGACCTGACCGTCCTGCAGACCGCCCGCGACGCGCTGCGCCTCGGGGCCGACGGTGTCGGACGCGAACTGCACC
>JAOPXU010000283.1 GCA_025964985.1 Nocardioides sp.
CCGCAGCGCTTCCACCGCGCGGCCCTCGACACCGGGCTGCCCGCCGTACCGCTGACGCCGGCGTTCGGCGAGCGGGTCGTGCTCGACGCAGCGGTCACACCGGGGGAGCGGGCGTGACGATGCCGGCCTCGGCGTCGGCGGCCTCGATCTCCTCGCGGGAGATGCCGAGCAGGTAGAGGATCGTGTCGAGGTAGGGCACGTTGACCGTCGTGTCGGCGGCCTCCTGCACGATCTTGCGGGCGTTGTAGGCGACACCCAGGCCGGCGGCGTTGAGCATGTCGAGGTCGTTGGCCCCGTCGCCGATGGCGATCGTCGCGTTGATCGGCACCCCGACCTCGGCAGCGAACTCGCGCAGCGCGCGGGCCTTGCCGGCCCGGTCGACGACCTCGCCGACGATCTCCCCGGTGAGGACCCCGTCGACGATCTCGAGCTGGTTGGCGCGGGAGAAGTCGATGCCGAGGTCGGCCGCGAGCCGGTCGGTGACCTGGGTGAAGCCGCCGCTGACGATCGCGAACCGGTAGCCCAGGCGCCGCAGGGTGCGCACCATCGTGCGGGCACCCGGCGTCACCACGATGTCGTCGTAGACCCGGTCGAGGGCCGATGCGTCGAGGCCGGCGAGCAGGCGCACGCGCCGGCGCAGGGACTCCTCGAAGTCGAGCTCGCCCCGCATGGCGGCCTCGGTCACCTCGGCGACCTCGGCCTCGTGCCCGGCGTGCGCGGCCAGCATCTCGATGACCTCGCCCTGGATGAGCGTGCTGTCGACGTCCATCACGATCAGGCGTACGCCGCGGCGCAGCAGGGTCGCCGGCTGCACGGCGACGTCGATGCCCTGGGCGGACGCCTCGGCGGCCAGCAGCGAGCGCAGCTGGTCGGGGTCGGCGCCCGAGACATGCAGGTCGATGGCGGTGACGGGGTAGCGCGCCATCCGCTCGATGCGGTCGATGTTGCCGCCGGTGTCGGCGATGCGTCCGGCCACGGCCGCCATGTGCGCGGCCTTGAGCGGGCTGCCGATGATCGTCACGTGCGAGCGGCCGGCGGCACGGGCGCGGTTGTCGCCGGTGCCCCGCTCGATCTCGACCAGCATGCCGAGGTCGGCGGCGGTCTGCTCGACGGCCCGCGCGACCTTCTTCCAGTCGCGCGGCGCGGTGACCAGGACACCCAGGATCAGCCGGCGCCGCAGGATGATCTGCTCCACGTCGACCACCTCGACGCCCGCCGACGTCAGGGCGGCGAAGACCGACGAGGTCACTCCCGGCCGGTCCTTGCCGGTGAGGGTGACGAGAAGGGTGTCGGGACGCTGCCCCGGTGCTCCTGGCTGCTGGCTCACCGGGGCGACGCTAACGGGTGGCGCGCGACTGTCGGTGGCGCCGTCCATGCTGGTGCTGTGGACGGGTAGTAGGAATCCTCGGTCGACCGGGGACCACTACTCCTGTCCGGCGAAATTTCGCCTGACACGTGGAGGATTCCCCGGTCGACCGGGGGTTCCTACTCGGTCGGACGACCACTCGACACCAGCCCCCGACCCAGCAGGGAGACGCGCATGACCGACGACCAGGCCCACGTGCACCACGCGATCGACTACGTCGAGATCACGGTGAGCGACCTCGAGCGCGCCAAGGCGTTCTACGCCGCGGCCTTCGGGTGGACCTTCAACGACTACGGCCCGACCTACGCCGGCATCCGGTGGTCCGACGGCGACGGCGAGGTGGGCGGGCTCGGGGTCGGCGAGGTCCCGACCGGTCCCGGGGGCGTGGCGGTGCTGCTGTTCTCGGGCGACCTCGACGCCAGCGTCGCGGCGGTCGAGGCGGCCGGTGGTCAGGTGGCCGTGGCGCCCTACGACTTCCCGGGCGGGCGGCGCTTCTTCTTCCACGACCCCGACGGCAACCGTCTCGGCGTCTGGGCCGCAGCCGGCTGACGTCCGACGGCTCAGTCCGGCGGCCACACCTCGGGCGAGCACGCCGCGACCAGGGCCCGGCGTCCGGCGCGGGCCAGGGGAGCCAGGGCCTGGCGGCGCTGCTCCATCTCGTGCACCGACAGCGCGCCCCCGTCGTCCTCGAGGGCGAGCTCGGCGATGCCGAGGGCCTGCAGGCCGCGCGAGGCCAGGTCGACGCAGCGGGTCGGTACGCCGGGCGGGGCGGTGACGGCCGGGCGGTGCCGCAGGTTCATCAGCCGGTCGGCGACCTCGGGTCGCCAGCGGGCGACGTCCAGCTTGGCCAGGCGCTCAGCGGCGTCGAGCAGCACCCAGCGCAGCTCGCGGTCGGCCTCGCCGACGTCGGGGAGCATGCGTCGGCTGGCCGGCAGCAGCGTCCACTCGACGGTCGGGCCGACCCGCGACGGCACGAGCGCGGCATCGGCGCCGATGACGACGACGGCTTCGCCGACCTCGAGGGCGGCGGCGTTGAGCTCGCGGGGTCCGCCGAGGCCGACCGGGTCGCCCTCGACAGGGAACGCCGCCCCGAACGCCGTCGCACCGGCGGCCCGCAGACCCGCCAGGGCACCGAGCAGGCCGGGGTCGGGGCCGAGGACGACGTGGGTCACGTCGCCCTCGAGGACGGCGTCGAGGAGGTCGTCGGGACCGACGTGCCCGCGCAGCCAGGCCGTGGCCCACCAGGCCAGGCGGCCCGAGACGGGGAGCGGGCTGGTCGTGTCGGTCGGCACGCCCCGACGGTAGCCGCCGGTGTGGAGGGCCGCGACGACGGGCGAGCGCCGGCAGGAGCCGGGCTGCTCCTAAGGTGGTCGACATGCCCTCCGCTGTCCTCGAGCTCGCCGACGTCACCGTGCGCCGCGGCACGACCACGCTGCTCGACCGGGTCACCTGGGTGGTCCGCGAGGGCGAGCGGTGGGTGGTCCTCGGCCCCAACGGCGCGGGCAAGACGACGCTGCTGCAGCTGGCCGGGGCGCAGATCCACCCGACCGAGGGCGCCGCCGGCGTGCTCGGTGAGCTGCTCGGCACCGTCGACGTCTTCGAGCTGCGCCCGCGCATCGGCCTGACCAGCGCCGCGCTCGCCGAGAAGCTGCCGCGCCACGAGCTGGTGCGCGACGTCGTCGTGTCGGCGGCCTACGGCGTCCTCGGGCGCTGGCGCGAGGCCTACGACGAGCTGGACCACCAGCGTGCCGCCGACCTGCTGCGCGAGGTGGGGGTCGCCCACCTGGCCGAGCGGACCTTCGGCACCCTCAGCGAGGGCGAGCGCAAGCGGGTCCAGGTCGCTCGCGCGCTGATGACCGACCCCGAGCTCCTGCTACTCGACGAGCCGGCCGCGGGCCTCGACCTCGGGGGCCGCGAGGACCTCGTCTCGACGCTCTCGACCCTCGCCTTCGACCCCGACGCGCCGGCCACCGTGCTGGTGTCCCACCACGTCGAGGAGATCCCGCCGGGCTTCACCCACGCGCTGCTGCTGCGCCAGGGCGCGGTCGTGGCCGAGGGCCCCGTCGAGGAGGTCCTGACCGAGCGCGCGCTCTCGGCGACGTTCGGGATGCCGCTGGTCCTGCAGCACGCCGACGGCCGCTGGGCCGCGCGGCGCGACGTGCGCCACCGCTGATACGCCCTCTCAACGCCCGCGACTAGGCTCCGGTCATGGACTGGCTCAGCGAGAACGCGTGGACCATCTGGTTCGGCGTGGCCGCCGTGCTGGGCGTCGCCGAGCTCCTGAGCCTCGACCTGGTCCTGGTCATGCTGGCCGTCGGTGCCGTGGTCGGTGGCGTCGTCGCCCTGGTCGGCGCACCCGTCGTCCTGCAGCTGCTGGTCGCCGGCGGCGCCGCGGCCGCGATGCTGGCCCTGGTGCGCCCGTCGGTCGTCAAGCGCCTGCACTCCGGACCCGACCTGCAGCTCGGCCACGGCAAGCTCGTCGGCCAGCAGGGGATCGTGACCGAGCGGATGAACGGCCACGACACCGGCCGGGTCCGCCTCGGCGGCGAGATCTGGTCCGCGACGCCGTACGACGACACGTTGACCATCGAGGCGGGCGAGACCGTCGAGGTGCTGCAGATCCGGGGAGCGACCGCGCTGGTGCACCCCGTCCCGAGCCTGGAGGGCTGAGGAATGGCGTTTCTGATCGTGCTGGGCGTGCTGCTGGTGTTCCTGGTGGTGCTGCTGGCCAAGACGATCCGCATCGTGCCGCAGGCGCGCGCGGGGATCGTGGAGCGCTTCGGCAAGTACAAGGAGACGCTGCCGGCCGGGCTCAACACCGTCGTGCCCTTCGTCGACAAGGTGCGCTACCAGATCGACCTGCGCGAGCAGGTCGTCAGCTTCCCGCCGCAGCCGGTGATCACCGAGGACAACCTCGTGGTCTCGATCGACACCGTCATCTACTTCCAGGTCACCGACCCGGTCGCTGCGACGTACGAGATCGCCAACTACATCCAGGCCGTCGAGCAGCTCACCATGACGACGCTGCGCAACATCGTCGGCGGCATGACGCTCGAGGAGACGCTGACCAGCCGCGAGTCGATCAACTCCGGCCTGCGCGGCGTGCTCGACGAGGCCACCGGCAAGTGGGGCATCCGCGTCAACCGCGTCGAGATCAAGGGCATCGACCCGCCGCCCTCGATCAAGGACTCGATGGAGAAGCAGATGCGCGCCGACCGCGACAAGCGCGCACAGATCCTCACCGCCGAAGGTGGCCGCCAGGCCGCCATCCTGACCGCGGAGGGCCAGAAGCAGTCGGCCATCCTCACCGCCGAGGGCGAGCGCGAGTCGCAGATCCTGCGCGCCCAGGCCGAGCGGGAGTCGCAGATCCTGCGCGCCCAGGGCGAGGGCCAGGCCATCCAGACGGTCTTCCAGGCCATCCACGACGGCCGCCCCGACCAGTCGCTGCTGGCCTACCAGTACCTCCAGATGATGCCGAAGATCGCCGAGGGCGACGCCAACAAGGTCTGGATCGTGCCGAGCGAGATCGGCAAGGCGCTGGAGGGTCTCGGCTCGACGATGAGCCAGCTCACCGGCATCCCGACCGAGGTCGACGGCCCCCGCACCCGGGTCGACATGGGCCCGAGCGAGGTCCCCGAGGTCGGCACCGTCGCCGGCTCCGCCGCCCACGACGCCGTCAAGCAGGCCATCGCCGCCGCCGAGAGCGCGGCCCACCCCGAGCGCACCGACCCGGCGGTCGACCCGACCAACGTGCCACCCGAGCCTCCCCGGGAGTGAGCCCGCTCGAGTCGGTCCTGGTGGTGCTCGCCGGTCTCGCCGCCGGCACCATCAACACCGTCGTCGGCTCGGGGACGCTCATCACCTTCCCGACGCTGCTGGCGTTCGGGGTGCCCCCGGTGACCGCCAACGTCTCCAACAACATCGGCCTCGTGCCGGGTTCCGTCACCGGTGCGATCGGCTACCGCGACGAGCTGACCGGCCAGCGCCGCCGGGTGTGGCGGCTGCTCACGGCCTCGGTCACCGGCGGCGCGATCGGTGCGGTGCTGCTGCTGGTGCTGCCCGAGGGCGCCTTCGAGGCCGTCGTACCGGTGCTGATCATGCTCGGCGTGGTCCTGGTCGTCGTCCAGCCGCGGCTGTCGGCCTGGGTACGCCGTCGCGCCGAGGCGCGCGGCGTCGAGCAGGTCGAGAGCGCGTGGTGGGTGTGGCCGGCCGTGCTGCTCACCGGCGTGTACGGCGGCTACTTCGGCGCGGCCCAGGGCGTGCTGCTGATGGGCGTGCTCGGGATCGGCGTCGCCCAGTCGCTGCAGCGCAGCAACGCCGTCAAGAACGTGCTCGCCGCCGCGGTCAACGGTGTCGCCGGGGCGATCTTCGTCTTCGCCGCCGACGTCGACTGGCGGGTCGTGGCGCTGATCGCCTCGGGTGCGATCGTCGGCGGGTTCGTCGGGGCGCGCGTGGGCAAGCGGCTGCCGCCGCTGGCGCTGCGCGCCGTCATCGTGGTGGTCGGGCTGGTCGCCTTCGTCGTGATCCTGGCGACGTGAGGGCGGTCAGGCGGGCTGGACCGACAGCGACTTCTTGACCCGCAGGCCCAGCAGTCCGGAGACCGCGGCGACCGACGCGACGCCGACCAGCGCGTAGCCGAGCTGGCGGGGGAGCAGCTCGTTCTGGACCCCGGCGTACGCCGTCGCGGCGTCGGCACCGTCGACGGCCGCGCCGATGAGGACGAGGGTGCGGCGCGCCGACCCCGAGGACAGCAGGGTGGCGGCACCGAGCGCGATCTCGCGCGAGCCGAACCACTGCGTGAGCAGCGGGTGGCTGGAGGAGGCGCCCATGGTGGAGGCGACGAGCTCGGGGCGCACGAGCGAGGCGACGCCGACGCCGATGCGGCCGAGGGAGAGGCTGGTCACGGGGTTCATGCGTGCAACCTAGCGGGCAACCGCTGCCCTCAGGGGCGGGGTCCGACGTGGACGCGGGCACCGAAGGCCGGGGTCAGGAAGCTGTCGTCGGCCCGGTCGGGACGCGCCCACTCGTCGAGGACGACGACCCCCTCGCCGAGGTCGCCCTGCACCTCGGCGCCGGCCCGGACCCACCGCGGGGACTTCAGACAGGTGCGCGGCACCGTGACGACGACCCGGCCGGCCCCGCGGTCGAGCCGGGCGGAGACGCGGCACGAGAGTCCGTGTGCCCAGCCCATGTAGTACTGCTGGCCGCACTCGTCGGGCTCGGAGGCCTCGCCGTAGGAGATGGCTGTCATCAGCTGTGCGCGGGCGGGGCGCCCGGGTCGCAGGGTGACGTCGACGTCGTAGTCGCGGCGGTCGGTGCGCAGGTGCAGCCCCACCAGGGGCTCGTCGAGTCGCGCCAGACCGGCCACGTCGAGGGTGACGACGACGTCCGCCGTCGTGTGCCGCACCGCGAGACGCCGGATGTCACCGGTGCTCGAGGTGCCCTCGACCAGAGAGCCGCACGGTGGCGGGTCGGCGCTGAAGGCGAGGGTGCGCGCGTCACCGACGGGGTCGGGACCCGACCACCGCGCGGCGGAGGCGGTGCCGGTGAGGGCCAGGACGAGCACGAGGGCGGACGAGGACACGAGACCGAGACGGTGCAGCACCGGCACATCCTGGGCCACCTGGTCGCGGCCCGTCAGCGGAACGGCGCACGGTCACCCTTCCGTGACAGGTCCGTGACCGCCCCGTGAGAACGTGGGTGCATGGAGCTGTACGACGTCATGCGCACGACCCCGGCCGTGCGCGAGTTCACCGACGACCCGCTGCCCGACGAGACGCTGCGCCGGATCCTCGACCACGCCCGGTTCGCGCCGAGCGGCGGCAACCGGCAGGGCGCGCACGTGGTCGTCGTACGCGAGCAGGAGACGCGCGAGCGGCTCGTCGCGCTCTACCCCAGCGCGGTCAAGCGCTACGTCGCCCAGATCGCGGCCGGCGAGAGCCCGTGGAACAGCGTGGACGCGCCCGGCCCCACGCCCGAGGAGATCGAGGCCACCGAGGTCCCCGCGCGCTTCACCGACCCGGTGCTCACCGCCCCGGCCGTGCTCGTCTTCTTCGTCGACCTGGCCCGCGTCGCCTCGATGGACCAGGACCTCGACCGCGTCGGCGTCATCAGCGGCGGCTCGGTCTACCCGCTGGTCTGGAACGTCCTGCTCGCCGCCCGCAACGAGGGGCTCGGCGGCACCATCACCACGATGGCCGTGGTCGAGGAGCCGGCCGTCAAGGAGCTGTTCGGGATGCCCGACTCGTTCGCGCTCGCGGCCGTCGTACCGCTGGGGACGCCGGTCAAGGTGCTCACCAAGCTCAAGCGCCAGCCGATCGAGGAGTTCGTGACCCGCGAGCGCTACGACGGCCCGCCGCTCTGATCGAGCCGAGCCTCAGCGCTCGACGTACGCCGTGACCCACCGGTCGAGCTGGTCGTAGACCTGCTCGCGGACGTGGGGGAGCGACAGCACGACGTCGTGGCGGGCGCCGTCGACCGCGACGTAGGTGACGTGCGGGCCGACCGACGCTGCCCAGCGCCGGATCTGCGGCACGTCGAGCACGACGTCGTGGGAGTGGGCGTCGTCGTCGAGGTCGGTCGGGTAGAGGGTCGCGGCCGAGGACAGGATCAGGGTCGGGACGAGCACCGACAGCCCGGCGTGGACCTCGGCGTGGCCCTGCCGGATTGCGCGCAGCCACCCGAGCCGGACCGGAAACGACTCGATCGGCTTCCAGGTCAGGTCGTAGTCCCACTCGCCGGAGTGGTCGCGGTGCAGGCTGCGGCCGTAGACGCCGCTGACGTCGCGCTGCAGCTCGCGCAGCGGCTGGCGGCGTCCGGCCCGGTCGAGCAGGCGGCCGGCCGCGGCGGTGCGGGTCCACGGGGCGCCCTGCAGGTCGAGCCACGGTGAGTTCAGCACCAGCGCGCCGAGCCCGTCGGACTGGCGGTGGTGGGCCCACAGCGCGGTGACCAGGCCGCCGGTCGAGTGGCCCGAGAGGACGACGCTGCCGGGAGCCGTGTGGCCGTCGCGCTCGGTGATGCGCCACCAGGCCAGGTCGATCTCGGCGAAGTGGTCGTGCAGGTCGGTGATGAACGTCGGGGTCTGGTGGGGGCGCAGCGAGCGGCCGTACTTGCGCAGGTCGAGGGCGTAGAAGTCGTAGCCGCGCTCGAGCCACCAGTCGGCGTACCCGGTCTGGAAGAAGTAGTCGGCGAACCCGTGCACGTGCAGGACCGCCCGGCCGGTGGGGCGCTCCGAGCAGCGCGAGACGAGCGTCGCGACGACCGGGCCCTCCTCGTCCGGCGGCAACCCGATCGTCTCGGCCACCCACGGCTCGCCGAGCACGTCGACGGTCTCCTCGGGCCTCACGGGGATGATGGTGCCAGTCGCCGCGGCGAACACGGTGTCACGGGCCCGGCAGGTCGATACGGTTCGCGGGTGAGCTGGCTGCGAACCACCGTGGACGACACCGTCGCCGCCTGGCGCAGCGGCACCCGCCACAGCCAGCAGGTCGCCCTCGCCATGCTCGTGCTGGGGGTGCTGGCCTCCCTGGCCGTCTCCTTCGCCGACTACGACCTGTTCCCGGTCGCCGGGTTCTTCGTCTGGCTGCTCCTCGGCCTGCTCCTGCTGCGGTTCCGCGAGATGCTGGGCCTGGCCGTGGTCGTCACCGTGGCCGGCACCGCTGCCCGGATCGAGCAGGGCTCCTCCGGAGGCAGCCTCTCGGCCAACGTGCTGCTCGTCGTGGGCGTCCTGCTCGTCCTGTACGCCGCCAGTCGGCAGCGCAGCGGCCTGCCCGGCCCGCTCAGCTCGGCGCTGCTGGTCGACCTGCGCGACCGGCTCAGCGCCCTGGGCCGCGTGCCCGAGCTGCCCGACCCCTGGGCGTGCGAGACGGCGATGATCGCCGCCCACGGCGTGGGCTACGCCGGCGACTTCATGGTCGTCGACCTCGACCCCGAGACCCGGCAGCTCGACCTGGTGCTCGTCGACGTCGTCGGCAAGGGCGTCAAGGCGGCGCCGTCCGCGCTGCTGCTGGCCGGCGCGGTCGGCGGGATGGTCGGCGCGCTGCGCGGCCCGGCGCTGTTCGAGGCCGCCAACGACTTCCTGCTGCGCCAGGACGAGCGCTACACCGAGGAGACGTTCGCGACCGCCGTCCACGTCAGCGTCGACCTGACCGACGGCAGCTACACGATCCTCAGCGCGGGCCACCCGCCGGCGCTGCGCTGGGAGCCGGCGCAGCAGCAGTGGGTCGTCGACAACGCCCGCGGCACCGCGCTGGGCGTCCTGGCCCACCCCGACCTCGAGGCCAGCACCGGGGTGCTCGGCCCCGGCCAGGCGCTGATGTTCTACACCGACGGCGTCGTCGAGAGCCGCGACAACGACATCGACGACGGCATCCGCTGGCTGCAGGACACCGCCGCGACCGCCGTGGGCCCGGGCTTCACCGGCGCCGCCCGTCGCGTCGTACGACAGGTCGAGCGCGGCGACGACGACCGAGCCGTGCTCCTGCTCAGCCGCCGGGCCTGACGGCGCCGAACGGAGCCACGCGTCGGCCGAGGAGGTCGGTCACGACCGTCACGAGACCACCATCGGTGCGGTCCCGCTGTGGGCCCTAGTGCGCGTAGGTGCCAGTGAGGATCGCGCGCCCGGCGGTCTTGAACGCCAGGTTGAACGAGACGACGGCAGGGGAGGCGTCGGCGTCGACGCCGAGCTGCGGCTCGGTGACGGCGTGCACGACGAAGAAGTAGCGGTGCACCTGGTCGCCCTGCGGCGGCGCGGCACCCATGAACCCCTGGGTGCCGCCGTCGTTGCGGCAGTGGAACGCCGACCCGGGCAGGTCGCCGCCCTCGGCGCCGGCACCGGTGTCGAGCGAGGTCACGTCGGCGGGCAGGTCGACCAGGACCCAGTGCCAGAAGCCGCTCGGGGTGGGCGCGTCGGGGTCGAAGCAGGTGACGGTGTAGCTCTGCGCGCCGTCGACGGCGTCCCACGACAGCTGCGGTGAGGTGTTGCCCTCGGCGGCCACCTGGTCACCCTTGAGGGGCTGCCCGTCGGTGACGTCGGTGCTGCTCACGCGGAAGGACGGCGCAGCCGGCAGGAGGGGGTAGGGATCGGGGGAGACGGGGCGCTCGAGGACCATGCAGCGAACGTACGGGATGATCGGGCACGTGGACGACACCCCTCTGTACCCCACCGGGCTCCGGCTGGCCGGACGGCGCGTCGTCGTCGTCGGGGGCGGTCACGTCGCCCAGCGCCGGGTGCCGGCCCTGCTCGCCGCTGACGCGCAGGTCGTCGTCGTGTCCCCGGTCGTCACCCCGGCGATCGAGGGCCTGGTCGGCGCCGGCGAGGTGACGTGGGAGCGACGCGGCTTCGAGCCCGACGACCTCGACGACGCCTGGTACGTCGTGGCCGCCACCGACGACGCCGACGTCAACGCGGCGGTCAGCGCGGCGGCCGAGGAGCGTCGTACGTTCTGCGTGCGCTCCGACGACGCCACGGCTGCGACCGCCTGGACCCCCGCTGTCGGTCGTGCGGCCGGCGTGACGGTGGCCGTGCACGGCGGCCGCGACCCGCGCCGCTCGGTGTCGGTGCGCGACGAGATCCTCGAGGGCCTGCGCCAGGGCTCGATCAGCACCGCCCGCCACCGCGACCGCACGCCCGGCGTCACCCTGGTCGGCGGCGGTCCCGGCGACCCGCAGCTCATCTCCCTGGCCGGACGGCGCGCGCTGATGGAGGCCGACGTCGTCGTCGCCGACCGCCTCGCGCCGCGCGAGCTGCTCAGCGAGCTGCCCAGCGACGTGGAGCTCATCGACGTCGCCAAGCTGCCGCGCGGCCGGTCGGCGCAGCAGGACGAGATCAACCGCGTCATCGTCGACCGCGCGCTCGCCGGGCACCGCGTCGTGCGGTTCAAGGGCGGCGACAGCTTCGTCTTCGGCCGCGGCTACGAGGAGGTCCTCGCGTGCCGCGAGGCCGGCGTCGCGGTCACCGTCATCCCCGGGCTCACCAGCCCGATCGCCGTGCCCGCCATCGCGGGCATCCCCGTCACCCACCGCGGCGTCGCCCACGAGATGACGATCGTCTCGGGCCACCTGCCGCCCGGCCACTCCGAGTCGCTCACCGACTGGGGCGCGCTGGCCCGGCTGCGCGGCACCCTGCTGCTGATGATGGCCGTCGAGCACGGCCCGCAGATCGCGGCGGCGCTGGTCGAGGGCGGACGCCCGGCCTCGACGCCGGTGGCGATCGTCAGCGACGGCACCATGGCCGCCGAGCGCACCGTGCTCAGCACCCTCGGCGAGCTCACCCACGACCTCGAGGCCGAGGCGGTGCGACCGCCCGCGATCATCGTGGTCGGCGAGGTCGTCGCCGTCGCCCACCCCGAGCGGTACGCCGCCCCGCCCGGGGCCACCGGTGGCTGAGCTCGTCGAGGTCACCGACCCCGACGACCCGCGGCTGGCCGACTACCGCGACCTGCGCGACGTCCAGCTGCGCCAGCACCTCGAGGCCGAGCACGGGCTGTTCCTGGCCGAGGGCGAGAAGGTCGTGCGCCGCGCGATCGAGGGCGGCCACACCCCGCGCTCGTTCCTGATGGCGCCGCGCTGGCTCGACGGTCTCGCCGACGTGCTCGCCACCAGCGACGCGCCGTGCTTCGTCATGCCGGAGGCCCTGGCCGAGGAGGTGACCGGCTTCCACGTGCACCGGGGCGCCTTGGCCTCGCTGGCCCGCCGCCCGCTGCCGTCGGTCGCCGAGGTGCTCGACGGCGCCCGCTCGGTCCTGGTGCTCGAGGACCTCGTCGACCACACCAACGTCGGCGCCATCTTCCGCTGCGGGGCCGCGCTGGGCTTCGACGCCGTGCTGCTCTCACCGCGCTGCGCCGACCCGCTCTACCGCCGGGCGGTCAAGGTCGGGATGGGCGCGGTCTTCTCCGTGCCGTGGACCCGCGTCGCCGACTGGAGGACCGCCCTGCCTGAGCTGTCCGCGGCCGGCTTCACCACCGTCGCGCTCACGCTGGCCGACGACGCCGTACCGGTCGAGCAGGCCGTGGCGGGTCTCGACCGGGTCGCGCTGGTGCTCGGGTCGGAGGGCCACGGGCTGTCGAAGCGCTGGGAGACCGACGCCGATCGGCGCGCCGTCATCCCGATGTCGGCCGGCGTCGACTCGCTCAACGTCGCCGCCGCCACCGCGATCGCCTGCTACGTGACCGCGCGCCGCTAGCCGGTCCCTCAGTCGGGGTCGGGGCTCTCGCCGACCGGCCAGTCGGGCGGGTACTCGTCGGCCTCGGCCTCGTGCTGCTTCTGCAGCTTCTTGCGCGCCTTGGTGGGGATCCGGTCGCCGAACACGGTGCCGAAGGTGTGGTCGGTCTCGTGCTGCAGGCAGCGGGCCAGCAGGCCGGTGCCCTCGAACGAGACCGGCTCGCCGTCGAGGCCGAAGCCGTCGACCCGCGCCCGGTCGGGCCGCGCGCAGTCGACGAATGCGCCCGGCAGTGACAGGCAGCCCTCGTCGTCCTCCTCGAGGACCCGGTCCTTGCCCTCGGGCAGCGTCAAGGTCGGGTTGCAGACCAGGCCGACGGTGCGCACGCGCTCCTCGTCGGGGCAGTCGAAGACGAACATCGCCACGTCCTCTCCGATCTGGCAGGCCGCCAGGCCGACGCCGTCGGCGGCGTACATCGTGGCGACCATGTCGGCGGCCAGGGCCCGCAGCGCGTCGTCGTACGACGTGACGCGGGCCTGGGGGCGGTGCATCACCGGGGTGCCCCAGCGGGTGATCGGGCGGACCGTCCCGCCGGTCGGCAGGGGGCCGTGGGGCGCGAGGGGGGCGTCGTCGGGCATGCGCAGGATCTTAGGGAGGCCCTGCGGGCTGCTGTGTGACAGCCCGCACCCACGGTTGTTGTAGCGCGATGTGTAACTCGTAGTTACAGTTGCGCCATGTCCCTCATCTCCAGCCTCAAGCCAGGCGGGCGCCACGGCGTTCCGAGCTCGGAGTCCCGCGACCCGATCGGCTACCTCGTCGCCGGCCTCAACAAGCTCGCCCAGAGCGAGCTCATCGACCGCGTCGGCCTGCGCAAGCCCGCCGAGCAGGCGGTCTTCTCGGTGACCCGCGACGGCTTCAAGGTGATGACCACCGCGAGCCGCACGTTCGCCCGGGCCGGCAGGAAGGGCGCGCCCGGCACCCGCCCCGCGCCCGCCTCGACGCCCCGAGGCGTCTTCGACCTGACCCCGACCGAGGACGAGCAGATGCTCGTCGACGTCGTCACCGAGTACGCCGCCGAGGTGCTGCGCCCGGCGGCCGCCGAGGCCAACGAGACCTGTGAGGCCCCCGAGGCCGTGCTCAAGGCCGGCCTCGAGATCGGCCTGCCGATCCTCGGCGTGCCCGAGGCGCTCGGTGGCATCTCCGAGGAGCGCTCCGCCATGGCCGGCACCCTCGTCGCCGAGGCCCTCGGCCACGGCGACATGGGCCTGGCCGTCGCGGCGCTCGCGCCCGGCTCGGTCGCCACGGCCCTCGGCCTGTGGGGCACCGACGCCCAGCAGCAGACCTACCTGCCGGCGTTCACCGGCGACGACGTGCCGGCCGCGGCCCTCGCGCTCACCGAGCCCGCCGTCCTCTTCGACGTCCTCTCGCCCGCCACCACCGCGCGCCGCACCGCCGACGGCTTCGTCCTCGACGGCGTCAAGACGCTGGTGCCGCTGGGCGGCAGCGCCGAGCTCTTCGTGGTCGGCGCCTCCCTCGACGGCCAGCCGGTGCTGTTCCTCGTCGAGTCCGGCACCACCGGCCTCGCGGTCGAGGGCGATCCCGCCATGGGCGTGCGCGCCGCCTCGCTCGCCAAGCTGACCCTCACCGGCGTCACCGTGCCGGCCGACGCCGTCCTCGGCGCGACCGACGGCTCCACCTACCGCGAGTGCGTCCGGCTCTCCCGCCTGGCGTGGTGCGCCCTCGCCGTCGGCACCGGCCAGGCCGTGCTCGACTACGTCACCCCCTACGTCAAGGAGCGCCAGGCGTTCGGCGAGCCGATCGCCCACCGCCAGTCGGTCGCCTTCATGGTCGCCAACATCGCGATCGAGCTGCAGGCCATGCGCCTGCTCACCTACAAGGCCGCCGGCCGCGCCGCCGCCGGCGAGGACCACGCCCGCGAGGTCGCCCTGGCCCGCAAGGCCTGCACCGACAAGGGCATGCAGATCGGCCTCGACGGCGTCCAGCTGCTCGGTGGCCACGGCTTCGTCAAGGAGCACCCGGTCGAACGCTGGTACCGCGACCTGCGGGCCATCGGCATCATGGAAGGAAGCGTGCTGATCTGATGGCCATCAACCTGGACGACCCCAAGAAGTTCAAGCCGCTGGTGGGCCAGGCCCACCAGGTCGCGATGAACATGCTACGTCCCATCTCGCGCAAGTACGACCGCGCCGAGCACGACTACCCGCAGGAGCTCGACATGCTCGCGGCGATGATCGACGGGCTCTCCGAGTCCGGCGCGGGCGAGGGCGCCGGTGCGGCCGGTGTGCGTCGCGAGGAGAAGGACGGCGACACCACCGTCAAGAACGGCGCCAACCTCGCCTCCGTCATGTCGATCGCCGAGATGTGCTGGGGCGACGTGGGCCTGCTGCTCTCGATGCCGCGCCAGGGCCTCGGCAACTCCGCGATCGCCTCGGTCGCCAACCCCGAGCAGCTCGAGCGCCTCGAGGGCGTGTGGGCCGGCATGGCCATCACCGAGCCCGGCGTCGGCAGCGACTCGGCCAACATCAAGACCACCGCGGTCCTCGACGGCGACGAGTACGTCATCAACGGCGAGAAGATCTACGTCACCTCCGGCGACCGCGCCGACCACATCGTCGTGTGGGCCACGCTCGACCGTGACCTGGGCCGCGCGGCCATCAAGTCGTTCGTCGTCGCCAAGGGCACCCCCGGCATGCGCGTCGACCGGCTCGAGCACAAGCTCGGCATCCGGGCCTCCGACACCGCGACGATCATCTTCGAGAACTGCCGCGTGCCCAAGGACAACCTCCTCGGCTCGCCCGAGGTCGACGTCAAGCAGGGCTTCGCCGGCGCGATGGCGACCTTCGACAACACCCGTCCGCTGGTCGCCGCCATGGCCGTCGGCTGCGCCCGGGCCTCGCTCGACCTGACCCGAGACCTGCTGGCGCAGGCCGGCATCGAGGTCGACTACGACCGCCCGGCCGTGCTCCAGTCGGCCGCCGCGGCGAAGTTCCTGCAGATGGAGTCCGACTGGGAGGGCGCCTACCTGCTCACGCTGCAGGCGGCGTGGATGGCCGACAACCGCGAGCCCAACTCGCTCGAGGCCTCGATGGCCAAGGCCAAGGCCGGCCGCGTCGGCTCCGACATCACGCTCTCCTGCGTCGAGCTGGCCGGCTCGATCGGCTACAGCGAGGCCGAGCTGCTCGAGAAGTGGGCGCGCGACTCCAAGATCCTCGACATCTTCGAGGGCACCCAGCAGATCCAGCAGCTCATCGTGGCCCGCCGGGTCCTCGGCCTCTCGAGCGCCGAGCTCAAGTAGTCGCAGCACCCCCAGGACACACGAACGGCCCCGCGCACCGCGCGGGGCCGTTCGTCGTGCTGGGGTCGGTCAGGAGGGGCTGGGGGGCCGCTCGTCGGTGTCGACGTCGGGGTCGCCGGGCTCGTCGATCGTCGTCGACGGGGCCTCCTGGACCTCCTCGGCCGACTCCTCGAGCAGGTGGCCGGCGTTGCGGGCGATGTCGGCCGGGGTGACCGACACCTTGACGTCCTCGGCGGCCGCGTCGATGCCGGTGATCGGCTCGGGGTCGGGGGCAGGAGCCGCCGCCTTCTTGGCCGGAGCGGCCTTCTTGGCGGGCGCCGCCTTCTTCGCCGGAGCGGCCTTCTTGGCCGCGGGGGCAGCCGGAGCAGCCGGGGTCGCCGGAGCCGCCGGGGCCGCCTTCTTGGCCGGCTTCGCAGGCTGGACGCGGGCGGGGGCGGTCTTGGTGGCGGTGCCGCCACCGTCGACCGGGCCCTTGGCCGGGGGCTTCTGCACGGGGGTCTCGCGGCTGGCGGCGCGCGGCGACGGGGCCGCGGCCGGCTTCGCGTCGGTCGGGGCCGGCGCCGGGGCAGGGGCCGAGGCCTTGGAGCCGCCGACGCCCGGGAGGACGCTCGCGACGGTGCCGACGGCCTTACCCGCGATGCGCAGGGGAAGTCGTACGACGGTGCTGACGGTGTGGAGGAGAGCCATGGGCCCCACCTTCGCACCCCCGGGGCCCCGGGGCGACGCCCCCCGGGGTGGGTGGTCTCAGCGGGTGAGCGGCGCCACGCGGGCCACGTCGTCGGGTCGCTCGAGGTCGGCCAGGGCGACGAACACGGTGTCGACATCGCGCTCGGCCAGCCGCCCGTGGCGGTTGCGGAGCGCGGCGGCGTACGCGGGTCGGCAGGCCGGGCGCGGTGGCGGGGGCCGAGAGCACAGGAGCGCGGCCGGTCGGGGTACTCGTGCGCGGACGCAGAACAGGCCCCCACCGAGGTGCGGGCCTGTCAGGTGGAGTGGGTCAGGAGACGGAGCGGAACGGGTCGTGCTCGGCGAGCAGGCGGTCGACGCGGGCCTGGTCGAGACGGTGGACGACCGACTGGTTCTCCTGGTTGTCGCGCACGCACTTGGCGAGCGTGAACGCCGAGGTCGTGAGGAACAGGGTGCCGAGGGCGAGGAAAGCCTTGGCCCACGGGTCGGCGTCGAGGTAGAGGACGGCCATGAGCAGGCCGAGGAGGGACACGGCGAACGAGATGCCGGCCATCGCGAAGAAGGCGGGGGTGTTCTTGGCGGGAGCGTTGGTGTTCGTCATGCCGCAACCCTCGCGGCCCCACGGACCGGGACGACCGGCCGACGTACTCGACCCTGACTGAGTAGCCGGGCCTGGTCTGGCACGGTGGGGCCATGAGCGACAGCAGCAAGGCCTCGGGACAACAGGCGCGCACCGACGTCATCGTCTCGGTCCTCGACGACGCGTTCGCACCGTTGATGAAGGCCGACCCGACAGCGTTCCGGGCCAAGTTCCGCACGATGGCGCGCGACCCGCACGCGTTCTACCGCGGCACGGCGTGCCTGTTCTTCCACGACGTGCTGGCCGAGGGCATCGACGACCCGTTCGCCACCGGCGACGCCGCGCGCATCTGGGTGCACGGCGACCTGCACGTCGAGAACTTCGGCACCTACCTCAACTCCGACGGCCGCCTGGTCTTCGACGTCAACGACTTCGACGAGGCCTACCTGGGCCGCTTCACCTGGGACCTGCTCCGCTTCGCCGGGTCGCTGGCGCTGATGGGCTGGCAGAAGGCACTGCCCGAGGGCGACGTCACCGCGCTGACCGAGTCCTACCTGCGGGCCTACCTCGACCAGGTGCGCGACTACGTCGAGAGCGACGACGACAACGACTTCTCCCTGCACCTCGACAACACCGACGGACCGATCCGTGACGCCCTGGTCACCGCCCGGCAGCGCCGTCGCGCCGACCTGCTCGACGCCAACACCGCCGAGGTCGATGGCGTGCGCCGCTTCGCCGACCACCCGTCCGTGCGTCGGCTCGGGGTCACCGAGCAGGCTGACGTGGTCGCGGCGTTCCAGGCCTACCTCGACACCATCCCGCCGCGGCGTCGCTCCGACCGCGACCTCTTCTACGAGCTGCGCGACGTCGTCGGCAAGTCCGGCTTCGGCATCGGCAGCGCCGGGCTGCCGGCGTACAACCTGCTGGTCGAGGGCTACAGCCAGGCGCTCGACAACGACGTGGTGCTGTCGATGAAGCAGGCCAACGTGCCGGCGATCAGCCGGTTCGTCGACGCCAAGGAGGTCGACCGCTACTTCGACCACGAGGGCCACCGCACCGTGGTCAGCCAGCGCGCGCTGCAGGTCCACACCGACCCGCTGCTCGGCCACACCGAGATCGGCGGCGTCGGCTACGTCGTC
Organism: Nocardioides sp.; assembly: GCA_025964985.1. Lineage (GTDB taxonomy): Bacteria > Actinomycetota > Actinomycetes > Propionibacteriales > Nocardioidaceae > Nocardioides. Next base: position 18,244 of record JAOPXU010000283.1, read on the forward strand.
TCCGAGGTCTCGCCCTACGAGGTCGACCTCGACTGGACGAGCCTGACCGAGCCGAGCGACATCGAGCAGGTTGTCGCGCTGCTGGGTCGGGCGACCGCCAAGATCCACTGCGCCTCCGACGAGGACAGCACCGAGGACCTGGTCGACCTGCAGGTCGAGGAGGCCATCACCGAGGCCGTCGGCGACCGCGAGGACGAGCTGGTGGCGTGGGTGGTCGAGTTCGGGGCGTCGTACGCCGCGCAGGTGCGTGACGACCACGCGCTGTTCGTCGGGGCCTTCCGCGAGGGGCGGATCGGGGTCACCGCGACGGCGTGAGCGCGGCCCCGGCCGAGGGCGTGCCGTCGAGGTGGCCGGGGGTGGCGAGCCCGCGGTCGGCGAAGGCGGTGTCGACGGCCCGGCGCACGGCGTCGGCCCGCTCGGCGGGGACGAGGGCGATCGCGGAGCCGCCGAACCCGCCGCCCGTCATCCGGGCGGCCAGCGCCCCGACCTGCAGCGCGGTGTCGACCACCAGGTCGAGCTCGGCGCAGGACACCTCGAAGTCGTCACGCAGCGAGGCGTGCGAGGTGGTGAACAGCCGGCCCACGGTCGCCCAGTCCCCGGCGCGCAGGGCGTCGACGGCCTCCTCGACCCGGGCGATCTCGCCCACGACGTGGGTGGCGCGGCGGCGCAGGACGTCGTCGTCGAGACCGGCGACCGACCCGGGGGTGGCGGAGCGCAGGGACGGGACGCCCAGTCGCCGGGCGGCCTCCTCGCACTCCTCGCGCCGCGAGCCGTAGCCGCCGTCTGTCAGGTCGTGGGAGACCCGGGTGTCGACGACCAGCAGCGTCAGCCCGGCCGCGGCGAGGTCGACCGGGACCTGCTCGGTCGAGCCGTCGTCGAAGTCGATCAGCAGCGCGTGGCCGGCCTGAGCCAGCACGACCGCGGTCTGGTCGAGGCCGCCGGTCGGCGCACCGACCACCTCGGTCTCGGCCCGCCGGCACGCCGCGACGAGCTCGACGCGCAGGGCGTCGTCCAGTTGGCGCCCGGTCGCGGTCACCGCGGCGACGGCCACCGCCGCCTCGAGGGAGGCCGAGCTGGACAGCCCCGCACCGAGCGGCACGGTGCTGTCGAGCCGGAGGTCGAGCGCCGGCACGTCGTGGCCCGCCTCGGCGAGCGCCCACAGCACACCCGCGGCGTACGCCGCCCAGCCGCGCACCGCACCCGGTGCGGCGTCCTGGGCGGTGCCCTCCCACGGCTCGTCCTGCTGGGCACTCACGAGCCGGTGGACGGCGCCGTCGCGCAGGCTCACGCGCGCGGTGGTGGCCGCGGGGATGGCGACCGGCAGGCACAGCCCGCCGTTGTAGTCGGTGTGCTCGCCGATGAGGTTGACCCGGCCGGGGGCCCGGACCTCGAACGTCCGCTCCATCCACCAGAGCCTAGAGTCGGGTCAGTGGAGTTCCTCGGCGGGCCGCCCGCACACGACCTGACCTACGACGACGTGTTCATGGTGCCGCGCAGCAGCGCGGTCACCAGCCGCTACGACGTCGACCTCGCCACCGGTGACGGCACGGGCGCGACGCTGCCGCTGGTGGTGTCCAACATGACCGCCGTGGCCGGCAAGCGGATGGCCGAGACCGTCGCGCGACGCGGGGCGATCACCGTCATCCCGCAGGACATCCCCGCCGACGTGGTCGCCGACGTGGTGGCGTCGGTCAAGTCGCGCCACCTGGTCTTCGACACCCCGATCCAGCTGCGCCCCGACCAGACGGTCGCCGAGGCGCTCTCGCTGATCCCCAAGCGCTCGCACGGCGCGGCCGTCGTCGTGGTCGACGGCCGCCCGGTGGGCGTCGTGCACGAGACCGACTGCCGCGACGTCGACCGGTTCGCCCAGGCCTCACAAGTGATGCGCGCCCCGGCGGTCGTCGTCGAGGCCGACGCCGACCCGCGCGCGGTCTTCGACCGGCTCGACCAGGCCCGGGCCGACCTGGCCGTCGCGGTCGACGCCGACGGCTGCCTGGCCGGCGTGCTGACCCGCACCGGCGCCCTGCGCGCGACCCTCTACACGCCCGCGACCGACGACAGCGGCCGCCTGCGCGTCGCCGCCGCGGTCGGCGTCAACGGCGGCGTCGCCGCCACCGCCGAGGCGCTCCTCGCCGCGGGCGTCGACTGCCTCGTCGTCGACACCGCCCACGGCCACCAGGACCGGATGGTCGAGGCGCTGCGCGCCGTTCGCGCCCTCGACCCGCAGGTGCCGGTCGCAGCCGGCAACGTCGTGTCCGCCGAGGGCACCCGCGCACTGGTCGAGGCCGGCGCCGACATCGTCAAGGTCGGTGTCGGACCCGGCGCCATGTGCACGACCCGGATGATGACCGGCGTCGGGCGCCCCCAGTTCTCCGCCGTGCTCGAGTGCTCGGCCGCCGCCCGCGAGCTCGGAGCCCACGTCTGGGCCGACGGCGGCGTGCGCCACCCGCGCGACGTCGCGCTCGCCCTGGCCGCGGGTGCTGCGTCGGTGATGGTCGGCTCGTGGTTCGCCGGGACCCACGAGTCGCCCGGCGACCTGGTCTCCGACGCCGACGGCCGCGCCTACA
>JAOPXU010000300.1 GCA_025964985.1 Nocardioides sp.
TGCGCGTGCGCGACGTGGGGCCGGACCGGGTGGGCGGGTCATCGCCGTCCCCGGGGCGAGTGCCGCGGCCCGTGGCCTGGCTCGGGCCGCCGGGCAGCTCGACCTCGACGGCGCCGAGGAGCTCGTCCTCCAGGCGCTGCGCACCGACGGGGTGGTCAGCACCTGGGACGAGATGGTGCGTCCGGTCCTCGTTGCCATCGGCACGCGCTGGGCCGAGGTCGGCGACTCGATCGAGGTGGAGCACGTCCTCTCGGAGGCGACGATCGGGGCGCTGCGCCGGCGCCGCGCCGAGCTGCCCGTCGCCGAGCGGCGCCCGGTCCTCGTGGCGTCGGCCGCGGGGGACCAGCACACCCTGACGCTGCACGCGCTCGCGGTCGGACTCGTCGAGCGCGGGGTCCCCGCCCGGATCATCGGGGCGCAGGTACCCGTGAGCGCACTCGTGGCCGCCGTACGTCGGGTCCGCCCGGCCGCGGTGTTCATCGGGTGCACGGTGACCGGCGGCGTCGACCCGGACGAGCTCGTGGCGCACCTGCCGACCACCCGTCCGGCGACCGCGGTGGTGGTCGGCGGTGTCGGCTGGCCGGCCGACCTGCCTGCCGAGCTGCAGCACGCCCCCGGGCTGGCCGAGGCGCTCGACCTGTTGGCGGGTCCGACCAACGCTCCGTGAGTGCTTCGCTAGACCGCTAACTTGTGCAACTTGTGTGAAGGCTGAGAGCGGCGTAAGTTCCGAGCTGGGTTCCGGTCCTCGGAATTCGCCTCTGCAAGGGGGCAGTCGCGGATCGCTGACGTGTTCCGATCAGCGCTCACCAGAAAGATCTACAACGATGTCGATCTATGCAACTTCGCAGTCGGATCAGATCTTGTCGCTCTCGTCCGACCAGTTCAGCACCGTCTACAACGTGCTGTCGCTGGCCATCGCCAGCCTGATGTTCACGGCCTTCTTCCTCCTGCTCGCGCAGGGTCGAGTGGCGCCTCGCTACCGCAACGCCCTGATCGTCTCGGCCACGGTCTGCGGCATCGCGACGTACCACTACTTCCGGATCTTCGACAACTTCAAGGAGAGCTACCCGCCGGGGGAGACGGTCGACGCCGCGCACATGCTGTCGAACATCGAGTTCAACGAGGGCTACCGCTACGTCGACTGGTTCCTGACCGTCCCGCTGCTCCTCGTCGAGACGGTCGCGGTCCTCGCGCTCACCCAGGCCGCGTCGCGACGACTGCTCGTCAAGCTCGTGCCTGCCGCGGCCCTGATGATCGTGCTCGGCTACCCCGGTGAGATCACGCTCGAGACGGGCCCCCGCGTCTTCTGGGGCGTCCTGTCCACCCTGCCGTTCCTCTACCTGCTCTACGTCCTGTTCGTCGAGCTGACCCGGGCCCTGGACGGCAAGAGCGCACAGGTGCGGGCGCAGATCTCCAACCTGCGCTGGATCCTGCTGGCCTCGTGGGGCGTCTACCCGATCGCCTACGCCTTCCCGCTGATCGGTGGCGACTTCTTCGGCGGCGCCGGTGGCTTCGTCCTGCGGCAGACCGGCTACTCGATCGCCGACATCGTGGCGAAGGCGCTCTTCGGCATCCTCATCTACCGCCTGGCGCGCACCCAGAGCATCGAGGAGGACCCGCAGACCTACGGCGGCGAGCACGCGCTCCGCACGGCGGTCTAGGGCGTCGTGACCAGCGCAGGCGTGGACCGGGTGCGGCCGGACAGGGGCAGGGTCGTCGGACTGCTGACCCCTGCCCCGCGGCGCCCGGTCCGCGCCTCGCGACGAGGCCCGGCGCTCACGGCCGCTGCAGCCACGACGGTCTCCCGCACCGTCGTGGTGGTGGTCATCCTCGGCTCGTGGCTGCTGCCACCGTGGGTGGTCCTGGTCGCCGGCCTCGTGGCCGGGTTGCCGCACGGTGCGGTCGACCACCTCGTCCCGCGCTGGTGGCTCGGGGCGCGCGCACCCCGGATGGTCGCGGTCCTCGCTGTCTACGCGACGACGGCGGTGGCGGCGTACGTCGCGTTCCGCGCCTGGCCCTTCGGCGCGGTGGTGCTCTTCCTGGTCGTCTCGGCCTGGCACTTCGGGTCGGGTGAGACGGGTTTCGCCGATCTCAGGGCGGGCCGCATGCTCCCCGCTCGGGTGCTCCGCGGAGCGACCCACGTGCTCGTCGTCCTCGCCCTCCCCGCGATGCTGCACCCCGACGGCGTGCTGCCGCTGCTGGGCGCCGTGCTCGGCACGCCGGTCGACCTCGACGCCTCGACCCGTACGGCGCTCACGGTGGCGGCCGGCGTCGCCCTCGTGGGGGCGCTGTGTGTCGCGGCGGTCGAGCTCGCCGCCGGCCGCCGCGCCGAGGCGCTCGACCTCGCCCTGCTGCTGGCGCTGGCCGTCGTCGTGTCACCGCTCGCTGCGTTCGGCGCCTACTTCGGGGCCTGGCACTCGGTGCGCCACCTGGCCCGCACGCTCGTGGACGACCCGGGCAACACCGCCGACCTCGCCGCCGGCCGTCTGGGCCCGGCGCTGCGGCGGTTCGCTCGATCGGCCGCGGCGCCCACCGCGGTCTCGCTGGTGGTCGTCGGCGCGATGGCCGTCACGGCTGACGGCTGGGGCGGTTTCGCCTCGCACTACCTGGCCCTGCTGGCCGGACTGACCGTCCCGCACCTCGTCGTGGTCGCGTGGGCCGACCGGCGCCGCGTCGGCGCGAGGACCTAGGAGGAACCGTGCCCGGATACCTGCTCCTGCTCTGCGCGTGCCTGCTCGTGACCATTCCCCTGGAGGTCGTCGGGGCCCGGGTCTGGCGCCGACCGCGTCGGCTGCTCCGGACCGTGGCGCCGGTGCTCGCCCTCTTCCTGCTCTGGGACCTGGTCGGGATGCACGGCGGGCACTGGGACTTCACCGGACGTGAGCTGATCGGCTGGCGGGTGCTGGGTGGGCTTCCGGTCGAGGAGCTCCTCTTCTTCGTCGTCGTGCCGGTATGCGCCCTGCTGACCTGGGAGGGCGTCGAGGTCGTGCGCTCCCGGTGGTCCGGCTGGGTGGCCCGCTGGGTGCCCGCGCGCGAGGGGAGCCGCTGATGCCCGCCTACACCGTCCTCAGCGTCGTCGCGGTGCTCGGCGTCGTGCTGCTCGAGCGCCTGCGCTGGCGCACCGGGGTCCTGCGCACGACGCGCTACTGGCAGGCCCTGGCCATCATCGCCTTCTTCATGGTGCTGGTCGACGGGTGGCTGACCTGGCCCGGCCGCGCCGTCGTGGTCTACGACCCCGGGGCGATCATCGGCCTGCGGGTGCCGTGGGGCATCCCGGTCGAGGACTACGGGTTCGGGTGGGCGATGGTCACCCTCACCATCCTGCAGTGGGAGCGCCGGGGCGCCCGCGAGCGACGGTCCTCGCCCCAGCCGGTCGCGCAGGACCGGCTCGAGGAGTCCGGCGTCTGACGCCCGTCCTCGGGACCGGTCAACCGGTGAGAGTGCTCAGCTTGTCCGTTGCCTGGTAGCCCGCCGGCACCCCCTCGACGATCGTCGCCATCGAGCGGGAGTTGTCGAGGCGCAGCGGCAGGATGGCCTGGTAGTCGGCCGAGTCGTACCAGGCCCGGGCGGCGCCGCTGCTCGGGAACGCGATGACGACGAGCTGGCCGTCCCAGGTGCCCTCGACCGGGGTGAGCTCGCCGCCGTGGACGAGGAAGCGGCCGTCGTACGGCGCGAGGGTGGCGTCGATGCGCTGGATGTAGTCGACGACCTGGTCGTTGAGGTCGACGTCGCGGAGGTAGGCGAGGGCGTAGGCGGGGACGGGGCTGTCGGTGTGGGTCATGGCCCCAGTCCACCGCCCTTCGCGCGGACGGGCCATGACCTCGCAGGTATAGGCGGCTAGGGACCGGCGAGGACGTCGTCGAGCACCTGGCGGGCCTGCTGCAGCTCGGCGAGGTCCTCGGGGTCGTCGGGATACGCGACGGTACGCCGGCAGGTGGCCACCGCCTTCCACAGCGCCCATCCACGGCCGCGGGTCCACGTCGCCGGGTCCACGGCCAGCCGGTCGCGCAGGACCTCGCGCCCCTCGGCGCTCAGCAGGGTCCAGGCGCCGGCGAGGTCGCAGGCCGGGTCGCCGACGCCGCAGGTGCCGAAGTCGATGACGGCGCTGAGCCGGCCGGCGTCGTCCACGAGCAGGTTGCCCGCGGCGACGTCGCCGTGGAACCAGCGGTCGACGCCGTCCCATGATGCGTTGAGCGCTGCGGTCCACAGCCGGCGTGCCGCGTCGACGTCGAGGTGTCCCGCCAGCTCGTCCAGGGCGCTGCGGGTGGTGCGGTCGTAGGTGCGCAGGGTCCCGCCGCGGTACCAGTTGTGGACGCCGGGTCGTGGCCCGTCGGTGGCGTCGACCGCCTGCAGGGCGGCCAGGAACTCCGCGAGGTCGGTGGCGAACGCGACCGGGTCGCCGATCCGGTCGGCGGAGGCGGTGCGGCCGTCCAGCCAGCGGTAGACCGACCACGGGTGCGGGTAGTCCGCGGTCGGGGTGCCCAGGGCCAGTGGCGTGGGGACCGGCAGGGGCAGGTGCGGCGCCAGGACGGGCAGCCACCGGTGCTCCTTCTCGACCGCCCGGGCGTACTCCGCGGCGCTCGGCAGCCGGACGAGCATCTCGTCGCCGAGGTGGAGGGTCCAGTTGTCCCATCCGCCGTGGGCCACGGGCCGGACGGGCAGGTCTGCCCACTGCGGGAGCTGGTCGGCGACCAGGGCGCGGACCTGGTCGGTCCGGACGTGGACCCGCGCCGGCGGTGGACCGAGGTCCGGCGGGTCTGTCACGAGCCTTCGTGGTCCGCCGCGCGGGCGGGGGCGGGGCTCGGGCCGGCCTCGCGCTGCACCGAGCGCGCCAGGGCGCACACCCCGACGGTCCACACCGCCGCGCCGACCAGCTTGAGACCGTCCTCGACGAAGATGCGCAGCGACTCCCGACCGGCGAGGTCGAGCTTCTCGACGACGAGGTCGACGCCGAGCGACCCGGCGAGGAGCACGCCGCCGAGCAGCAGCACCGGCGTCTCGGGCCGGACGCGGAGCAGCTCGCGGTGGCGCCAGCCCGTGGCGGCCGCCCACGCGGCGTACGCGGCCAGGGCGATCTCACCGGGCAGGCCTGCGGCCGGCAGCACGCCGTCGTGGACCATGAACTGGTCGTCGACGGCCAGGGCCAGCGACAGCACCCCGAGCGCGAGGAGCAGCGCCGCGGGTCGGCTCGAGCGGCGTACCGGCCACGCGGTGACGAGCGCGACCGCGGCGGCCGACGTCCACACCATGACGGTCAGCGCCGACAGCGCCCCGAAGTGCAGGGGTACGTCGGCCGTCACCCGCAGGTCGCGGGTCAGGTCGCCGAACGGGTCGCCCGTCCGGGCTGCGACGAGGATCCCGAGGAGGAGCACGACCACGGCCGGCACCACCGCGAGCACCACGGCGGCGCGCAGCAGCCGGGTCGAGGACGGGTCACGGGTGGTCGGACCTGGCATGGCAGGGACCTTAGTGGCCCACCAGCCCGGGCGTTGGCAGGATCAGGCTGTGCGCAGACGACCACCAGCCGGGGTGCTCGTGCTGCCGACCCACCTCACCGCGTCAGCGCGGCGTGTCGCCGCGGCGGCCGTCGACCGCGGGCTCGACGTCGTGCAGTGCGAGGCCCGCGACGTGCTCGACGCGACCGCACCGGGTACCGCTCCGCGCCACCTCCACGCGCCGCCGTCGTACGTCGACCCCGCGGCCGGGCCCCTGGGCGTCGCTCCGCTGGAGGCACCGGCCGACTGGCTCGCCACCCTGCCCGTGGACCTGACGCGGCGGGCGATCCGGTGCGTGCCGATCCGCGAGGCACACGCGCTGCGGGTGCCGGTGTTCGTCAAGTCGCCCAACGACAAGAGCATCCCCGCCAGGGTCTACGCCGACGGCACGCGCCTGCCGGGTCCCGACGCCGTGGACCCCGCGACGCTGGTCCTGGTCAGCGACGTGGTCGCCTACGTCTCCGAGGTCCGGCTCCACGTCCTCGACGGCGAGGTGCACGCGGCCAGCCAGTACGCCCAGGACGGGAGGCCGCACCTCGAGCCCGCGACGGGGGAGGTCCTCCGCTACGCGCGCGACCTCCTGGCCGCGGTGGCTACGACGATCCCTTCCGCGATCGTCGTCGACGTCGGCACCGACCCTGACGGCGGATGGAGCGTGATCGAGGCCAACGCGGCGTGGGCCAGCGGCTGCTACGCCTCCGACCCGCAGCGCGTCCTCGACGTCGTGCTCCGGTCCGCCGGACCCGCGGAGGCGCTCGCGACGTCGGACCGGGCGTTCGTGCGGCCGGCCCCGGGCCGCTGAGGTGGAGGCCCGCCCGCCCGTCACCGGCGAGCTGAGCGGGTCACGGTTCGGCATCGCCCGTACCGCTCCGCGGTTCCAGGGGTGAGGCTGGTCGGGTGTCGAGGACCGTCGTGCGGGTGCTGGCCCTGGTGCTGGCCACCAGCGGTGCGGTCGCGGCGTGCAGCGGCGAGCCGACCCCGGCCTCGGAGCTGCCCACCGGGGTCGACACCTGCCCGCCGCCCGACGCCCCGCCGGCACGGACCGGACCGGACGACGTCCCGCTCGGTGCGGTGGGGATGCGGGTGTGCGGAGGTCCGCTCATGCCGGTGCAGGCCGTGCCCGAGCTGCTCACCACCGGGCTCGACTCCTTCGCCGAGCTCATCAACGACCTCGACCGGAACAACGACACGGTGTGCACCGACCAGGGCGGACCGGACTACGAGCTCGTGTTCAGCTATCCGGGCGGGCGCGTGCAGCACGTGGCGGGCGGCCTCGGCGGCTGCGGCACGATCACGGTCGGGTCGAGAGCACGTGACGGCGCGGACGTCGTCCTGGACGAGGTGACCGAGCGCTTCGAGGCGCAACGGGCGGCGACGGCTCCTCCGGCCGACCTCGTGCCGCCGCCGCTGCGCTGTCCGGAGCGCACGTCCGACGAGCCGGACCGCTCCCTGCTCGCCACCGGCGCCGACATGACCCGGGCGGTCCTCTGCGTCGCCCTCGAACCGCAGGCCCAGCTGGTGGTGGCCGAGGTCGCGGTGTCGGCGGCCGAGCTGCGGGTCCTGCTGGACGACCTCGCCGCCGGAGTGGTCGGCGACGAGACGTGCACGCCGCTCGACCCGCGGCTGCTCCTGCTCGGCTCCACCGCCTGGGGCGACCTGGTCTCCGAACGCCTCTACTGCGTCGGCTTCCAGGGGACGGCCGACGGCGGCTACGTCGCGCTGGGGGCCGAGGGGCTCGCCATCGTGGCGCGGGCGACGCAGGTGGGCGTCGCCGCGCGCCGGACCGGACGCGGCTGAGCGCACGTCGCGGGGCTCACGGCTGCGTGGGCCGGGGGACCCACCGGTCGAGCGCGGCCTGCAGCAGGGCGGGGGAGAGCGGCTTGGTCAGGAAGTCGTCCATCCCTGCCTCCAGGCACCGCTCGCGCTCGCCCTCGATCGCGGCCGCCGTCAGGGCGAGCACCGGCACCCGGGGCGCACCCGCGGCCGCCTCGCGCGCCCGCAGCTCACGCGTCGTCGCGTAGCCGTCGAGCACCGGCATCTGCACGTCCATCAGGACGACGTCGAAGCTCTCCTGGCCGAGCCGGACGAGTGCCGCACGGCCGTGGTCGGCCGTGACGACGTCGAGGTCGAGCGCCTCGAGGAAGCCGCGCGCCACCATCTGGTTGATCGCGTTGTCCTCGACGACCAGGACGCGGCGACGCTCCCCGGACGGAGTGGGCAGAGCCGGCGAGGCCTCGGCCGGCGGCCCGGTCGCGACGGGTCGCGACAGGGCCAGCAGGAGGGCGTCGCGCAGCGCCGCGGACGAGACCGGCTTGGCCAGCCGGACGGCGGACCCGGAGGGGTGGACATCGTCGCGGGTGGCGTCGGTCGTGAGCACGACCGCGGGCACGTCGACCAGCCGGCCGCGCTCCCGCAGCCCGTCGGCGAGGGCGTCGGAGCTGAGGACCACGGCGTCGTAGGGCGTGAGGTGACGGGCCCCGGCGAGCAGCTGCAGCGCCTCGGCCGAGCCCGACGCCATGGTGGCCTGCACGCCCCACCACCCGAGCTGCTCCTCCAGGACGACCCGGTCCTCGGCGTCGTCGTCGACGACGAGCACCCGGGTGCCGGCCAGGGCACGGTGCGAACGCGCCATCTCCTCGTCACGGACGCCGGTCGCGGCGCCGAGCGGGACGGTGAACCAGAACGTGCTGCCGGCGCCGAGGCGGCTCTCGACCCCGATCTCACCGCCGAACGCGGCGACGATCTCGGCGCAGATGGCCAGCCCGAGCCCGGTGCCGCCGAAGCGCCGGGTGGTCGAGGAGTCGGCCTGGGCGAACGGCGCGAACACGTGCTCCTGCTGGGCCGTCGTCATCCCCAGACCGGTGTCGCTGACCTCGACCCGCAGCAGGCACCCGCCGTCGGGGCCGGCGTCCGGGTCAGCGTCGGGGTCGGCGGTGGCCCGGATGCCGACCGAGCCGGCGGCGGTGAACTTGAGGGCGTTGGAGCCGAGGTTGAGCAGCACCTGCTTGAGACGCGTCGGGTCGCCGGCCAGGACGTCGGGCACGTCGGCGCTGCAGGAGATGCGCAGCTCGACGTCGCGCTCGCGGGCGGTGTCGGTGAGGATGTCGCCGACCTCGGCCAGCACCTCGCGGACCTCGAAGTCGAGTGTCTCGACCTCCATGCCGCCGGCCTCGATCTTGGAGAAGTCGAGGACGTTGTTGATGAGCTCGAGCAGGGTGCGGCTGGAGACGGCGACGCCGGAGACCAGGTGCCGCTGGCGCTCGGAGAGCGGGGTGGCCGACATCAGCTCGTTGAGGCCGACGATGCCGTTGAGCGGGGTCCGGATCTCGTGGCTGACCATGGCGAGGAACTCCGACTTGTGCCGCGACGCCTCCAGCGCCCGGTCGCGCGCCTCGGCCAGCTCGCGGGCCGCGGCCTCGCGCTCGGCGACGCGTGAGATCAGCAGCATGGCCTGGTCGACCATCTGCTGGATCATGTCGTGGCGGTAGAGCGGCGGCAGCGACGTGATCGTGATGACGGCCAGGATCTGCTGACCGAGCCGGATCGGGGCCGCGATCGTCAGGCGGCGCCCGGTGTCCCACACCGAGTGGCCCAGCCGCACGCACTCCTCGGCCGTCGCCCGCTCCACCGCGTCGACCTCCGCCAGGGCCTCGTCGACCGGCGCGGCACCTCCCGGGGTGTCGACAGCGGGGTCGCCGCCGAGGTGGGCGACGAGGGTCAGGCCGTCGGGGCTCGGGACGAACGCCCGGGCGCGGTCCCAGTCGTCGTGCAGCACCACCATCGAGGCGGCCTGGACGAGGACCTCGTCGAGGGTCGTCGCCTCGTTGGCCGCTGCGGCCACGGCGTGCATGAGCGAGTTCTGCGTGGCCAGGTCCTGCAGCTGGTCCTCGGTGTCGCGGGCGCGGGTGATGTCCTGGTTGGTGCCCGAGACCTCGGTGAGCGCGCCGTCGGCGCCGTAGGTGCCCAGGGCCCGCAGCCGCACCCACATCCAGCCGCTGCGACCGCGCTGGCGCAGCTCGACGTCGAAGCCGGCGCGCTCTCCGCTGGTCAGCTGGTCCAGCGCCTCGTCGAGCCGGGGCCGGTCCTCGGGATGGGTGACGTCGGCGAGGCGGATCCGGTCGCTGGCGACCAGGTCGACGAGGTGGTCGCCGTAGAGCTCTTCGAGGCCCTCGGAGTGGCTGACGCTGCTCGTGGCGGCGTCCCAGGTCCAGCTGCCGCTGCGGGCGATCCGCTCGGCGCGCATCAGCTGGCGCCGGCTCTCGTAGACGGCCTCGAGCAGCTGCTTGGTCTCGTGGTTGTCGGTCAGGCGCAGGATCACCCCGGTGTAGCGGTCGCCCTCGCGCAGCCCGGTCTGGCGCAGCCGGACCCACAGCGGGGTGCCGTCGCCACGCACCAGCATGGTGTCGACCTCGTCGTCGATGAACGAGCCCTGGGCCGCGCGCGCCAGGTGCTCGAGCGAGTGCAGTCGGCCGGCGGCGTCGAGGAACTCGTCGATGTGCCGGCCCTGGAGCCCATCGGTGCGCAGCAGCGTCTCGGCGCTGGCGTTGGCGAACCGGACCCTGCCGTCGAGCGCGAGCGCCACGATGCCGTCGGTCGACGACTGGACGATCTGGCGGTACAGATCATCGTGCTCCACGAGTAGCGCCCTCCCTCACCGGACGTGCCGGCTGCCGCGCCCTTTCCGAGCGACGTACCGCACACCTGGCCCGGGGTGCAGCGAGAGCCAACATAGTGTCCGCGTGCCCGGGACCCGAGGACCCGGTCGGCCCGAGTCGCCCGGGTCCGTCCAGGAGGTCGCGATCAGTGCGGGCCGAGCCGGCCGGTGAGCCGTCCGTGCCGCTCGGCGCTGGCGCCGTCGAGCCCGACGATCTCCACGGACGTGCCCCGCCGGGCGTACTTGGTCTCGATGGCGTCGAGGGAGGCGACGGTCGAGGCGTCCCAGACGTGGGCGCCGGACAGGTCGATGACGACGCGCGGCGGGTCGTCGGCGTACTCGAACTGCGTGTAGAGGTCGTTGGACGAGGCGAAGAACAGCTCACCGGTCACCCGGTATACCGCGGTCGGCACCCCGTCGGGGTCCTCGACGAGCTCGCGGTGGGTCTCGGTCACGTGGGCGACGCGGCGCGCGAACAGCGTCATCGCGACGAGCACCCCGGTGACGACGCCGATGGCGAGGTTGTGGGTGGCGACGGTGACCGCGACGGTGGCGAGCATGACGGCGGTCTCCGACTTCGGCATCCGGCGCAGCGTGGACGGCAGCACCGAGTGCCAGTCGAAGGTGGCGACCGAGACCATCACCATCACCGCGACGAGCGCGGCCATCGGGATGACCGCCACGACGTCGCCGAACCCGACGACCAGGACGAGCAGGAAGACGCCGGCCAGGAACGTCGAGATGCGGGTGCGGGCACCGGAGACCCGCACGTTGATCATCGTCTGGCCGATCATCGCGCAGCCGCCCATGCCGCCGAAGAACCCGGTGACGAGGTTGGACGCGCCCTGCCCCCAGGCCTCGCGGGTCTTGTCCGAGCGGGTGTCGGTGATGTCGTCGACGAGCTTGGCGGTCAGCAGCGACTCGAGGAGCCCGACGAGAGCCATCGCCAGCGCGTACGGCGCGATGGTCCCGAGCGTGTCGAGGTCGAACGGCACGTCGGGCACGAAGAACGACGGGAGGCTGTCGGGCAGCTCGCCCTCGTCACCGACGTCGGGCACGGCGATCGCGGCCACGACCGTGAACGCGGTCAGGGCGACGATCGCGACCAGCGGAGCCGGGACGACCGTGGTGACGCGGGGCAGGCCGGCGATGACGGCGATGGCGAACAGGGTCATCGGGTAGACCGGCCACGGCACGTCGACCAGGTGGCGCAGCTGGGTCAGGACGATGAGGATCGCCAGGGCGTTGACGAACCCGACCATCACCGACCGGGGGATGAACCGCATCAGCCGGCCGAAGCCCGCCAGCGCGAGGACGACCTGGATGAGTCCGCCGAGCAGGACGGTGGCGATCAGGTAGTCGTAGCCGTGGTCGCGCATGACCGGGGCGATGACGAGCGCGACCGCCCCGGTGGCGGCGGAGATCATCGCGGGGCGCCCGCCCAGGAAGGCGATCGAGACGGCCATCGTGAACGAGGCGAACAGCCCGACGCGCGGGTCGACCCCGGCGATGATCGAGAACGAGATCGCCTCGGGGATCAGCGCCAGGGCGACCACGAGTCCGGCGAGGACCTCCGTGCGCAGCACCCGCGGGCTGCGCAGCGCGCTGCGGACCGTCGGCGTGGCCGGGACCGGAGGTGCCGAGGTGGGTGAGGACACGGGGGTGCTCCGTTCGGGCGTGGTAGCCGAGCGGGCTGGTCGCTGCGTGAGGACCGAGCCCACCCGGCGCGTTCGCGGTGGTGCTGCGCGACCCGGCACGAGGCTGAGAGCCACAGCGGATCGAGGTGCCGGCACCATCGCCGGCGGAAGTCTGGTGCCACCCTACCCTCACGTAGGGTGAGAGTTGTCATCCGCAGGAAGGAGCCCGCCGTGAGCGCCGACGTCGAACGCGCTGCCCCGGCTGACCGACCCGCCGAGCGGACGACGTCCGGCTTCATGCACATCGGCGAGGTCGCGACGCGCACCCAGCTGTCGCTGCGCAGCCTGCGGCACTGGGAGGAGGTCGGTCTCCTGCAGCCGTCCGGCCGCACCCACGGCGGCTTCCGTCTCTACACCGAGCACGACGTCGACAAGATCCTGTTCATCCGCCGGATGAAGCCGCTGGGGTTCAGCCTCGAGCAGATGAAGGCCGTCCTCGCCGACGTCGTGGCGCTCGAGGACCCCGCCACCGACCCCACCGAGCGCGAGGCCGCCGCCGCACGACTCGACCTCATCCACGACGACGCCGTCGGGCGCCGCGCGGCGCTGGTGCGCCAGGTGGAGATGGCCGACGAGTTCATCGGGCGCCTCACCGCGCGCACCTGACCCGTCGTACGGCGAGCACGGCGCGGCCTGCCGAGGGACCGGCGTCACGTCGGCCGGGTGTAACGGACGGCCGTGGTGGACAGAGGTGACCGAGCAGGCCCACCGTCGCGGCGGTGTGACAGCCTGCCGGGGCTACCGGTCGACGACAACGGACAGCGGGGACGGCGAATGGGACGAGGGTCAACGGTGGCGCGACCACGAGGGCAGCACGACGGGGTCGTGCCCACGGCCCCGGGCCGGACGGACCGTCGTGGCTAGCGCGACCGACCCGTCGGCGGCTGCGGGATCGAGCCCGGTCCTGGCCGGTCGCTACCTGCTCGGCCCGGTCCTCGGACGCGGTGGCGCGGCCGACGTCTACCGCGCCGACGACCAGCTGCTCAGCCGGGCCGTGGCGGTCAAGGTGCTGCGCGAGTCGGCCGAGGACCCGTCCTCGCGCGACCGCTTCATCCACGAGGCACGCACGCTGGCCCAGCTCTCGCACGTCGCGATCGTCACCGTCCTCGACGCCGGCTTCACCGACGAGCGGCCCTACCTGGTCCTCGAGCTGGTGGGCGGCTCCACCCTCGAGCAGGTCGGCGGCGGCGTGCCGCTGCCGCTGGACCGGGTGGGCCGGATCGGCGCCCAGGTCGCCGACGCCCTCGAGCACGCCCACCAGGCCGGGGTCGTGCACCGCGACATCAAGCCGTCCAACGTCCTCATCGGTGCCGACGACCAGGTCAAGGTGGCCGACTTCGGCATCGCCCGCCTGATCGGCGACACCGTGCGCCACACGCAGACCGGCCACGCCATCGGCACGGCCGCCTACCTGTCACCCGAGCAGGTCACCGGTGGCGACCTCTCCGGCGCGGTCGACATCTACTCCCTCGGCCTGGTCCTGATCGAGGCCCTGACCGGGGAGCGCGCCTACCCCGGCCCGCCCACCGAGGCCGCCCTGGCCCGGCTGCACCGCTCGCCGGTCGTGCCGCGCCACGTCCCCGACGCGTGGCAGCGGCTGCTGAGCGCGATGACCGCCACCGCCGCCGCCGAGCGCCCCGACGCCGGCACCGTCGCGGCGGCGCTGCGC
>JAOPXU010000301.1 GCA_025964985.1 Nocardioides sp.
CGCCCGGCTGCCGCGGGCGGGCCGGCTGCTCGCCGCGCTCGGCCGGCGGACGCTGCCGGTCTACGTGCTGCACCTGCCGCTGGTCGCCCTGGTGCACCTCGGCTCGTCGGGCCTGGTCGCCGGTCGGGTGGGCGGCGCGCTCGTGCTCGCGACGGTCTACCCGGTCGTGGTCACGGCGCTCGTGCTCCTCGTGAGCCTGGCGCTGCACCGGGTGCTGGTGGCGTCGGGTGCGTGGTGGTTGTTCGAGGCGCCGTGGCTGGGGCGGACCCGTGCGGCGTTGCGGGACGGTGCACTGGTCACCGTTCCCAGGGCCGGAGCCCCCCGCGACGACGTCCCGGGCCCCCGCCCTGCGGGGTGAGAGAGCCCCACCAGGCCCCTCACCTCTGCGATGGTCGGGACATGACGTCGTTCCCCGCGTCCCCCTTCAAGCGCACCTCCCAGCCTCCACGCACGCCCGCACCGCAGTCCGCCCCGTCGCAGCCGGCCCGGCCGGTGCCGCGGCCCGCGGTCACCCCCAGCCGTCCCGAGGTCATCGGCCACGGCATCACGTGGGCTGCCCGGTGGAGCGGGCGGTGGCTGCTCATCGCGGCGTTCGCGATCCTGCTGGGCCTGGTCGTCGGGCGGCTGTGGAGCATCGTGCTGCCCGTCGCCCTGGCGCTGCTGCTGACGTCGGTGCTCGAGCCGGTCGCCCGCTTCTTCGAGGACCGGCTGCGGTTCCCGGCGGGCCTGGCGGCGGCGACCGTGCTGCTCGGCGGCCTGGGGGTGCTGGTCGGCATCGGCTTCGCGATCGCCCCGGCGGTCAGCGGTCAGACCGGTGACATCGTCTCCGACGCCGGCGCGGGCCTGCAGGAGCTGCAGGACTGGGTGCAGGAGAAGGAGTTCGTCAGCTCCGACCAGATCGACGCCGCCATCCAGGCCGCCCAGGACCGGCTCAGCGACAGCGGCTCCGCGATCGCGTCGGGCGTGCTCACCGGCGTCGGCGCGGCCACGTCGGCAACGGTCACGACCGTCATCACCCTGATCCTCACGTTCCTCTTCCTCAAGGACGGTCGCCGCTTCGGCCCGTTGGTCGAGCGGATGGCCGGCCAGCGCGCCGGCACCCACCTCGGCGAGGTCATGCGCCGGTCCTGGAGGACGCTCGGCGGCTACATCCGCACCCAGGCCCTGGTCAGCGCGATCGACGCGGTGCTGATCGGCATCGCGCTGGTCCTGGTCGGCGTGCCGCTGGCCATCCCGCTGGCGCTGCTCACGTTCATCGGCGGCTTCATCCCGATCGTCGGCGCCTTCGTCGTCGGCGCGCTGTCGATCCTGGTCGCCCTCGTCTCCGACGGTCCCACCGGCGCGCTCATCATCCTCGCCGTCGTGATCGCGGTGCAGCAGCTCGAGGGCAACGTCCTCTCGCCGTGGCTGCAGTCGCGCAGCATGCAGCTGCACGCCGCGGTCGTGCTGCTCTCGGTGACCCTGGGCTCGACGCTGTTCGGCATCACCGGCGCGTTCCTCGCGGTCCCGGTCGTCGCCGTCGTCGCGGTCGTCCTGCGCTACCTCGACGAGCTCGTCGCCGAGCACTCCACGGGCGCGCCCGCCGTCGTTCCGTCGGGCGAGAAGGACTGACCCGGCTCAGACGGGCCGGGTGCGTGACGCCGCCACGACGCCGAGCACGCCCCCGGCGGCCGCCAGGCCCATCACCGTCAGGAACGGGTCGACGCCCTGCCGCGACGCCGTGGCGAACGCCGCGCCCGCCAGCGCCAGGGCCAGGGCCGCGCCCAGGGAGTCGGCCACGGTGAGGGCCGAGGAGTTGTGGCCCCGGTCGGTGTCGTCCGACAGCTCGAGCATCGCGACGCCGGTGCGCGGGTAGGCGAAACCCATCCCGACGCCCGCCAGGACGTACGACGCCGCGGGCACGAACGCCGAGGGCCGTGACCCCGCGTCGAGCGCCAGCACCGAGGCGGCCAGGGCGGCGGTGCCGACCAGGACCAGCGTCGAGCCGACGACCATGGCGCGGGTGTGCGGCAGCCGTGTCCCGAGCCGCGACTGCGCCTGGCTGGACGCCGCCCACGCCACGCCGACGCAGGTCAGCGCGATGCCGGCGCGGCCGGGGGACAGGTCCCAGCGCTCCTGCAGCGCGTAGACGACGTAGGCCTCGGCGCTGAAGAAGACCGCGGACAGCAGGCCGCGGGTGGCGATCACGGCGGGCAGCCCACGGCGTGCGACCCGGGCCCCGGCCGGCAGGAGGCGGCCGAGTGCCGTCCACACCGCGACCAGGGCGACGAGTGCGCCCAGGACGGCGACGCCGCGGACCGAGCCGAGCAGCTCCAGCACGAACACCCCGACCGCCGCGACGACTGCCCACCGCAGCCGCGCGACCGGGACGGCGACGTCCTCGGCTCGCGGCTCGAGGCGCCGCAGCACGGGCAGCAGGAGGACCAGGGCGAGCGCGACGAACCCGACGGTGCCGAGGAAGACGACCCGCCAGTGCCACACGTCGGCGACGAGTGCCGCCAAGCCCGGGCCGATCAAGGAGGGGAGCACCCAGGCGGCCGCGAACGACGCGAAGACCGCCGGGCGCAGGACGGCCGGGTAGACGAGGCCGACCACGACGTACAGCCCGACGATCAGCGCGCCGCCGCCGAGGCCCTGCAGGACCCGGCCGAGCAGGAGCACCTCCATCGTCGGGGCCAGCCCGCACACGACCAGCCCCGCCGAGAACAGCGCGGTGGACGCGAGGAGCGGCAGGGAGGGACCGCTGCGGTCGCTGAGCCACCCCGCGACGACCATGCCGACCACGCCGCTGGCCAGCGGCGCGGCGAAGGCGAGGGCGTAGAGGCCGAGGCCGTCGAGGTCGCGGGCCACGGTCGGCATCACCGTCGTCACGGCCATCGCCTCGAAGGCGACGAACGCGATCAGCGCGAACATCCCGACGGTCGTGGCGGCGTAGCCCGGCCCGAGGATCTTGTCCGGCCGCGCCGTACCCGTTGCGTCCGTCGGTGCCGTCACTTCTCCGAACCTAGGACCTCGAGTCGACTCGAGGTCAAGCCGGTGCGCCGTCCGCTCGAGACCGGAGCCGAGTGCGGGCCCGACGGCGTCGCAAGCCCGTGTGAGACTCCCGCGCATGGATCCGGGGACCGCGAGCGCAGCCATCACGAGGTGGGGCAGGGTCGGCCTGGGCCTCCTGCTCGCCGGAGCGCTGCTCCTCGCCGTGGGCTGGCCGCGCCGGCTCGCGTGCGACGACGACACCGTCTGCGACGGCTCGAGCGGCCACGAGGTCTTCGTGTGGATCGGCGCCGCGCTCGTGGTCGCCTCGCTGTACCCGCTCATGGTCCACGCCACCGCGCGCGGCGCCGGCCTGCGGGCCGCTGCGGAGCGTGACGAGGACACGGCTGGCTGACCGGGACGCCCGGCTGCTCAGAACGGGTCGGCCGGTCCTGGAGGCGTGGTGACCCACAGCGTCCAGACGTCCGTGATCAGCCCACCTGGGGAGCGGTGATGCGCGCCAGAGCGGCACGGAGCGCGTCGGCGGAGACCGGCTTCGTCAGGTAGTCGTCCATCCCGGCCTCGTGGCAGCGGGTGCGCTCCTCGGCGGTGACCGAGGCGGTCAGCGCGATGATGACGACCCGCGCGGCGTTGCTCCGGGTCCGGCTCCGGATGGTGCGGGTCGCCTCCCACCCGTCCATGACCGGCATCTGGCAGTCCATGAGCACCGCGCAGAAGCCGGTCGGGTCGGCCTCGAGGGCAGCCACCGCGGCGGCCCCGTCGGAGACGACGACGGCGTCGTAGCCGACGGCGTCGAGCAGGCCGCGGGTCACCAGCTGGTTGATCGGGTTGTCCTCGGCGACCAGCACGCGGAGCCGGGTGGACGTCCTGCCGGGCGGCGGAGCGACGGGCACGTGCGGCGTCGTCCGGCCACCGCCCGCGGCCGGCCGGGGGCCGCCCGCCGGCAGCACCAGCGGCGTGGTGAACCAGAAGGTGCTGCCCACGCCCGGCGCGCTCTGGACGCCGATCCGCCCGCCGGTGGCCTCGACGATCCGCGAGCTGATGGCCAGGCCGAGCCCGCTGCCGCCGTAGCGGCGGGTGGTCGATGCGTCGGCCTGGACGAACGGGTCGAACAGGCGGGGGACGGCGTCCGGCTCGACGCCGATCCCGGTGTCGCACACCTCGACCCGGAGCTCCGGACCCGTGTCCGGCCCGGCGTCGCAGGAGAGCCGGACGGCGACCTCGCCGACGGCGGTGAACTTCACCGCGTTGGCGACCAGGTTGGTCACCACCTGGCCGAAGCGGACCGGGTCGCCGACGAGGCCGACCGGTACGTCGGGCGCCGCGGTGACGACGAGGTGCAGGTCCTTGTCGCGTGCCCGCGGGGCGAGCAGGTCGACGGAGGCGCGCAGCACCCGCTCGGGGTCGAAGGTGATGGTCTCGAGCTGCAGGCGGCCGGCCTCGATCTTCGACAGGTCGAGGATGTCGTCGACCAGGCTCAGCAGCGTCCGGCCGGCCTGGTCGAGGCCGTCGGTCATCTGCCGCTGCGCCGCGTCCAGGCGCGAGGCCGCGAGCAGCTCGGTCAGGCCGATGACGCCGGTCAGCGGCGTCCGGATCTCGTGGCTCATGGCGGCCAGGAACTCGGACTTCGCCCGGGAGGCGGCGCGGGCCTCGTCGCGCGCGGCGGCCAGGTCGGTGGCCCGCGCCTCGCGCTCGGCGACGCTGGCGAGGAGCAGCAGGATCTGGTCGAAGACCGAGCGGCCGGAGGCGTCGGGCGGCCACTTGCTGCGGGTGTCGGAGACGATCGCGCAGACCACCTCGCCGTCGACCACCGCCGCACCGGCGATGCTGTAGGTGCCCGACGGGGAGCGCTCGCAGAGGACCTCGCGCCGGGCCGCGGCCCGGGCGGCGAGGTCCTGGGCGTGCTGCTCCGTGGCGAGGTCGAGGTCGACCCAGCCAGGGAGGAAGAGGAGACCGTGACCCGCGACGGGCACGGCGAGCTGGATCGACGGCCAGCGCGAGAGGTGGCGCACGTGGTCGTCGCGCGCCGACATGTCGGCGAGCGAGGACGACTGGTTGGCCAGCTCGGCCATCGCGCGCAGGAACGCCATCGACTGCTCCGACTCGCGGGCCTCGGTGACGTCCTGGGCGGTCCCGCGCGCCAGGAGCCGCCCGTCCTCGGCGTGGGTGACCCGGCCGCGGACACGGACCCAGCGGTCCGACGTACGGCCGACCGGGTGCAGGCGCACCTCCACCTCGGCCTCCTGCCCCGCTCCGGTCAGCTCGCGGTAGCCCTCGAGGGCCAGCTCGCAGTCCTCGGGGTGCAGGAGCGAGACCAAGGTGCTCAGCCGGGGGACGAAGGTGGCCGGGTCGACGCCGAGGACGCGGTACATCTCCCGCGACCAGGACAGCTCGCCCGTGGCGTGGTCGTGCTCCCAGCTGCCGGTCCGCGCGATGGCCTGCGCCTCCTCGAGCTGCGACTCGCGGTGCCGCAGCTCGGCGAGCAGCTGCTGGCCGCCGTCCTCGCGGACCCGCAGCAGCCAGCCCACGGCGATCGGGGTGCAGCGGATCGCGACGGGCGTGGACCCGCCGTCCAGACGGACGACCGCGCAGTGCAGCTCGTCCGCCGGCACGCTCCCGTCGGCCAGGGCAGCGAGGAGTCGGACCAGCAGCGGCCGGTCACCCGGTACGACGCGGTCGATGGCCGCCGTGCCGGCGAATGTGGCGCCCCCGTGCTGACCGACCATGCGGTGGAACGCCGCGTTGGCCCAGGCGGTCGTCCCGTCCGGTCGCACCGCCCACAGGCCGTCGGGCACCGCGTCGAGCACGCCGGCGTCGGTCAGGCCGGCCTCCACCGGGTCCGACGTCGCCTGTCGCATGCGCCCAGGATGCGCCCGGTACGGCGTCCCCGCTCGGCTTCGGCCGGATCGCGGGTCCCGCGGGGGTCGGCAGGCGGGGCCGGACGCCGTCGTGGTCTGGACCAGTGGGGAGCGGTGCGGCCGGTCAGTGCCGGCGCGGGTCGAGCGGCCGCGCCGAGCGCCGCGCGGGAAGGCGTCGTACGGCGCGGCGGTGGGCACGGACCCCAGGAGACCTTGGCCCGGATTGACCAGGCGGACCTGGTCCGTACGGGCCATTCGTGATCTGGTCACCCTCGCACCGTGCCGTCGGGGGTCGGCCGCCGCGTTGTCGTGGTGACGTCCCCCCACCACCCAGCAGGAAGCGCCATGTCAGTGACTCGGGTCCAGGCACTGGCGATCACGGCCTACACCGCCGTGTTCGCCGTCTTCGTCGTCGTGGCGACGGTCCGCGCGTGACCGACCGCGTCGCGGACGACCGCACGGTGGTCGAGTCGACCGGCGCCCCACCGGCGTTGCGACGGGTCGGGTCGCCGTCCTCGAGCGGCGTCCACTGCGTCGAGGACGAGCTGCACCTCACCCGCCCGGTCGACGAGCTCTCGGAGCCCGTGCGCCGAGCCGTGCTGCAGTGGCTGTGGGCCCACGACATCGCGCCCGACACGCTGGCCGTCGACCACGCCCTCCGGCGCGACCCCACCGCGAGCGCGCTGGCGTGGCGCGAGCGGCAGCCGGACGGCTCGGTGCTGCGGCGCTGGCGCTACGCCGTGCCGCACCCCGACGGCGCCTGGCCGGCGCCGTTCCCGGCCGAGCTGCTAGACGGGGCCGTCGGGGCGGACTGACCGTCCTGCCGCCACCTGCGTCCCCGCGCCGCCGCTGGGTACCGCGCCGCACGGTCGCCGCCACCAGGGCGGGGCCACGACGGGCAGCAGGACGGGGAGCGGATGCGACCGAGGTGGGAGTCGGGACCGGCCGAGCTGGTGCTCGTGCGGCACGGCGAGAGCGTGGGCAACCGGGCCGACGCCGCCGCGCGCGACGCCGGGGCCGAGGAGCTAGACCTGAGTGCACGCGACGCCGACGTCGAGCTGTCGGACACCGGGCGCGAGCAGGCGCAGGCGCTGGGCCGCTGGCTCGCCGACCGCGACGGCGCCGCCCTGCCGACGGCGGCCGTCGCGTCGCCGTACCGCCGTGCCGCCGACACCGCAGCCCTGGCGCTGGCCGGGCTCGACGCGCCGCTCGACCACGACGAGCGCCTGCGCGAGCGCGACCTCGGGGTCCTCGACGGCCTGACCGGCGCGGGGATCCGGGCCCGCCACCCCGCCGAGGCGGCGCGCCGCGAGCGGCTCGGCAAGTTCTACTACCAGCCGCCCAGCGGCGAGAGCTGGGCCGACGTGGCGCTGCGGGTGCGCGGGCTGCTGCAGGACCTGCGCGTGGGGCACGACGGCGAGCGGCTGTGGCTGTTCACCCACCAGGCCGTGATCATGGCGTTCCGCTACGTCCTGGAGGGGCTCGACGAGGCCGAGGTGCTCGACCTCGACCGGCAGGTGCGGATCCCCAACGCCTCGGTGACGACGTACGTCCGCTCCGGCGCCCACCTCGAGCTCACGGCGTTCGCCGACACCACCGCGGTCGACCGGCTCGACGTCGAGACCACCCGCGAGGCATCGAGCGGGAGTGGTGACCGTGTCGGCTGATCCGACCGGGCCCCGCGTCGTCACGCCCGCGGTCCTGCGTGACTGGCCTCTACCGGACCCCGCGGGCGACAAGTCGTCGAGCGGCCGGCTGCTCGTGGTCGGTGGCTCCGACCGGTCGCCGGGAGCCGTGCGGCTGGCCGGCGAGGCGGCGCTGCGGGCCGGCGCCGGCAAGGTCGCCCTGGCCACCGTGCGGACCGTCGTGGCCGGGCTCGCCCCGCTCGTGCCCGAGGCCGCGATGGTGCCGCTCGCGACCGACGACGAGGGGTCCATCGACCTCGACGAGGCCGACGAGCTGGTCGAGCACGCCGACGGCGTCGACGTCGTCCTGGCCGGCACCGGCTTCGTCGACCCCGAGCACGCCGTCGACCTGCTCGACCTCGTGCTGCCCCGCACCCGGGCGGCCGTGGTGCTCGATGCGCTCGGGTCGGCGTACCTGACCGAGCACCCGGACGGCCTGCACCACCTCGAGGGCCGCGCGGTGCTCAGCGTGAACCCCTCGGAGCTCTCGCTCACCGCCCACGTCGACCCCGACGAGACCGACGCGGACCCCGTGGCCGTGGCCGCGCAGGTCGCGCGCCGCAGCCGCGTCGTCGTCCTCTGCGGTGGCACCGTCAAGCACGTGGTCACGCCCGACGGCGACGCGTGGACCGTCGAGGGCGGCGGTCCGGGCCTGGCGGCGTCGGGGTCCGGCGACGTGCAGGCGGGCGTCGTCGCCGGCCTGCTCGCCCGAGGTGCCGAGCCGGCCCAGGCCGCGGTGTGGGCCGGATACGTCCACGGTCGCTGCGGCGAGCGGCTGGCCAGCGAGGTCGGCCCCCTCGGCTACCTCGCCCGCGAGCTGCCCGCCCAGGTGCCGGCCGTGCTGGCCGAGCTGGTGGTGCGGCCGTGGTGAGGGGCGGCTGACGTGCCCGAGGGGCACACCGTCCACCGGCTGGCCCGCGACCTCGGCGAGCTGCGCGGGTCGGTGCTCGCCGTCTCCTCGCCGCAGGGCCGGTTCGTCGAGCAGGCCGCCCTCGTCGACGGGGCCGTCCTCGACGGCGTCGACGCCCACGGCAAGCACCTGTTCCTCGTCACCAGCGCCGGCTCGATGCACGTCCACCTCGGCATGCGCGGGTTCTGGCTGCGCCACCCCGACCCGACCGCCGAGCCGATGCGTCAGGTCCGGCTGCGTCTCGCCGACCCCCACGTGGCCTGGGACCTGATCGCACCCAGCGTCTGCGAGCTCCTCGACGACGCCGGCGTACGACGGGTGGTGGAGCGGCTCGGCCCGGACCCCCTGCGTCCCGACGCCGACGCCGCGCAGGTCACGGCGGCGTGGGCGGCCGACCGCCGCGCGATCGGCGCCGTGCTGCTCGACCAGGCCGTCCTGTCCGGCGTCGGCAACGTCTTCCGCAACGAGGCCCTGCACGCGGTCGGTGTCCACCCCGCCCGACCCGCCTCGGCCCTGGCCGCCGACGAGCGCGACCGGCTCTGGGAGGTGCTGCGGGCGATGATGGCGCAGGCCGTCGAGGACGGCCGGATCGTCACCGTCGAGACGCCCGACCGGCTAGCGGTGCCCGAGGCCGAGTCGCGCCGGGTCTACAAGCAGGAGCACTGCCGCGACTGCGGCGCCGTCGTGGAGGTCGCCCAGGTCGGCGGGCGGACGGCGTACCACTGCCCGGTCGAGCAGCCCGGCTGAGCGGCTCCGCTGAGCAGCCCGGACGACGGGGTCGCCCGCGGGGAGGGAGCGCCCGGCCGGGAGCGGCGGCGAGGCTGGCTGGGTGCAGACGTTCCTGCCCTTCCCCGACTTCGAGCGGTCCGCGCGCGTGCTGGACCCCAAGCGGCTCGGCAAGCAGCGCGTCGAGACCATCCAGGTCGTGCGGGCGCTGACCTGGCCCGACTACGGGTGGGCCAACCACCCGGCGGTGCTGATGTGGAAGGGCTACGAGGAGGCGCTGGGCCGCTACGGATTCGTGTGCTGCGACGTGTGGACAGGGCTCGGGTTCGGCGACACCTGCGCGCTGACGATCGCCACCGACCTGCGCACGGCCGGCGTCACGTCGTTCCGCACCCAGGAGGAGCTCGCGGCGGCCGACGCCCTGCCGCCGTGGATCGGTGACGACGACGTGCACCGCAGCCACCGCTCGGCGCTCGTGCGCAAGGACCCCGACCGCTACCGGCCGCTGTTCCCCGACGTGCCCGACGACCTGCCCTACGTGTGGCCGGTCCGCTCGGAGGCCGCCGTCGAGGCCGAGCGGCGCAAGGTGGAGGCCGCGGCCCGCCGGCGCCAGCGCGCGCTGGAGAAGAGGTACGAGGAGGCCGAGCGGCTGCGCCGGCGACGCAGCCGCGCGGCGAAGAAGGCGTGGGCGACCCGCCGCGCCAACGCCGCCCGGCCCGGCGACCCGCACGGCCAGGCCTAGCGCGTCAGGCGGCGCGGCACGAGCACCGGGCACCTGACGTCGGCCAGCGTGCGTCGCAGGTCGTCGCGGCGTGCCGCGTCCTTCCCGCGGGCCATCGCGGCCAGCCCCGGTCCGGCGGTACGGCCGTGCCAGCCCCGGCACCTGTCCGGGGTCCCCCCACGCTGCCGTGGCCAGCCAGCGCCCCGCGAGCCGCGGCCACCCGCGCGGGGCGGTCCCGGTCGCACCCTGCGCGGGCCGAACGGCCTGACGCTGAGCCACGTCCGGCTGCCGCGAGGCGGGGCCACCCTCAGGGGTGACTGCCGGACCGAGGTGACGAGAACGCCCCCGAACCCGTCATGATGTCCGGCGGGCACCTGCGCCCACCGACGGGACGGACGACGCAGTGGTGGGTGAGACGATCGAGCTGGGCATGGTGCTGGAGGAGTCTCCGGCGGCGGTGCTGGTCGTCGACCTCGCGACCCGTCAGGTCGTGCACGTCAACGACGTCGCCGACCAGCTCGCCCCGGGCCTGAAGCTGCCGGTGGGTCTCGACACCTGGTCCGACGCCGCCGTCCTGCGTGACCCTGCGGGCGCCGAGCTGTCCGACACGGCCCACCCGCTGTCGAGGGTGGCGCGTGCGGAGCCGGTGGCCGGGCAGGCCGTCTCGGCCGCGCGGCGTAGCGCCATGGGTGCGCGTCGCGAGCCGCTGTGGATGGTCGCGATGTCGATGTCGGACGCCCCGATGCTCGAGGGCCACGCCCTCGTCGTCCTCATCCCACTGCGCGACCGCGCCGCGGCCCTGCTGGCGGCCCCCGACGCCGAGGTCGTCGTCGACCCGCAGACGGTGGCCTCCGAGGTCGGCGCACGCGTCTTCGGCCACGAGCTGCGTGACCGGGCCCTCAACTCCACCGCGCTGGCCGTCACGGTGGCCGACGCGTTCGATCCCGAGCAGCCGCTCGTGTGGGTCAACCCGGCGTTCACGGCGACGACGGGCTACAGCGCCGAGGAGTCCGTGGGCCGCAACTGTCGCTTCCTGCAGGGCCCCGGGACCGACGCGGCCGGACGCCGCCGGCTGCGCGAGGCCGTCGAGCAGGGCATCTCGGTCAGCGTCACGCTGCTCAACTACCGCAAGGACGGCAGCGAGTTCTGGAACCAGGTCGACCTCAGCCCGGTCC
>JAOPXU010000302.1 GCA_025964985.1 Nocardioides sp.
GATCCCCTTCTGCGAGTCGCGCTCGACGTAGAGGTTGGCGTGGATGTCGAGCAGGGGCCGGTCGGCGTCGCGGTCCTCGCGCAGGTTCATCTCCTCCACGACGACCGCGATCGAGTGCGGCAGCTCGTCGCGCACGCCCTCGAGCGCGGCCTCGCGGATGAGCTCGGCGACGATGATCTCCTCGGGGGCGTCGCTCAGGTCGCCGTCGGGGTAGAGCTGGGGACCGGCGGGCAGCAGCCCGACCAGCAGGTCCTCCAGCAGCGAGACCTGGTGACCCGCCTGGGCCGACACGGGCACGACCTCGGCCCACTCGGTGCCGGTCTCGACGCCGAGCGCAGCGATGTCGAGCAGGTGCTGGCCGAGCTGCTCGGGGGTGGCCAGGTCGGTCTTGGTCGCGATGGCGACCTTGATGGTGCGCTTGACCTTGCCCATCTCGCGCACGATGAAGCGGTCGCCGGGACCGATCTTCTCGTTGGCCGGGAAGCACACCGCGACGACGTCGACCTCGGACAGCGTGGTCTTGACGAGGTCGTTGAGGCGCTCGCCGAGCAGGGTGCGCGGGCGGTGCAGGCCGGGGGTGTCGACGAGGATCAGCTGCGCGTCGGGGCGGTGCACGATGCCGCGCACGACGGTGCGAGTGGTCTGCGGCTTCGAGCTGGTGATGACGACCTTGCTGCCGACCAGGGCGTTGGTCAGCGTCGACTTGCCCGCGTTGGGTCGCCCGACGAACGACGCGAACCCGCTGCGGTGCTCGGGGAGGGGGGCCGGCTCGGTCATGGTGTCGCTCCTGCTCGTCGTACGGGGTCGACCGCACGTGGTTGTCGTCCGGGCACGGCACGCCAGTAGCCCATCACGTCGTAGGCGGTGCTGGGCAGCGCCCGGTCCCGCATGAGGTGCTTGCGAATCGCCCGCATCTGCGCCGACTCCCCCGCCATCCAGAAGTAGCCGTCGCCCTCGGGCCAGACCAGGTCGGAGACCACGTCGGCCAGACGGCTCACGCCGTCGCCGGGCTGGTCGAGCCAGTCGACCTCGACGCCGGGCACGTACGCCGACATGGCCGGGCCTGCGGCCGCGGCGTCGGGCACCTCGGCCCAGACCCGGGTGGGCAGGTCGACGGTCTCGGTGATCCGGGCGATCGCCGGCAGCGCGGTCAGGTCGCCGACCAGCATCAGCCACGAGGCGCCGTCGGGGACGGTGAAGGAGCCCTTGGGCTCGCTGACGGTGACGGTGTCGCCGACCGGGTCGCCGGCGGCCCACTCGGTCACGAGGCCGACGTCGTGCACGACGACGTCGAGGGTCAGCTGCTCGCCGTCCCAGGAGCGCACGGTGTAGTAGCGGCCCTGGAACTGACCGGGCACCACGAGGCCGACCCACTCGTCCGGCACGCCGGTGCTCTTGAAGCCGGCCAGGCCGGGCCCGCCGAGCACGAGCCGCACCAGGTGGTCGGCGAGCGGGGTGCGCGACAGCACCTCCGCGTCGTACGTCGCTGCCCTGGTGCTCACCGGGCAACCGTAGTCACCAGGTGGGGCGCAGCGCGAAGCCGTCGGTGCCGTCGTCGTCGGTGCGGACGGCGAGGACCTGGTGCAGCTGCACCTCGTTGCGCTCGAAGCCCACCCGGCACGCCGCCATGTAGACGCCCCACAGCCGGGCGGTGCCGAGCCCCACCTCGGCCACGCACTCGTCCCAGTGCTCGACGAGGTTGAGGTTCCAGTCGCGCAGCGTCATCGTGTAGTGCAGGCGCAGGTTCTCCGAGTGCATCACCTCGAGACCGGCGTCCTGGGCCTCGGTGATGATGCGTCCCGAACCGGTGAGCTCGCCGTCGGGGAAGACGTAGCGGTCGATGAAGGCGCCCGTGCTGATCGGCAGGTTGGTGTGGCGGGTGATGCAGTGGTTGAGCAGCCGGCCCTGCGGCTTCAGCTTGTCGCGCAGGAACGAGAAGTACGACGGCAGCTGCTTGATGCCGATGTGCTCGGTCAGCCCGATCGAGGAGACGGCGTCGAAGTCGGACTCCAGCACCTCGCGGTAGTCGAGGTGGCGCACCTCGGCCAGGTCGCCGAGCCCGGCGGCGTCGATGGCGCCCTTGGCCCACTCGGCCTGCTGCCGGCTGAGGGTCACACCGAGCGCCTTGACGCCGTACTCGCGGGCGGCGTGCATGACCATGCCGCCCCACCCGCAGCCGACGTCGAGGAGCCGCTGCCCGGGCTGCAGGTCGAGCTTGCGGGCGACCAGGTCGAACTTCTCGGTCTGCGCCTCCTCGAGCGTGGCGTCCGCTGAGGGGTAGACCGCGCACGTGTAGGCCATCGAGGGCCCCAGGACGTGGCGGTAGAAGGTGTTGGAGACGTCGTAGTGGTGCGCGATCACCTCGGCGTCGCGGCTCATCGAGTGCCGGACGCCCTCGACCACCCGGCGCCAGCGCGGGAGGTGCTCCTGCGGCGGCGGCGCGGGCGGCTTGAGGTTGGCGAGACCGAGCCCGCGGACGATCTTGACGAGCTCGCCGGGGGTGGGCGTGCGGAACTTCGTGTGGTCCTTGAGCTTCTGGGCCATCTCGTAGGGGTTGCCCGGGTGGACGCCGTGCACGACGAGGTCGCCGGCGACGTACGCCCGGGCGAGCCCGAGGTCGCCCGGGGCGGTCATCAGGTACTGGAGGCCGCGCTGGTTGAGGAGCTCGAGGCCGACCTCGGCGTCGGCCGGACCGGACGCGCTGCCGTCGTAGGCGGTGAAGCGCAGCGGCATGCCGCCGCGGGTGAGGTCGGCGACGACGTCGGCGATCTTGAAGGTGGGGGTGGTGCTCACGCGGTTGCTCACTTCCTGCTCGGTGCAGTCACTGCCGGCGGACCGTCTTGTCGTAGAGGCTGGTCAACCGGCTGTCGGGGTCGTGCCGTTGCTTGACACGGTCGAGATGGGGTCCTCCGTAGAGGCGGTCGAAGGTCTCGCGGTCGTAGAACGCCTCGGAGTAGAGCGACTTGTGGCCGCCCAGCTCGTGCACCTTCGCCTCGATCGCACGGTTGCGGGGGGCCTCGGTGGCTCCGGGTCCCACGTGCACCGTGCCCCAGAAGCCCACGTTGACGTAGGGCTGTCCGGCCTCGAGGGGGTACGCCGGCCACGCGCGTCGCGCGACGAGGGGGCACAGCCACACCGGCCGCATGCCGACCTCGGCGTCGAACCACGTGAGGAAGTCGGCCAGCGCGGCCGTCGGCACCTCGATGTCCTGCACGACCCGCTCGCGCTGCGGTCGGCCGGCACGGCGGTCGAGCCGGTCGGCGATGTCGAAGCGGCGGTCGAGGCCCAGCAGCCTCATGTAGACGTCGGAGCGACGGAGCGAGCGCGGCCAGAGCCGGCGGATGCGGGGGTCCTGCGCGCCGAAGGCACCGGAGCACCAGAACCAGTCGGTGTCCCAGCGCCACAGGTAGTCGTAGGTCGTCAGCAGGTCGGTCCCGCGCTCCTGCAGGGACCGGAAGAACACCTGCTGGCCGGCGTAGTCGGAGGCAGAGCGGTGCTCTCCGAGGTCGTCGGTCCAGCGCGCCAGGGTCAGGTAGAGCTCGTCGGGGCGGAACGCGACCCCGTCAAGCCCGTCGACGCGCTGGCCGTCGTGCTCGCCGGTCTCCACGATCGCCTCGACGGTCTTGGTGAGCTGGGTGGCGTCGTCGAAGCGCACGTGCCGCAGGGCGACGTACGCCGGCACCGGCTCGAGCTCGATGCGCAGGCGGGTCGCGTAGCCCAGGGAGCCGTAGGAGTTGGGAAAGGCGTCGAACAGGTCGTCACCGGGGCGGGTCGTCACGACCTCGCCGGCACCGGCGAAGACGTCCATCTCGAGCACCGACTCGTGCGGCAGCCCGTTGCGGAAGCTCGTCGACTCGATGCCCAGCCCGGTGACGGCGCCGCCCAGGGTGATGGTGCGCAGCTGCGGGACCACCAGGGGGATCAGGCCGTGCGGCAGCGTCGCGTCGACGAGGTCCTCGTAGGTGCACATGCCCTGCACCTCGGCCGTGCGCGTCACCGGGTCGACCTCCAGGACTCCCGTGAGCCCTGAGACGTCGAGGCCGGGCGCAGTGGTCGCGGCACGCACGCGGAAGAGGTTGGTGGTGCGCTTGGCGAGCCGCACCGGCTGGCCGGCCGGGATGGCGGCGTACGACGCGGCGAGGCGGGCCACTGCCTGGGCGTGCTCGCGCCAGGCGTCGCTCTCCCCCTGCTGCCTCACCCGCCGCAAGATACCCCCGCTGCGTGTCGGGTGCATTGCAGATCTGCGCCTAGGGGACGTGGAGCGTGCCCCGCGCGTCGGCCAGGTGGACGACGGCGCCGGGGGCGAACTCGTCGAGGACCGCACGATCGGGCAGCGCCAGCTCGGTGGCGTCACCGAGCACGACCGCGGCGGCCAGGCCGCGCGAGCCCGAGGCGATCGCCATCGCCACGCAGACCTGCAGGGCCGTCAGGTGCAGCGACTCGAGCTCGACCGTCGCCGCGGCGTACGTGCGGCCGTCGAGGTCGCGCACCGCCGCCCCCTCGGCGCCCTGCGTGCGGGCGCGGGTGGCGCGGGCGAGGGTGATCAGCTTGGTGTCCTCGGACGAGAGTTCCACGGGCTCAGCGTAGGGAGAGGCCCAGCGGCATGGACAGCACCCCGTGGGTCAGCACGATGCCGACGGAGGCGGCCAGGCCCTCGAGCAGCGCCTCCGGCCCCGTCGGTACGACGACCCGCGCGACCGCCGGCGACTCGCTCGACTCGGCGGTGCGCAGCCGCTGCAGCAGGTCGAGCGGCGAGGTCGACGGGAGCCGCACGTCGTCGACGTCGATCCCAGCGAGCGCGCAAGCGCGCTCGAGCGCCGTGCGGAAGCCGCCGAGGTGGTCGACGAGCCCGTGCTCGACGGCGTCGGTTCCGGCCCACACGCGCCCGCGGGCCAGCGGCTCGAGGACGGCGAGGTCCATGCCGCGGTCGGCGGCGGCCTTGGCGGTGAAGTCGGCGTAGATCTGGTCGAGCCAGCCGTCGAGCACCTGCCACTCGTCGTCGGTGAAGCGGCGGCCGGCGGCGAGGAACCCGGCGCGCGGGCCGGAGTCGACGGCCTCGCGGACGATGCCGGCGTGGTCGAGCAGCCGCTCCACGACCATCTTGCCGGCCAGCACGCCGATGGAGCCGGTGAGCGTGGTGGGCTGGGCGACGATCTCGTCGCAGGGCATCGCGACGAAGTAGCCGCCCGAGGCGGCCGCCGTACCCATGGTCGCGACGACGGGACGCCCGCTCTCGCGCAGCCGGAGGACCTCACGGCGGATGGCGTCGCTGGCGACGTAGGACCCGCCGGGGCTGTCGACGCGCAGCACGACCGCCTTGACGTCGTCGTCGCGACCGGCCTCGCGCATCCTGGCGCCCACCCGGTCGGCGCCGGCCTGGGAGGCGCTGCCGGGGCCCAGGACGATCGGCCCGGTGACGTCGACGACGGCCACGACAGGCCGGTTGCGCCGGGTCATCGCACCGAGCCGGTCACCGCTCTGCTGCGTGTGTGCCCAGCGGTGCACGTAGACCGGCTCCCAGTCCGGCGTCCAGGCCGCACGGGCGTGGGCGTAGACCTCGTCGCGGTAGCCGACGTGGTCGACGAGCCCGGCCTCGAGTGCGTCCTGCGCCGAGAGCGGTGCTCTCGACATGGCGTCGCGGACGACGTCCGGGTCGAGCGAGCGGCGCGCGGCCACCCTGGAGACGGTGTCGTCGACGACCGCGTCGGCCAGGCGCTGCACCATCTCGCGGTTGGCGTCGCTGACCTCGTGAGCCGCGAACTGGTCGGCGGCCGACTTGTACTCGTGGCGCTGCCCGAACTCCGGGTCCACCCCGAGCTTCTCCAGCCCGCCGCGGAGCAGCGTGATCTGCGCGTGCACGCCGAGCAGCCCCAGCGTCCCCGACGGCTGCACCCACACCTCGCGCGCGTGCGCGGCGACCCGGTAGCCGGTCATCCCGCTGGTCAGCTCGCCGTACGTCGCCGCGTGGGCGATCGTCGGCTTGTCCTGCGAGAAGTCGGCGAGCATCGAGCCCACCTCGTCGGCCACGGCCATCGGCAGCGGGCAGGTCCCGACGTGCACGATCAGCCCGAGGACGTCGTCGCGTCGCGCCGCGCGCCGCAGCCCCTCGCCGACCGCCCGCAGCCCCGGTGCCTGCCGTTGCCGCAGGGCCTCGAGCGGCGTGCGCGGCGGGCCGGTCTGCAGGCCGTGGCTGAGGTCGAGCTCCAGCACCGTCCGGGGGCCGCGCGAGCGCCGGCCGGGCAGGGGCAGGGACGACACGGACGGCAGGTGGCGCAGCATGCCGCCAATCTAGGTCGAGGGTCCTGCACGGTCGGGCGCGGTCGCCCGGCGGTCGGCTGGTCACTCCCGCCTCCAGTTTCACCGGCCGGCCGGTGAAACCCGCACTGGGCCGACGAAACTTCATCGGCCAAGCACCAGCTTCATCGGCCGAGCACCCGGCGCACGGCACCGACTCCGCCGAGGGGGTCGGCTGGTGGCTTCGCGGTGCCCGCTCGCCACTCCTGCCTCGGGATTCACCGGCCGGCCGGTGAAACCCGCACTGGGCCGATGAAGCTTCATCGGCCAGGCACCAGCTTCATCGGCCAAGCACCGGCCACCCCGCACCGACCTCAGGGACGTCGGGTGGTCCCGTGACGGTCGCCGGGCGAACTCCTCGACCGACGTGGGGCCCGGCCGGCGTCAGGCGTCGACGGCGGTCGAGCTGGAGGACTCGTGACTGGGCTCGGGCTCGGCGACGCGCCGGATGAGCACGGTGCCGATCTTGTTGCGGCGACCGGCGGTGTCCTCGGCCTCGAAGCGCAGGCCGTGGGCGTCGACGTGGGAGCCGGGGATGGGGACGCGGCCGAGGTGCTTGGCCATCAGGCCGCCGACGCTGTCGACGTCCTCCTCCTCGACGTCGAAGCCGAAGAGTTCGTCGAGGTCGTCGACGGGGTAGCGCGAGGAGACGCGGTAGCCGTTGACGGCGCCGTCGGAGCCGGCGGGCAGGGCCTCGACCTCGATCTCGTCCTGGTCGTACTCGTCGGTGATCTCGCCGACGATCTCCTCGAGGAGGTCCTCGATGGTGATCAGGCCCGCGGTCCCGCCGTACTCGTCGACCACGACGGCGATGTGGGTGCGCCCGGCCTGCATCTCGCGCAGCTGGTCGTCGACCGGCTTGGACTCCGGCACCCAGGCGACCGGTCGCATGACCTCCTCGACGTGCTGGGTCAGCTCGACGTCGGGGGCCTCGAAGTCGCGGCGCACGATGTCCTTGAGGTAGGCGAAGCCCCGGATGTCGTCGAGGTTGTCGCCGATGACGGGCAGCCGGGAGAACCCGCTGCGCAGGAACAGCGACATCGTCTGGCGCAGGTTCTTGTAGTGCTCGATGT
>JAOPXU010000304.1 GCA_025964985.1 Nocardioides sp.
GTCGTCGGTCAAGCCACCGTCGAGCGGATGCCCGAGGCCGCCAAGCTCCAGGAGCTCGTACGACGTCGCCGCG
Organism: Nocardioides sp.; assembly: GCA_025964985.1. Taxonomy (GTDB): domain Bacteria; phylum Actinomycetota; class Actinomycetes; order Propionibacteriales; family Nocardioidaceae; genus Nocardioides. The sequence continues at coordinate 74 of JAOPXU010000304.1, forward strand.
CCGCTGGCGGCCCGGCCGAGCAGACCTTCGCCGCTCTCGTCGGCCTCGAGCTGCGCCCGCGCCGGCTGCGCGACGCCTCGACGCTGTGGGCCTCGCTGCGCACGCGCCAGGGCACCGAGGCCCGCGACGGCGTGTGGCTGCACCCCGACCTGCTGCCGACCTCGGCCGACCTCGACGACCCGCTCGGCTTCCGCGAGGAGGCCGCCGCGCCCGACTCGTTGAGCGAGGACGCCTTCGACGCCGAGCTGCGGGCACTGCTCGACGGCGACAAGGGCGAGCCGGGCGACGAGCCCGGCGCGAAGCCCACCGACGGCGAGTGACCGCGCTCCACGCCGACGCTCTCGCCGTCCTGCGGGGCTGGGCTGCGCCCACGCCCGCGCAGGAGGCGCTGCGCGCGCACTACGTGCGCCACCTCGAGACGCACCCCGACGCGATGACCCGCGAGTGCCGCCCCGAGCACCTCACCGCCAGCACGCTCGTCCTCTCCGACGACCGCACCCACGTGCTGCTGACCCTGCACGCCAAGGCGCGCGAGTGGTTCCAGTTCGGCGGGCACCCCGAGGACGTCGACGCCACCCTGGCCGGCGCCGCCCTGCGCGAGGCGGTCGAGGAGTCCGGACTGGCACCCGACGACCTCGACCTCGACCCGCGCCCGGTCCGCCTCGACGCGCACGCCGTGCCGTTCTGCGGCCCCGGCGGCGACGTACGGCACCTCGACGTGATGTTCCGGGCGGTCGCGCGTCCCGGCGCACGCCACGCAGTCAGCGAGGAGTCGCTCGACGTGCGCTGGTGGCCGGTGGACGCACTGCCCAACCCCGAGCTCGAGGACTTCGTGGCGCGGGCGCTCGCGGTCGGTCAGTCGACCGGCTCGAACTCCGACGGCGGCGCGACGCGCGCGGCCTCGGACCAGCCGAGCAGGTAGCCCTTGGCCCGCTCGGCGTGCGGGTAGCGGTCGACCCACGCCCAGAACCGGGCGTCGTGGCCGGGCTCGAGCAGGTGCGCGAGCTCGTGGACGATCACGTAGTCGACGACCCAGGCCGGCATCGTCTTGAGCCGCTTGGAGAGCCGGATCGTGCGGTCACCGGGGGTGCAGGAGCCCCAGCGGGAGTTCTGGTTGCTGACCCAGCGCACCGAGCCGGGCGTCGCCAGGCCGCCCAGGTGCTCGTCGCTCAGCCGGACCGCGCGACCCAGCAGGTCGTCGTCGCTGAGCCGGGCCTTGGCCTCTGAGCGCTCGATGCGCGCGACCATCGTGGCGACCCACTCGGCCTCGTCGGCCTTGCTGAACGACGCCGGGATGAGCACCACGACCGTCTCGCCGTCACGGTAGGCCGAGACCGTGCGCCGACGCCGCTTGGAGCGGCGTACCTCGACGTCGGCGCGGGACATGGCGACACGCTACTTCCGCGCCCACTCCAGGAGCCGGTCCTTCGGCCACGTGTTGACGATCCGCTCGGGCTCGATCCCGGCAGCCTCGGCCCGCTCGCAGCCCAGGACGAGGAAGTCGAGCTGGCCCGGGGCGTGGGCGTCGGAGTCGATCGAGAAGACGCAGCCGGCGTCGCGGGCCAGGGCGAGCAGGTCGTCGGGCGGGTCGCAGCGCTCGGGGCGGGAGTTGATCTCGACGGCGACGTCGTTCTCGGCGCAGGCCTCGAAGACGGCCCGGGCGTCGAACTGCGACTGCTTGCGGGTGCCGCGGTTGCCGGTCACCATCCGGCCGGTGCAGTGCCCCAGCACGTTGGTGCGGCGGTCGCGGACCGCGCCGATCATCCGCCGCGTCATCGGGGCGGCGTCCATCGCGAGCTTGGAGTGGACGCTGGCGACCCGGACGTCGAGCCGATCGAGCATCTCGTCGGTCTGGTCGAGCGAGCCGTCGTCGAGGATGTCGACCTCGATCCCCTTGAGCAGGGTGAACCCCGACGCCGACCCGAGGTGCTCGTTGACCGCCTCGACGACTCCGAGCTGGCGCTGCAGCCGCTCGACGCTCAGGCCGCGCGCGATCTTCAGCCGCGGCGAGTGGTCGGTGAGCACCAGGTAGTCGTGGCCCAGCTCGATGGCGGTCATCGCCATCTCCTCGATCGGCGAGCCGCCGTCGCTCCAGTCGGAGTGGGAGTGGCAGTCGCCGCGCAGCGCCGCCCGGAGGTCGCCCCCGCCCGCGGTCAGCGGCGCCGCGTGGGTGCGCTCGAGCGTGGCCAGCCGCTCCGGCCACTCGCGGCGTACGGCGGCCGTCACCACCTTCGCGGTGCTCGCGCCCACACCGGGCAGGTCGACGAGCGTGCCGTCCTCGACGGCGCGGGCCACCGCGTCGTCGCCGAGCGGCAGGATCGCGGCCGCCGCGTTGCGGAACGCCTTGATCTTGTAGCTGTCCTCGCGGTGCCGCTCGAGCAGGAACGCGATCCGGCGCAGCGCGGCGACCGGGCCGGCGTCGTACGAGCCGGAGGGGTCGGGCGCGTCGGGCGGGGCGGGCGGTGTGTCGTGGGTCTCAGGCACCGGTATTTCTTTCCTCCACAGGCGGTGGACGAGCGTTCCTGCTGGTCAGCGCAGCCTACGACGTCTCGACGTGCCGTTCCTCCACACCCTGTGCACAGCGGGGCACGGCGCATTCCCACCGTTCCGGCAGTTGTGCACAGGTTTGTCCACAGGCTCCTCCACAGGTTGCGCGGCACTGGATTGACCTGCCCCACCCTCGGTCCTAGCGTTGCGCGCAGATGGCCCTCGGGCCGGTGAGCGACGCCCGCAAGGGGAAGGCAGGTGTCGTGAGCCGCCCCGAGGGCCGCCTGTCGTCAGCGGCCCTCGAAGCGCGGCGTGCGCTTCTCCTGCACCGCGCGGATGCCCTCCTGCAGGTCCTCGGTCGCCAGGGTGATCGGCTGCGCCATCGCCTCCCACTGCAGCGCCGCCTCCATCGAGGCGTGCCGCTGGCGCAGGGCGAGCGTGGTCAGCCGCGACGCGACGGGGGCGGTCGACGCGATCCCGGCTGCGGCCTCGAGCGCGGTGTCGAGCAGCGCGTCGGGCTCGACGACGCGGGAGACCAGGCCGAGGCCGAGCGCCTCGTCGGCGTCGACCAGCCGGCCGGTCAGCAGCAGGTCGCGGGCGGCGGCCTCGCCGACCACCTCGGGCAGCAGGTAGGTGCCGGCCATGCCCGGGTGCATCCCGAGCTTGGTGAACGGCACGCCGAGCTTGGCCCCGCGGGCGGCGTAGCGGATGTCGAGGGCGAGCGGCAGGCACAGGCCGGCCCCGATGGCCGCGCCGTTGATCGCCGCGATCGTCGGCACCTCGAGGCGGCGCACCGACAGCCACGCCCGGTAGAACGGCAGCATCCGCGACCGCAGGCGGTCGACCGGCGCGTCGGGCTCGCTGGCGATCCAGCTGGTGTCGCCGCCGGAGCAGAACGCCCGTCCCTCGCCGGTCACGACGACCGCCCGGACGGAGGGGTCGGCGACCAGCTCGTCGACCGCCGCGACCCACGACGAGGTCATCTGCGGCGACATGGCGTTGCGCTGCTCGGGGTTGTCGAGCACCAGCAGGGCGACGCCGGCCGAGGGTCGTTCGAGGCGGAGGTGGGCGAGTTCAGGCATGCGAGGCACCATAACGGCGCGCCGAGCGCCTTCCGGCCGCGGACCGGGGCGTGCCGTAGGGTCCGAACTGGTCCGACGGCTTTCCCGATGTCCCGCCGTGGCCACCCCAGACTGACCATTGCAAGACCGAGGGCAAGGAGACCGTCATGGCGGAGACCTGGAGCGGTGAGTTCTACTGCGTGAAGTGCAAGGAGAAGCGCGAGGCGGAGGGCGAGGTGAAGGTCAACGACAAGGGCACCCGCATGGCGAAGGCCG
>JAOPXU010000309.1 GCA_025964985.1 Nocardioides sp.
GAGGTTCTCGTCGAGCGGCACCGCGGAGCCGTCCCACATGTGCGACTGGAACAGCGGCGCCTGGCCGCCCTTGACCCGCTCGATCGACAGGTCGAGCAGCGGGCGCACGAAGCCGTCGAGCTTGTCCTGGGGGCAGTGGTCGGTGTGCAGCGCGATGTTGACGGGGTAGCTCTTGGCCACCTCGGCGGCGTAGGCCGCGAAGGCCACCGAGCCGGAGACCATGTTCTTGACCGAGGGCCCGGAGAGGTACTCCGCGCCGCCGGTCGAGACCTGGATGATGCCGTCGCTGCCGGCGTCGGCGAAGCCCTTGAGCGCCGCGTTGAGCGTCTGCGAGGACGACACGTTGATCGCCGGGAAGGCGTAGGAGCCGCCCTTGGCGGCGTCGAGCATCTCGGCGTACTTCTCAGGGGTCGCGATAGGCATGGCCTCAACTTAGTCGCAGCCCGCCCGTAGATTCACTGCCATGCACCGCTCTCGGACACTGCACACGACCCGACGCTCGGTCGTCGTCGCGCTCGACCCCACCGCCGCCTACGAGGTCGTCGCCTCCGGCGAGGCCGGCCCCCAGTGGTACGTCGACGCGGCACCGCTCGTCGTGCGCCGCTGGATCGACCGCCTCGCACTGGGCCCGGCGCTGCGCCACGAGCCACCCGGCCGACCGCTGCTGCGCAGCGGCGACCTGGTCGGCTTCTGGCAGGTCGTGACGGCCGACAAGAAGGAACGCCGGCTGGTCCTGGTGGCGCAGGTGCGCTCCCCGGGCCGGGTGACGCTCGAGGTCACGACCCGCCCGCACGGCGACGGCTCCGAGGTCGAGCTGGCCGTCACCCTCAGCCCGCGCGGCCTCGCCGGCCGCGTCTACGAGCTGGTCGACCTGCCGGCGCGCGAGACGGTCAGCGAGCTCCTCGCCCTGCACCTGCTGACGATCCTGCGCCGCCACGACAACCGGTGGGGCGCGGGTTCCGTCGACCAGGTGTGAACCCAGCCGGTCGTTCGGGTCGTGACCTCCTGAGGGCTCGGGCGTTGTAGCAGTCAACGCCCGCCCCCTCCCCAGGAGTGCCCGCCGTGTCCCGTCTCCGCCGTACCGTCCCGCTCGCCGCCGTCGCGGCCGTCATGGCGGCGCTCCTCGCCGCACCCGGTCCCACCGTCGCCGACTCGCCCCGCGGACCCGCGAAGGTCATCGACGCCGAGTTCCGCCCGTCGCTGATCACCGTCGACACCCCCACGCCCGCCGACAAGCGGCGCCTGGCCGACCTCGGCCTCGACCTCACCGAGCACGGCGGTCGCGACTACGTCGAGGTCGTCGTGCACAGCGCCGCCGAGCTGCTCGAGCTGACCACCGCCGGCTTCACCTACGACGTCCGCATCGCCGACCTCGTCAAGCGGGGCGCCGAGATCCGCGAGATCGACGAGGCGTACGCCGCCCGCGTGGGTCGCTCGCCGCTGCCGTCGGGGCGCACCGGCTACCGCCAGCTGGTCGACTACAAGCGCGACATGGACAAGCTCGAGGCGAAGTACCCGAAGCACGTCAAGCACTTCAAGCTCCAGCGCAACAGCCTCGACGGCCGCCACATCTACGGCCTGGAGATCGGCCAGAACGTCAACAAGGCCAACACCGGCCGGCCGACGTTCCTGCTGATGGGCGTGCACCACGCCCGCGAGTGGCCCTCGGGCGAGCTGGCGATGGAGTTCGCCTTCGACCTCGCGCAGGGCTACGGCCGCAACCCGCGGATCACCGCGCTGCTCCAGAAGGCCCGCGTCATCGTCATCCCCGTCGTCAACGTCGACGGGTTCAACCTCTCACGGCGCGACGGCGAGTTCGTCGACCTGCGCGACCTCAACGAGGTCGACCCGCTCGGCGGCAGCACCAGCATCCTCGGCACGCCGGGTCGCGCCTACATGCGCAAGAACTGCCGCATCGTCGACGGCCAGGTGGCGCCCCAGGGCACCTGCGCCGCGCTGCTCAGCACGCCCGGCGGCTACGGCCACGGCGTCGACCTCAACCGCAACTACGGCGGCTTCTGGGGCGGTCCCGGCGCCAGCGCGCTGATCGCCGACCCGACCTACCGCGGCGCCTCGGCGTTCTCCGAGCCCGAGACGCAGAACATCCGCGACCTGATCCGCACCCGCAACATCACGATGATGATCAGCAACCACACCTTCTCGAACCTGGTGCTGCGCCCCAACGGGGTCAACCCGCAGACCATCGGCGCCGACGGCCTGCCCGTCGGGGACGCCCCGGACGAGCAGGCCCTCAAGCAGCTCGGCGCCAGGATGACGGCGCAGAACGGCTACGCCAACATCCACGGCTGGCAGCTCTACGACACCACCGGCACCACCGAGGACTACAGCTACAACGCCACCGGCGGCTTCGGCTACACGTTCGAGATCGGCGCCAACGAGTTCCACCCGCCCTTCCCCGAGGTCGTCGACGAGTACGTCGGCGCCGGCCGCCACGCCGGCAAGGGCAACCGTGCGGCGTACCTGATCGCGCTCGAGCACGCCGTCGACCGCCGCTACAGCGGCGTCCTGAGGGGCACCACCAAGCCCGGCACCGTGCTGCGCCTGAAGAAGACGTTCCGCTCGCCGACGTGGGAGGGCTCGTTCGCCGACTTCGTCGACACCCGGATGACCGTCCCGCGCAGCGGCAAGGTCAACTGGCTGGTCAACCCCTCGACCCGGCCCGTCGTGCGCCCGCGCACCTACCAGCTGCTCTCGAAGACGCCGTTCGCCTCCGAGACCTTCACCGGCGGGCCGTCGGCGCCCAACAGCAGCACCGACTTCGAGTACGTCGTGCGCAAGAAGGCCGCGGTCTTCCAGGTCGACCTCGACTGGCCCACGCCCGACGACTTCGACCTCGAGGTCTACAAGATGGTCAGCGGTCGCCTCGTCGAGGTCGGCTCGTCCGGCAACGCCCCGGGCGAGAAGGAGCAGGTCCTGATCAACGACGCGACCCCCGGCACCTACGTGCTGCGGGTGGTCAACTTCGCCGCGGCCTCGCCGACGTACGAGCTGAAGGCGTCGCTGTTCGGCAGCGTCACGAAGACGACCGCCGGCAAGCGCGAGTCCTACACGCTCACCTGCTCGCGCGCCGGCAAGGTCCTCGACACCCAGCGGGTCTTCATCGACCGCGGCCAGGTCAAGGGTCTCGACCTGCGGGGCTGCCGCAGCTGACCGGTCACCGCCAGGTCACGATCGACGTGAACGACTGAGGGGCGCGGTCTGCCTCCCGTACGGTCCTCCCGGACCGATTCTCGGAAGGAAGACCGTGCCCCTCTCCCCGTTGCGCCTGCTCCTCGGCGCCCTGCTCACCGCCACCGCGGCGAGCGCCCTCACCGTGCCAGTGGCCGCCACCGGCGCCACCACGCCGACGGCACCCGTCACGCCGACGGCCCAGACCTGCCACGCCCTCTCGGTCGACGAGTCGGTGGCCATGAGCGAGCCGGACCCCGCGGTGCCGTGCGAGACCCGCCACACCAGCCGGACCTTCCGGGTCGTCGCGCTCCCCGACGGTGTCGACCCGCGCGACGCCGACGCCATGTCCGAGGTCGCGTCCGACAGGTGCAGCCCGGTCTACCGACGCCTGGTCAGCAAGTCGATGGGCGAGCGTCTCCTCTCGGCCTTCAGCTACGTGTGGTTCGCCCCCACCCGCCGCGAGGTGGATCTGGGGGCGCGCTGGATCCGCTGCGACCTCATCCTCCTCGGCGGCCGCGGCCTGGCTCCGCTGCCGAAGGCCCGCATCCCGGCCCTGTCCTCGACCACGGCCCACCCCGACCACGTCGCGCGCTGCTACACCGGCCCTCGCGGCGGCTACTCCGTCACCGTCTGCAGCCGCCCGCACCAGTACCGCGCCCGCTCCGTCTACACGATGCGGGCCGGCGACTACCCGACCGAGGCGCAGCAGCGACGAGCCGGTGCGCGCTGGTGCGGGTCGTCGGACGGCGTCCGGCGGGCGTCGTTCCGGCCCACCCCGGAGCAGTGGCGCGGCGGGTTCCGCTACTTCGTCTGCACCCTGGTCACCACCCGCTGAGTCGGGCGGGGGTCAGCCGCGCCAGGCGTCGTCGCCGGTCAGGTCGGCGTGCACCCGCACCCAGGAGTGCATCGCGATCGCGGCCGCCGCGGACGCGTTGATCGAGCGGGTCGAGCCGAACTGCGCGATCGAGAAGGTGCCGGCGCAGGCGTCGCGGGCGGCGTCCGAGAGACCAGGCCCCTCCTGGCCGAACAGGAAGCAGAGGCGCCGCGGGACGTCCATCGTCTCGAGGTGCTGCGAGCCGGGCAGGTTGTCGATGCCCCACAACGGCACCGGCTCGGCCTGATCGTCGAGGTACGCCGCGAGGTCGGCCGCGGTCGGGTGGTGGCGCACGTGCTGGTAGCGGTCGGTGACCATCGCGCCGCGCCGGTTCCAGCGCCGCTCCCCCACGATGTGCACCTCGGCGGCCAGGAACGCGTTGGCGGTGCGCACGATCGTGCCGATGTTGAAGTCGTGCTGCCAGTTCTCGATCGCGACGTGGAAGCCGTGGCGGCGGGTGTCGAGGTCGGCGCGGATCGCCTCGAGGCTCCAGTAGCGGTAGCGGTCGACGACGTTGCGCCGGTCGCCGTGCGCGAGCAGCTCCGCGTCGTACACCTCGCTGCCCGGTCCGCCCGGCCACTCGCCGGGCCACGGGCCGACGCCGACCTCGACCGGACCGTGCGGCATCGGGTCGTACGGCGCCCGCTGGTCCAGACCGGGACCGCCGCCGGATCCGGCGCCAGGGTCCGGGACCGGGGTCATCCCAGGGTCGTGGTCCGCCACGCGCCGGACCCTACGGCAGGTACGGTTCGGGGGTGAGCCTCACCAGCGCCGCGGACCACGTGGTACCCCTGCTCCTCGGCATCAAGTGGCTCGACCCCGACTACCTCGTCAGCGAGTACGGCGAGGGGTTCATCTGGTTGAGCCTCGCGATCGTGTTCGTGGAGTGCGGGCTGTTCTTCCCGTTCCTGCCCGGCGACACCCTGCTGTTCGCGCTGGGCCTGTTCATCGCGGGCGGGCAGATCACGGTGATCGGCGTCGCCAACGAGCCGGTCGAGCTGGTGATGGCCCTGGTGCTGCTGTCGATGGCGGCGTTCCTCGGCAACGTCGTGGGCTACGAGATCGGGCGCAAGCTGGGCCCACCGCTCTACGAGCGCGACGGGCGCTTCCTCAAGCGCAAGTACTTCGACAACACCAGCGCCTTCTTCGAGAAGCACGGCAACAAGGCCCTCGTCATCGGCCGGTTCGTGCCGTTCGTGCGCACCTACATCACCGTCGTGGCCGGCGTGACCCTGATGGACCGCCGCCGGTTCTTCACCTGGAGCCTCATCGGCGCGCTGCTCTGGGTCCTCAGCATCACGCTGATCGGCTACTTCCTGGGCGCGGCCTTCCCGATCATCGGCGAGAACATCGACTACGCCGCGATTGCCATTGCCGTCTTCACCATCGCCCCGCTCGTCTACGAGGGTGTCAAGCACCGCCGCGACCTGCACCGCCGCCCCGAGACCACCGACACCGACGGCGTCGCCGGCACCGTCGAGGCCTGAGCCCCTACGCCGGCCGGCCGGCGGCGGCGACGGCGTCGAGGTCGGCGCGGGTGAGCACCGAGCGCACCTCGAGGCCGACGTCGGCCAGCGGGTTCTCGCCCTCTGGCGAGCGGTCGATCGCGCAGACCACGACCTCGACGATCGCCCCGGTCTCGCGCAGCGCGAGCGTGGCGTCGCGCACGGCGCCGCCGGTGGTGATGACGTCCTCGATGAGCGTGACCCGCTTGCCGTCGTACGACGGACCCTCCGCGAGCTTGCAGGTGCCGTAGGTCTTGGCCTGCTTGCGCACGAACAGGGCGGGGGTGCCGGTGATGCCGCTGACCGAGGTGGCGAGCGGGATGCCGCCCATCTCGAGGCCGCCGAGCAGGTCGGTGTCCTGCGGGACGAGCTGGATCATCTCCCGCGCGACGCGGGCCAGCAGGAGCGGGTCGGCCTCGAAGAGGTACTTGTCGAAGTAGGTGTCGGAGACCTGGCCCGAGCGGAGCGTGAACTCGCCGTGCAGGCGGCACGTCGCGTCGATGTCGGCAGCGAGCGAGTCGTCGGTCGTCGTCATGCGGGTTAGCCTGCCAGGGTGGTGGCCTCCCGTCTGCACGGCATCCCGCCGACGATCTTCGCCGAGATGTCCGCGCTGGCGGTGCGCACCGGCGCGGTCAACCTGGGCCAGGGCTTCCCCGACGAGGACGGCCCGGCCGGCGTCCTCGCCGCCGCCGTCGCAGCGCTGCACGGCGGCGCCAACCAGTACGCCCCCGGGCCCGGCGTACCCGCCCTGCGCCGGGCGGTCGCCGCCCACCAGCAGCGCCACTACGGCCTCGAGCTCGACCCGGACACCCAGGTGGTGATCACGACCGGCTGCACCGAGGCCGTCGCCGCCGCGCTGCTCGGCCTGGTCGAGCCGGGCGACGAGGTGGTGCTGCTCGAGCCCTACTACGACTCCTACCTGGCGATGCTGCAGGTCGCGGGCGGCGTACGACGTCCGGTGACGCTGCGCTCCCCCGACTTCCGCCTCGACCCCGACGAGCTGCGGGCGGCGGTCACGCCGCGCACCCGGTTCGTGCTGCTCAACAGCCCGCACAACCCGACCGGCAGCGTGCTGACCCGCGCCGAGCTCGAGGCGATCGCCGCGGTCGCGATCGAGCACGACCTGACCGTCATCACCGACGAGGTCTACGAGCACCTGGTCTTCGACGGCTCCGAGCACGTCCCGATCGCCACGCTGCCCGGGATGGCCGAGCGCACGCTGACGCTGTCGAGCGTCGGCAAGTCGTACTCGTTGACCGGCTGGAAGGTCGGCTGGGCGACCGGCCCGGCCCACCTCGTCGGCGCCGTCATGGCCGCCAAGACGTGGTTGACCTACACCTCCGGCGCCCCGCTGCAGCCGGCCGTCGCCGTCGCGCTCGACGAGCACCCCGACTGGCCGCGCGCCCTGCGCGACAGCCTCCAGGAGCGCCGCGACCTCCTCGTCCCCGCGCTGGTCGCCGCCGGCCTGCCGACGACCGTCCCCCAGGGCACCTACTTCGCCACCTCCGACGTGAGCGGTCTCGGCTGGGACGACGGCCTGGCCTTCTGCCTGGCCCTGCCCGAGCGCGCCGGCGTCGTCGCCATCCCGGCCCAGGTCTTCCACGACGACCCGCACGGTCCCGGGCGCCACCTCGTGCGGTGGGCGTTCTGCAAGCGGCCCGAGGTGCTCGAGGACGCGATCGGTCGGCTGGCTGCGGCGGACCTGCGCGCGTAGGGAGTAGGAGTCCCCGGTCGACCGGGGACTCCTACACCTGTCCGGCGAACCGTTGCCGGACACGTGGAGGTTTCGCCGGACAAGTCCGGGTGATCAGGAGCGCTGGCGCGGCGCGAACCACGCAGCGGCCTCGCCGCGCAGCAGCAGCACCGCGACCGTGATGCAGGCCGCCGTGATGAGCAGCGGCACGACCACGAGCACGCCGACGAGGCTGGCCAGGGCGGCGGCGATGGCCGAGACGACGAGGGTGATCCGGGCGGCGTTGCTGCCGCGCAGGGTCAGCACCGCCAGCACGATGGCCAGGAGCGCCCAGACGATGAAGACGGCGAGCAGCCCGATGAAGACGTCAGTGATCACCCCACCGTCGATGTCGAGGTCCTGGTAGGCCTGCTGCGAGCTGAGCTCGTCCTCCATGTCGGTCTCGAACGACGCCCGGTCGCCGAGGATGAACAGCAGCGCCACCGCGAGCATGGCGATGACCACCACCGACGACACGATGGTCGCCACGGCCGCGGTCAGCACGGTGGCGGGTCGGGCACCGCGACCGCCGTGGCCGACGGGCTGCGCGGCGTGCGCGCCGCCCGGCCGGGCGTACGGCGCCGGCGGCGGGTACGACGTCCCCTGCGGTGCGACCTGCCCCGTGCGACCCGGACCCTGCGACGGAGCCGTCGACGGCACGGGCACCGAGCCGGCCGCGACCGGCGTCGGCTTCGGTCGGCTCGGGGCCGCGACGCCGTTGAACCAGTCGCGGGTCGGCTGGCGCCACAGGAGCAGGACGGCCACGGCCATCACGGCGGGCACGAAGTCGGCCACGGCGATGCCGGTGACCAGCGTGATCGGGGCGAGCACGCTGAGGGCTAGGCGGGCGGTGCGGTCGCGCTGCAGTACGCGCCAGCCGAGGTAGGCGGTGACGACGCCGAGGCCGCCGGCGATGATGCAGAGCACCCGCATCGCGGTCTGCCAGCCCTCGGCGTCGATGCCGATGCCATTGCCCACGGAGTCGGCGAAGAGCTGCGCCTCCTCCTGGGCCTCGATCGTGCCGAGCGAGGCCATCCGGCCGAAGGCGAGCAGGACGACGAAGACCGAGCCCACGAGGATCGCCCCGCCGCAGAACGTCGCCTGCGGCGGGCGGGGCAGGGACTTGTCGCTCACGCGCCTACTCTCCCAGGCCGACCCTGAGGCCCAGGCCGCCACCCTCGGGGGCGACGTCGACGACCACCGTGCCGCCGTCGGTGACCTCGCCGCCGATCAAGAGCCGGGCCAACGGGTCGCCGATCGAGCTCTGGATCAGCCGGCGCAGCGGGCGGGCGCCGTACGCCGGGTCGTAGCCGGTGTCGGCCAGCCAGCCCCGCGCGGCGTCGGTGACCTCGATGGTGATCCGGCGGACCGCCAGCCGCTTCTCGAGCAGCGCCAGCTGCAGGTCGACGATGTGGGTCAGCGCTTCCTGCGTGAGCGCCTCGAACAGCACGATCTCGTCGAGCCGGTTGACGAACTCGGGCTTGAAGTTCTGGCGCACCACCGACAGCACCGACTCGCGCCTCTTGTCCGGGTCGAGCACGGGGTCGACCAGGTAGGAGGAGCCGAGGTTGGAGGTCAGGATCAGGATCGTGTTGCGGAAGTCGACCGTGCGGCCCTGGCCGTCGGTGAGCCGACCGTCGTCGAGCACCTGCAGCAGGATGTCGAAGACCTCGGGGTGGGCCTTCTCGACCTCGTCGAGCAGCACGACGCTGTAGGGCCGCCGGCGCACGGCCTCGGTGAGCTGGCCGCCCTCGTCGTAGCCGACGTAGCCCGGAGGGGCGCCGACCAGGCGCGAGACGGAGTGCTTCTCGGAGTACTCGCTCATGTCGATGCGCACGATCGCGCGCTCGTCGTCGAAGAGGAAGTCGGCCAGCGACTTGGCCAGCTCGGTCTTGCCGGTGCCGGTCGGGCCGAGGAACAGGAACGAGCCGGTGGGGCGGTCGGGGTCGGCGATGCCGGCCCGCGAGCGGCGTACGGCGTCGCTGACCGCGGCCACGGCGTCGCGCTGGCCGACCAGCCGCGCGCCGATGACGTCCTCCATGCGCAGGAGCTTGGCGGTCTCGCCCTCGAGCATCCGGCCGGTGGGGATGCCGGTCCAGGCCTCGACGACCTCGGCGATCTGCTCGGCGCCGACGGAGTCACCGACAAGCGGCTCGAGGTCAGGCGGCGGGGCCGACTCGGCCGACTCGAGGCGGCGGCCCAGCACGGCCCGCTCGCCCTGCAGCTCGGCCATCCGGCGCAGGATCGGCACGCGCTGGCTCTCGTCGAGGCCCTCCTGCAGCTGGCCCTCGAGCATGCGCAGGTAGGTCGTCAGCTGGTCGAGCTGCACGCGCAGCTCGCCCTCCCCCTCGCGCGACGCCTTCTCGCGCTCCCAGCGGGACTCCAGGGCGCGCAGCTCCTCCTCCTTGTCGGCGAGGTCGGCGCGCAGCACCACCAGCCGCTCGACCGAGGCCGGGTCGACCTCCTTGTCGAGGGCGAACTCCTCCATCTTGAGCCGGTCGACCTGGCGGCGGAGCTGGTCGATCTCCTCGGGGCTGCTCTCGATCTCCATCTTGAGCCGCGAGCTGGCCTCGTCGACGAGGTCGATCGCCTTGTCGGGCAGCTGGCGGCCGGTGATGTAGCGGTCGGAGAGCGTGGCGGCGGCGACGAGCGCGGCGTCGGTGATGCGGACCTTGTGGTGGGCCTCGTACTTCTCGCGGATGCCGCGCAGGATCTGGATGGTGTCCTCGACGGACGGCTCGCCGACGAAGACCTGCTGGAAGCGGCGCTCGAGGGCGGGGTCCTTCTCGATGCGCTCGCGGTACTCGTCGAGCGTGGTCGCGCCGATCATGTGCAGCTCGCCGCGCGCCAGCATCGGCTTGAGCATGTTGCCGGCGTCCATCGCGGAGTCGCCGCCGGCGCCCGCGCCGACGACGGTGTGGAGCTCGTCGATGAACGTGATGACCTGGCCGCCGGCGTCGCGGATCTCCTCGAGGACGGCCTTGAGCCGCTCCTCGAACTCACCGCGGTACTTCGCCCCCGCGACCATCGCCGCGAGGTCGAGGCTCAGGACCCGCCGGCCCTTGAGCGAGTCGGGCACGTCACCGGCGACGACGCGCTGGGCGAGGCCCTCGACGACGGCGGTCTTGCCGACGCCGGGCTCGCCGATGAGGACGGGGTTGTTCTTGGTGCGCCGGCTCAGCACCTGCACGACGCGGCGGATCTCGCTGTCGCGACCGATGACCGGGTCGAGCTTGCCCTCCTCGGCGGCGGCGGTGAGGTCGACGGAGTACTTGTCGAGCGCCTCGTACGTCGACTCGGCGTCCTGGCTGGTGACGCGGCGGTTGCCGCGCACGGCGGTCAGCCCCTCACGCAGGCCCTTCTCGGTGAGGCCTGCGTCGGTGAGCAGGCGCTGGGCCGAGGAGTCGGTGCCGGCCAGGGCGATGAGCAGGTGCTCGGTGGCGACGTAGTCGTCCTTGAGGCCCGCGGCCAGGTCGATCGAGGCAGCCAGGACGCGGGTGAGGGCCGGGGCGGCGGCGGGGGTCTTGACGGTGGCACCGCTGGCGCTGGGCAGCGCGGCGAGCGCGGCCTCGGCCCGGGCGCCGAGGGCGGCGGGGTCGACGCCGGACTTGGTGACCAGCGTGCGGGCGGCGCCCTCGCTGTCGCGCAGGAGCGCGACGAGCAGGTGGAGGGGCTCCAGGGTGCTGTGGCCCGCGGTGGTCGCGGAGAGCTGCGCGGCCTCGATGGCCTCGCGGCTGCGGGTCGTGAACTTCTCGGCTCCGAACTGGGACATGGGGGCTGCGTCTCCTGGGTCGTGCTGGGTCTGGATGGTTGCACTCGGCTCAACGCACGGAAAGTTGAGTCTGTTCCACTCAAGTCTGTCCGATCGGGCCGTCCTGCTCGGTCTAGACCACCGGGGCGAATGGCGGGGATCCGGGTCCGCGCCGGGCGCCCCGGACCTAACGTCGTGGCGGAGATCGCGCCTTCTGGGAGGGGGGCGTGAGGGAGGAAGGACGCGGTGACAGCGATGTCGACCGCGGTCGGCGCGGGGTTCCTCGCGCACGGACTGCATGTCGGGATGGTGCTGGCGGGGCTGTGGGGCCTGGCTGCACTGTTGCTGCCGCACGTCATCACCCGTTTCTCAGCCGGTCCCGCGTCGTACGACGACCACACGGAGCGCGTCACCGCGCTCCGGGTCGCCGTTGGTGCCGGGGCCCCCGGCATCGCCGCCCCGGCCGCATCTCCTGCGGCCGGGTCGGCGAGTCCGGCTCGCCCGACCACCGTGCGCCGGTCCGGTCCGGTGGCGCTGCCGCTGGCCGTCCCGCTCGCCGTGGTCGCCTCCGCGACCGCCGCCGGCATCCACGCCGCCGTCGCTCCGCTGCACCTGCGGGAGGACGCCGCGGCCGGCCTCTTCTTCGCGGTCGTCGCCTGCCTGCAGCTCGCCTGGGCCGGGGCCGCGACGCGTCCGACCCCGCGGCTGCTGCGCGCGGGCCTGGCGCTCCACCTCGGCCTCGTCGGCCTCTGGCTGCTCACCCGCACCGCCGGCCTGCCGTTCGGGCTGCAGCCCACTCCGCACCCGGTCGGGGCCTGGGACCTGACCTGCGTGGCGTGGCAGCTCGCCGCCGCCGCCGCCTGCGCCGCGACCCTGCGCCACGGCGTACCGGCTCGGTGCCCGGGCTGGTTCGAGTGGCACTCCTCGACCCGCGCCGCCGTCGGTGCCGCCGGCGTCCTGCTGGCGCTGCTGAGCCTGAGCGGGGCCCCCGCATGACGTGGCAGATCGGGATGGTCGCCAACGGCATCATCGCGGTGGCCTACCTGCTCATCTGCCTGGCGATCATCGTCCCGCTGGCGCGCAGCGGGCAGCTGCGCACCAACCCGCTCGGCGCCGCCACCGCGGCCATCTTCATGACCTGCGCCGTCCACCACGGCACCCACGCCGTCCACATGCTGATGCCGAGCTTCCTTGACGGCGACGAGCGCGGCCTGGCCATGCGCGCCGCCTGGGGATGGCCGCTGACGGCGTGGGACATCGTCGGCGCGGCGGTCGCCGTCTACTACTGGACGCTGCGTCGCAACTACAGTTCCCTCATGGAGGGAGCCCAGCTGTTCGAAGACCTGCGCAAGCGGGAGCAGCAGGCCCTCGAGCTCAACGACTCGGTCCTGCAGGGGCTGGTCGTCTCCAAGATGGCCCTCGACCTCGACGACATCGACCGCGCGCGGGCCGCCCTCGACACCTCCATCGACTCGGCCAGCCGCATCATCACCAACCTCCTCGGCAACGAGCACGTCAACATCAAGCTGCTCCGCAGCGCCCCCGCGGCGGTCGACCTCGCCGTCGCCGACACGCAGGCGAGCACCCCCGACGGCGTCCCGGACGGCACCTCGTGAGCGCGGTCGTCACGACCCGCCCCCTGCGCGTCGTCATCATCGACGACACCCCCGACCTGCGCGACCTGCTGCGCATCGCGCTGACCCGCGGCGGCTTCGAGGTCGTCGGCGAGGCCGGCGACGGCAGCACCGGCATCGACGTCGTGCGCACCCACCGCCCCGACGTGGTGCTGCTCGACCTCGCCATGCCGGTGATGGACGGCATCGAGGCGCTCCCGTCGATCCGTCGGCTGTGCCCGGCCGCCAAGATCGTCGTCCTGTCCGGCTTCGGCGCCCAGCAGATGTCGGCGCGCGCCGTGGCCGCCGGCGCCGACGGCTACGTGCAGAAGGGCGCGCCGCTCACCACGATCCTCGACTACGTCCGCGACATGTCGGCCGGTGGCCGCCGGGCCAGCCGCGGCCTGTCGGTCGTGCCCGTGGAGACCTCACCCACCGAGGCCCCGCCGTCCGACAAGCTCGAGACCAAGGCCCCCACGGCCATCCAGGCCGTCCCGCCGCCGCCCGAGCCCAGCGACTCGGCCGAGGCGGCCTCGTCGGCCGAGACCCTCGCCCTGGCGCCCTACGGCGTCGTCGAGGTCGCCGACGAGCCGCTGTTCCGCATCGTGCACGCCAACCCGGTCGCCGCGCGGCTGCTCGGCACCGACAAGGCCGGCACCCCCCTGGTCACCATCGCCCCCGAGCTCGCCCAGCTCGTCGCCTTCCACCGCCTCGACTCCGACGCGACGTTCGAGACCGACGTCGACGGCGGCCGCGTGCGCGCCACCCTGCGTCGTACGGGCTGGTCGGTGATCGTCTACCTCGACTCCACCGCCGAGGACGTCGGCCTGCTGCGTCGCGCGATCGCCACCACCGCCCACGAGGTCCGCGGCCCGGTCGCGGTGCTCTGCGGCATCGCCGAGACGCTTGCCTGGGACTCCGACCAGATCTCGCTCGACCAGACCCGCCGGCTCATGGACTCCGTGGCCCGCCAGGCCCGGATCCTCGACCGGATCACCGCCGACCTGCTCACCGCGGCCCAGATCCAGCGCGGCACCCTGCGCATCGACCACCAGGTCGTCGACCCCCGCGCCATCGTCCTGGGCGCCATCGAGGACCGCTGGGACGTCGACGTCTCCATCGAGGACGACCGCTCCGTGCGCGCCGACCCGCTGCGCCTGGAGCAGATGCTCACCAATCTGCTCAGCAACGCCCACAAGTACGGCGCCGCCCCCTACGGCGTCCGGGTCCGCGCCGAAGGCACCCACGTGGCGATCGACGTCATCGACAGCGGTGACGGCGTCCCGGTCGAGTTCCACGACCAGCTCTTCTCCGAGTTCGCCCGCGCCCACGGCGCCGTCGCCACCGGCACCGGCCTCGGCCTCTACGTCGTCCGCACCCTCGCCCAGGCCCAGGGCGGCTCGGTCAGCTACGAGCCGGGCGACGAGGGCGGCTCGGTCTTCACCATCCGCCTGCTCGCCTGCTGACGTCCGGACCCGGCCCGGTTTGCGTCGTCACACCGGCCTCGGGATTCACCGGCCGGCCGGTGAATCCCTCACTGGGCCGATGAAACTTCATCGGCCAAGCACCGGTTTCGTCGGCCCAGCAGGCGTTCCTGCCGAGCGTGCGCTCGGCCGACCCGGCCAGCTGGCCACTCGTCGTACGCCGCCACACCAGCCTCGGGATTCACCGGCCGGCCGGTGAACCCCTCACTGGGCCGATGAAACTTCATCGGCCAAGCACCAGCTTCATCGGCCCAGTGAGCGTTCCCGCCAGGCGCGCGGGGGCTCAGCCCGCTCGACCGGTGACGAGGAGTGCGGCCGGGGCACCGCGTCCGAGCACCCCTTAGGCTCGATGTCATGACCGTCGACCTGACGACGTACCGGGCCGTGCTGTTCGACCTCGACGGCGTGATCACGCCGACGGCCGAGGTCCACATGCGGGCGTGGGCGCAGATGTTCAACGACTTCCTCGGCACGCGGGAGGGGCAGGCGCCCTACACCGACACCGACTACTTCGAGCACGTCGACGGCAAGCCGCGCTACGACGGCGTCCGCGACTTCCTCACCTCGCGCGGCATCACGCTGCCCGACGGCACCCCCGACGACCCGTCGGACCAGGCCACCGGCGAGGAGACCGTCAGGGGCTCGGCAACCGCAAGAACGACGCGTTCGGCGAGGTGCTGCGGCGCGAGGGCGTCGAGGCCTACCCCGGCTCGAGGCGCCTGCTCGACCAGCTGCGCGAGCAGGGCATGCCGATGGCGATCGTGTCGTCGTCCAAGAACGCGCCCGACGTCCTCGAGGCCGCCGGGGTGAGCGAGTACTTCTCGTTCGTCATGCACGGCGGCATCGCCGTCGAGCGCGGCCTGCAGGGCAAGCCCGCGCCCGACACCTTCCAGGAGGCCGCCCGCGAGCTCGGCGTGCCAGACGCGGAGTGCGTGGTGTTCGAGGACGCGATCAACGGCGTCATCGCCGGTGCGGCAGGTGGCTTCGCGCTCGTGATCGGCGTCGACCGCGGCGCCGGTCACGAGGCGCTCACGCAGGCCGGTGCCGACGTCGTCGTCTCCGACCTCGCCGAGCTCGTCCGATGAGCGCGGCCGACGCCGAGGTCGACGACCGCCACGGCGCCAGCCACGAGGCCCCGCAGGCCGTCGACCCGCTCGACCGCGACCGGTTCCCGGTCGACGAGTGGCGCCTGGTCGAGACGCGCTTCGACGACGGCGACCTGGGCAAGACCGAGTCGGTCTTCAGCGTCGGCAACGGCTACCTCGGCCTGCGCGGCAACTACGAGGAGAGCCGCGACTTCCACGCCAACGGCACCTTCGTCAACGGCTTCCACGAGACCTGGCCGATCCAGCACGCCGAGGAGGCGTTCGGGTTCGCCAAGGTCGGCCAGACCATCGTCAACGCCCCCGACGC
>JAOPXU010000377.1 GCA_025964985.1 Nocardioides sp.
ACCCGGGCCAGGCCGGGCATGACGCCGCTGGCCCAGGCGTAGTAGGTGCCGGCCTGGAGCCCGTTGGCCACGAGGGCGGCCACCAGCAGGGTCGCTGCGGCGGGCTCGAGTGCGTCGATCACGGCGCCACTAGATCACGGCCGGGGTCCCAGCACGACCGTGTCGGCGATCGCCTCGAAGACGTCGCACCAGTCGGGGTAGTCGACGCGCGCGGCCGAGCAGGTCAGCGTCACCGCGAAGCCGTCGACCAGCCACGCCCACTGGTCGCAGAGCACGTCGGCGGTCCCGACCCGGTGGGCGAAGCGGTGGTAGTGCACGTCGTGCCCGTCCAGGTCGTAGACGTCGTCGTCCTCGAGCGCGAAGTCGACGAGCAGCGCGGCCAGGTCGGTGAGCGCCTCGTGGCGCCAGGCGCGGGCGTCGTCGTGGTCGAGGGTCGTCGTACGGACGACGAGGTCGGGGCGCACGCCGCTGGCCGGCAGCGACGGGGCGCGCGCCGAGACGACGACGCCGCGGTCGGGGTCGCGACGTCGGCGCCAGCTGGTCGGAACGGAGACGGACAGGGCGGTCAGCGGGATGGTGGTCATGCCGCCAGCCCTGCTCGCGGTGGGGCTGGGGACAAACCGGCCGGTCGCGGGCCTGTGGAGGACCGCCTGGGTCAGCGGATGGTGCCGACGCCCGGCACCAGCGGGAGGTCGAGCGCGGTCACCCAGCCGGCCGGCAGGTCGTTGACGGCAGGGACGGCGTTGAGCGCGCGCAGGCCGGTGGCCAGGCAGCCGGCGACCGCCGGCGCGCGGCCGCTGCCGTCGGTGAACCGGAACGCCGTCTCCTGCGTGATCGACGGCGACCCGACGATGTCGACGCGGTAGACGTCGTCGGCGCTGCCGGCGGGCCACTCCGGGGCGGCGTCGAGGCCGATCCGGTTGACGTGCTCGAGCACGATCACGTCGCGGCCCTGGTAGACGCCGCGGATCGAGAAGCGGATGGCGGCGACGTTGCCGGCCTCGATGACGCCCTTGACCGTCTTGCGGTCCTCGGGGGTCACCCACTTCTCCCACGTCGTGGTGATGTCGTCGAGCTCGATGCCGACGGCCTCGGCCATCATCGGGACCGTCGCGCCCCACGCCATGATCAGCAGGTCGGGGATCTCGAGCAGGGGAGTGAAGTCGGGCGAGCGCCCGATGCCCATCTCGTCCTCGTAGTCGCCCTCGTAGTCGGTGTAGTCGACCAGCTCGCTCGCGCGCACCGAGTCGACGCGCCCGCACAGGCCCATCAGCGTCATCGGGAACAGGTCGTTGGCGAAGCCCGGGTCGACGCCGGTCGTGAAGCACGACGCGCCGCCGGCCTCGCAGGCCTCGGTGATCGGGTCGATCCAGGCCGCGGGGTTCTGCTTCATCGTCGGCCAGACCCACGGCGTCATCGCGGTCGAGCAGACGTCGATGCCGGCGCGCAGGAACGCGCTCATGACGCGGATGTTCTCGTCGGCGAACTGCGCCGTCGGGCCGTAGTGCACCAGGGCGTCGGGCGCCAGGGCGACGAGCTCGTCGACCGAGTCGGTGGCCAGCACGCCGGTCACCAGGTCGAGGCCGACGAGCTCGCCGGCGTCCTTGCCGACCTTGGCGGGGTTGCTCACGCCGACGCCGACCAGCTCGAACAGCGGGTGACCACCGTCGGCCGGGCTGAGGATCTCGGCGATCACCATGGAGCCGACGACGCCGGTGCCCCAGACGACGACCTTCTTCTTGCTGCTCATCTCTCAAAGGCCTTTCGGACGTGGTCCTCGTCGAGGCCGTAGTCGGCGAGGTCGTACTTGTGGGACGGCGCCTTGCCGCCCTGCTTCTGCTCGCGGTCGATCTCCTCGACCGCGGCGAGCGACTCGGGCGTGAGCTCGAGGTCGAACTGCTCGTAGAGACGGCGTACGACGCCGATGGGGTCGGTCACGAGGTCCTTGAAGGCGACGTCGGCGAACTGCTTGTCGTCGTACTCCGGCCGGGCGTCGTGGTAGGCGTGGTAGGCCCGCGACCACAGGTCGAGCTGGGTGCTGCCGACGACGTCGGGCGTGTAGGTCGTGGAGTGGCCGACGGTGGTCTCGGCCGACAGCGAGCACGACGAGGCGATGCAGACGACCGGGTCGCGGTGCGTGTAGACGACGAGCGCGTCGGGGTAGACGGTCATCAGCGCGTCGAGGGCGGTCATGTGGCTGGGGTTCTTGAGCACCCAGCGCTTGTCGGGGTCGTTGAGGCCGACGAGCTGGAGGTTCTGCCGGTGCCGGGCGTAGGCGTCGGTCCAGTCCTGGCGCGCGAGCCACTCGGTGTAGCGCGGGACGTTGGCCAGCGACTCGTAGGAGTTGGACTTGCCGGTCTGGCGCAGCAGTCGCCAGCACTCCTCGACGGTGGTGGCGTCCATGTAGTGGATCCCCATGAAGTCGGGGCTCTCGACGTGGTGCGCGGCGAAGCCCTGCTGCATGGCGCCGAAGATCGGGTCGTCGTCCCAGGTCTCGCGCGGCGGGCGCGGCTGCGGGTACTGCGTCAGCCACATCTCCAGCCCCTGCGCCTGCGGGTCGGCGTGCAGCAGCCGGTGCAGGGCGGTCGTGCCGGTGCGGGGCAGGCCCATCACGAAGATCGGCCGCTCGATCGGTACGTCGGCGTGCTGCGGGAAGCGCTGGAACGCCGCGTGCGTCAGCAGGACGCCGACCAGCGCGCTCTTGACCTCGGAGCGGTGGAAGTAGTTGCCGCGCGGGGTCAGCCCGGCCTCCGGCGACGCCAGGTCCTCGGCCAGGACCCGCAGGCCCTCCTCGTGGGCTGTGCCCCCGAAGTCGTCGAGACCGGTCGTGCGGACGGCGGCCGCCACGATGTCGTCGTACGACCCGACGTCGGGACGTTCGCGGGTCATGATGTTGTCGGTCATGTCAGCTGTGGAACTCTCCGCAGTCCACCGTCAGGGTCTGGCCGGTGACGGCCGAGGCCAGGTCGGTGGCGAGGAACAGGGTGGCCCGGGCGACCTCCTCGGGGGAGGCGAGCCGCTTGAGGTCGCACGGGTCGGCCTTCTCGGCGTAGACGTCGTCGTGGGTGGTGCCGGCCTCGGAGGCGAGCCAGTCGAAGTAGCCCTTGTTGACGTCCTCGTAGATGTAGGACGGCGCGACGCTGTTGACGCGGAT
>JAOPXU010000409.1 GCA_025964985.1 Nocardioides sp.
AGCGCGTTGACCTGGCCGTGCAGGCGGGCGAGGCCCTCGCGACGGTCGGCAGCGGCGCGCTGGAGTCCGGTGATCCGGCGCTCCTCCTCGGCCGCGGCCTCCTCGGAGGTACGGCGCGCGGTCACCGCCTGCTCGAGCGCGACCCGGTGGCCGTCGACCTCGGCGGCGATCTGCTGCTCCTGCACGCGCACCTGTTCGGCCTCGGCCTCGAGCTGCTCGGGGTCGCGGCCGGAGCGCGCCTCCTCGACGTCGGCCGTGCCGGCGGCGTTGCGGACCCGCTCGGCGGCCAGCGACTGGGTGCCGCGGAGCCGCTCGCGCAGCCCGGACAGGGCGAACCAGGTCTCCTGGGCCGCCGACAGGGCGGGGAGGTCCTCGCGCAGGGCCGCCTCGAGGGCGGCCTCCTGCTCGCGGGCGGTCTTGGTCTGGGCCTCCACCTGCTCGCGACGCTCGACCAGGATCGACTCGTCGGCCATCTCCTGCTGGAGGGCCGTGCGGGCGGTGACCAGGTCGGCGGCGAGCAGCCGGGCCCGGGCGTCACGCACGTCGGCCTGCACGCTCTGGGCCTTGCGGGCGACCTCGGCCTGGCGGCCGAGCGGCTTGAGCTGGCGCCGGATCTCGGTGAGCAGGTCGTTGAGCCGGGTGAGGTTGCCCTCGGTGGAATCGAGCTTGCGGAGCGCCTTCTCCTTGCGCTTGCGGTGCTTGAGGACGCCGGCGGCCTCCTCGATGAAGCCGCGGCGGTCCTCGGGGGTCGCGTGCAGGATCGTGTCGAGCTGGCCCTGGCCGACGATGACGTGCATCTCGCGCCCGATGCCCGAGTCGCTGAGCAGCTCCTGGACGTCGAGCAGCCGGCAGCTGGTGCCGTTGATGGCGTAGTCGGACCCACCGCTGCGGAACATCGTGCGGGTGATGGTGACCTCGGCGTACTCGATCGGCAGGGCGCCGTCGGAGTTGTCGATGGTGAGCACGACCTCGGCGCGACCCAGCGGCGGGCGCCCGGTGGTGCCGGCGAAGATGACGTCGTCCATCTTGCCGCCGCGCAGGCTCTTGGCGCTGGCCTCGCCCATCACCCAGGCCAGGGCGTCGACGACGTTGGACTTGCCGGAGCCGTTGGGCCCGACGATGCAGGTGATGCCGGGCTCGAGCTGCAGCGTGGTCGCCGACGCAAAGGACTTGAAGCCCTTGAGGGTCAGGCTCTTGAGGTACACGCGCTTGGCTCCGTCACCGGTTGCTCGGGTGGGGTGAGTCGATCTGGTCGACGACTACTGACGCGGGGGAAGCTCAGCGCGGCTGACTCTACAAGGCGCGACGGACGGTCCCGGTCACACGGCGAGCGGCGCGTCGGCCCCGTCGGCGTGGGCGATGTGGGACAGCTGGCGCCAGATCAGCACGACGAAGACGGCCGAGCCGACGAAGGCGAACCAGAACGGCGCGGTCACGCCGTGGTGCTGGGCCAGCAGTCCGCCGATGCCCGAGCCGGCGACCAGGCCTCCGAAGACGCCGACGAGGTAGACCGACCCGACGCGGCCCTGCAGCTCGGTCGGCACGGCGCGCTGGCGCACGGTGATCGACGTCGTCCCCCAGACGAAGGCGTGCGCGCCGAACACGAAGAAGATCGGCAGGGCGACCAGGGGCTCGGTGGTGAGCGCGAGCCCGAGGTGGGTGAGGGTCTCGATGACCAGCCCGATCCGCATCAGGTCGCCGAGGCTGACGTGGCGGGTGATCCAACCGTAGGACAGCGTGCCGAGCAGTCCCCCGGCCGCGCCGACGGTGGTGACGAGGCCGAAGCCGACCGCGCCGAGGTCGAGGCGCTCGGTGGCGTAGAGGACCAGCACCGACCAGGCGGCGCCGAAGGTGATGTTGAAGGTGAAGATCGTCAGCACCAAGGTGCGCACGGCGGCGTGGTGCCAGACCCAGCGGAAGCCCTCGGCGATGTCGTGGCTGACCTTGGACACCGAGTCGACCTCGCGCGGCAGGGTCGGGGCGGCGACCCGGGAGACGAGCACGGCGCCCACGAGCACGAGCAGCGCCTGCGCCGCGAAGGGCCAGGCGGACCCGGCGGCGAACAGCAGCGCCCCGAGCGGCGGGCCGACGAGCTGGTTGACGGTGATGAACCCGACCTGGAGACGGGAGTTGGCGATCGCGAGGTCGTCGCGGGCGACGACCATCGGCAGCAGCGCCGCCGAGGCGTTGTCGGCGAACATCTCGGCGGTGCCGAGGGCGAAGAGCGCCACGAGGACGACGACGACCGAGACCGCCCCGGTGACGACGAAGGTCACCAGCACCGTCAGGACCGCCACCCGGACGAGGTCGACGGTCATCACGATCCGACGGCGGTCGATCCGGTCGGTCAGGACGCCGGCGTACAGCCCGAACAGCAGCGGCGGCGCCCAGACGGCGAGGGCGGCGAGCGCCACCAGGAACGGCTCGTCGGTCTGCGAGGCCACCAGCAGCGGCCCGGCGGCGATGGCGATGCCGTCACCGACGTTGGAGGTCCACGAGGAGGCGAGCAGCCAGCGGAACGGCGTGCCGAGCCGCGGGGGCGCGACGACGTCGAGGACTCTGCTCACGTGGGACTCATGCGGGACTCACCGAGCAGGACGCTGCCGAGCGGAGCGCCCGGCGACGTGGGTCAGGCCGGCTGCATCTCCGGCATCGACGTCGTCTCGAGCAGCTCGGCGGCCCGGGAGGCCACCAGCCGGTCGTTCTCCTCCGAGAGCCGGAGGACGAGGTTTTCCAGCTCGGCCACACGCGTCCGGAGCCGAGCGTTGTCGGCAGCCAGTCGGGGGTCTCGCAGGTCGCTGTTCAAGTAGCCGATCAGCGCCTTGGCCATGGAGTGACCCTTCCGTCCAGAGGGGAGTGATGGAGTGGTGGTGCCGGACCCGGTACGGATCAGGACCGTCTACCAGAGTCCCACCCGGATGGGCGAGGGTCAATCCGGCGTGTGCGTCCGCACGACCGGGACCGTACGGCGCCGGCGCGGCACGGGCTGGCAGCGCGGGCAGAAGAAGGACGAACGGTTCATGAACGCCACGCGCCGGATCGGCGTGCCGCAGCGGTCACAGGGCTCGTCGGCGCGCCCGTAGGCGTGCAGCGAGCGGTCGAAGTAGCCCGACTCGCCGTTGACGTTGACGTAGAGGGCGTCGAAGGACGTGCCGCCCTGGCCGAGCGCCTCGCTCATCACCTCGCGGGCGTGCTCGAGCAGGCGCCGGACCTGCGGACCGGTGAGCCGGTCCCCCGGCCGCTCGCCGTGGAGCTCGGCGCGCCACAGCGCCTCGTCGGCGTAGATGTTGCCGACCCCGGAGATCAGGCCCTGGTCGAGCAGCAGCCGCTTGACGCCGGAGCTGCGCTTGCGGACCCGGGCGACGAAGAGGTCGTCGTCGAACTCGGGGTCGAGCGGGTCGCGGGCGATGTGGGCGATCTCGGGCGGCAGCTCGGCGCCGCCGGTGCTGATCGACAGCCCGCCGAACATCCGCTGGTCGACGAAGCGCAGCTCGCGGTCCTCCGCGGCGCCGTCGAGCACCATCCGGACCCGCAGGTGGCGCTCGGGCGGCGCGTCCTTGGGCTGCACGAGCAGCTGCCCGCTCATGCCGAGGTGGCCGAGCAGGGCGTCACCGTTGTCGAGCGGCAGCCAGAGGTACTTGCCGCGGCGTCGCGCGTCGTCGACGCGGCGTCCGACGAGCGCGGCCGCGAAGCCCTCGGGGCCACGCAGATCACGGCGCACGGGGCGCGGGTGGAGCACGTCGACCCGGGTGATCGTGGCGCCGAGCACGTGGCGGGCCAGGCCCGCACGCACGACCTCGACCTCGGGCAGCTCGGGCACGGGTCAGTCGGTGGCGCTGGCCGGGCCGGCCGACGCGACGGGCGCGGTCGCCGCGTCGTCGACGTCGAGGGCGGCGACGATCTCGCCGTAGGCCGTCTCGGCAGAGGCCTGCTCGGCCTCCTTCTTGGAGCGCCCGACGCCGTTGCCGTAGAGCTTGCCGGCCACGCGCACCTGGGCGTGGAAGGTCTTCATGTGGTCGGGGCCCTCGTCGGCGATGACGTACTCCGGCACCCCGAGGGCGTGCTCGGCGGAGAGCTCCTGCAGCGACGTCTTCCAGTCGAGGCCGGCGCCCATGGCCGAGGCCTCCTCGATGAGGGGGTCGAACAGCTTGTGGACGACGTCGCCGGCGACGGTGATGCCGCCGCTGAGGTGGACGGCGCCGATGACGGCCTCGACGGTGTCGGACAGGATCGACGCCTTGTGGCGCCCGCCCGTCGTCTCCTCGCCGCGACCGAGCTTGACGTGGTCGCCGAGCCCGATCGTGATGGCCACCCCGGCCAGGGCCCGGGCGTTGACCACGGCCGCGCGCAGCTTGGCCAGGCGACCCTCGGACAGGTCGGGGTGCATCGTGTAGAGCGTCTCGGTCACGATGATGCCGAGGACGGAGTCACCGAGGAACTCGAGCCGCTCGTTGGTCGGCAGCCCGCCGTTCTCGTAGGCGTAGGAGCGGTGCGTCAGCGCGCGCTCGAGCAGCTCGGCGTCGAGGACCGGGTCCCCGAGCGCCGAGCGCAGCTCCTGGTAGTTCGTCAGAGGACCTGGCGGCGGTCGGCGCGGGCGCCGTACTGGCCGCACTCGCCGCAGGCCCGGTGCGGCAGGTGCTTGGCACCGCAGGCGGGGTTGGCGCAGGTCACCAGGGTCGGCGCGACGGCCTTCCACTGCGATCGACGGTGGCGGGTGTTGCTCCGCGACATCTTCCGCTTCGGGACAGCCACTGGAATCTCCTCGTTCGACTTCTGGATCGGGGTGGTGCTACTCGGTGTCGATGTCGGCCAGGGCCGACCATCGGGGGTCGATCGGTTCTTCGTGGGTGTGCTCGGGGTCCTCCTTGAGCGATGCACCGCACTCGGTGCACAACCCAGGACAGTCGTCCTCGCACAACGGCTGGAACGGTAGTGCGAGCACCACCGCGTCCCGCAGCAGGGGTTCGAGGTCGAGCAGGTCGTCCTCGAGCATGCTGACCTCGTCGTCCTCGTCGGCCTCGTGCTGACCGGTCGAGTCACGGCGCCGGTCGTCGTAGAGGAACAGCTCCTGGAACGTCACATCGACCGGGTCGGTGATCGGGTCCAGACAGCGTGCGCACTCGCCTTCGAGCCCGGCTCGCGCCGTGCCCGTGACCAGCACCCCTTCCATGACCGCCTCCAGCCGCAGGTCGAGTGTGACCGGCGAGCCTTCGGGGACAGAGAGGATGTCGATGCCCAGCTCTGCTGGAGCCGGTACCGACAGTGTCACCTCACGCTGGGACCCCGGGCGGCGGCCGAGCTCGCGGGTGTCGAGCACGAGCGGCGCTCTCGGGTCCAGGCTGGTCAGGGGATCACTTCCGGGTCCGGGCACAACAGAACAAGGTAGGAGCCTACTGCTCGGTGTCCCACCTGCAAAAACGCTGCTCCCGCAGCGCTCATGCGCGCTCCGCCAGACGGGCCGTCAGCGCCTCGAGCACGTAGTCCGGGACGAACGCCGCGACATCGCCCCCGAACGAGGCGACCTCCTTGACCAGCGACGAGGACACGAAGGACTGGCCGGTCGACGTGGGCAGGAAGACGGTCTCGACACCGGTGAGGGCGGCGTTCATGTGGGCCATCGGCAGCTCGTAGTCGAAGTCGCTCGACGAGCGCAGCCCCTTCACGATCGCCCGGACGTCGTGCTCGACGCAGAAGTCGGTGACCAGGCCGGTGAACCCCTCGACCCGGACGTTGTCGAAGCCGGCGACCGCGCGCTCGAGCATCGCGACGCGCTCCTCGGGGGCGAAGAGGCGACTCTTGGACGGGTTGACGCCGATGGCGACCACGACCTCGTCGAAGAGCCGGGAGGCCCGGCCGATGATGTCGATGTGACCGTGGGTCACGGGGTCGAACGAACCGGGACAGACGGCTCTGCTCATGTCGGGCTCATGTCGGGCTCACGGGGCGTGACCGTACCAAAGCGTCGTCTCGCCGTAGCGCTTGTCGCGGCCGGCCTCGACGCCCGCCGGCCACGTCGGCTGCGGGCTGCGTCGCGAGCGCTCGACGACGAGCATCGCGTCGGGCGCCAGCCAGCCGTCGGCGAGCAGGCGCAGGTCGGCGGCGAGGTCGTCCTCGGACAGCGGGTAGGGCGGGTCGCTGAACACGACGTCGTAGGGCGCGACCGGCGGGCCGGCCAGCGCGGTCACCACCCGCTGCGCGCGCACGTCGGCCGCGGCGAACCCCAGCTCGCGGGCGTTGGCCGTGACGAGGGCCGCGGTCGCCTTGTCGGACTCGACGAACGTGACGGCGCCCGCCCCGCGCGACCAGGCCTCGAGGCCGACCGCGCCGCTTCCGGCGTAGAGGTCGAGGAACCGCAGGTCGTGCAGCGAGCCGCACCACGACTCGACGGCGCTGAACAGCGCCTCGCGGACGCGGTCGGTGGTCGGGCGGGTGTGCTCGCCGGGCGGGGTGCGGAGCCGGCGGCCCTTGGCGGCGCCGGCGATGATGCGCGTCACGGGACGGGCCTTCCTGTGGTCACGACTTCTCGATGAAGTCGGCGTTGGCGGAGGCCTCGAGGTCGGCGACGGCGCCGGCCAGCACCGGGGTGGCGGCCAGGTCGGGGTCGGCCCCCAGCAGGGCCTCGGCGGCCTCGCGGGCCTGCACGATGGTCTGCTCGTCGCGCAGGACGCGGAGGTTCTGCAGGGTCGAGCGCCAGCCGGACTGCGACCGGCCCAGGACGTCGCCCTCGCGGCGCTGCTCGAGGTCGACGCGGCTGAGCTCGAAGCCGTCGGTGGTGGCGGCGACGGCGTCGAGCCGCTCGCGGGCCGGGGAGAGCCACTCGGCCGAGGAGACCAGCAGGCACAGGCCCGGCAGGCCGCCACGGCCGACGCGACCGCGCAGCTGGTGGAGCTGGGAGACGCCGAACCGGTCGGCGTCGAGGATGACGATGGCCGTGGCGTTGGGCACGTCGACGCCGACCTCGATGACGGTGGTGGAGACGAGGACGTCGACCTGGCCGGTGCTGAAGGCGCGCATGGTGGCGTCCTTGACGTCGGCCGGTAGCCGGCCGTGGAGCACCGCGAGGCGCAGTCCCTCGAGGTGGCCGTCGGCGAGCTCGGTGACGACCTCCTCGACCGCGGACAGCGGCGGCGCGGCGGCCGCGGGCACGACGGCCTGGCCCTCCTCGTCGTAGGCCGGCTCGTCGCGCTGGCCCTGCTCGGGCTCGTCGCCGGAGATGCGCGGGCACACGACGTAGACCTGGTGGCCCTTGTCGACCTCCTCGCGCACGCGCTGCCAGACGCGGGTGATCCAGCCGGGGTGGTCGACGAGGTTGACGACGTTGGTCTGGATCTCGGCGCGCCCCGCGGGCAGCTCGCGCAGCGTCGAGACCTCGAGGTCGCCGAAGACGGTCATGGCCACGGTGCGCGGGATCGGCGTCGCAGTCATCACCAGCACGTGGGGCGGGGTGCCGGCCTTGTCGGTGAGGGCGGCGCGCTGCTCGACACCGAAGCGGTGCTGCTCGTCGACGACGACGAGGCCGAGGTCGGCGAACTGCACCTTGTCCTCGAGCAGGGCGTGGGTGCCGATGACGATGCCGGCCTCGCCACTGCCCAGGCGCGACATCGGGCCGGTGCGCTGGGTCTTGGTCATCGAGCCGGTCAGCAGCTCGACGGTCGTGCCGCCGAGCAGGGCGCCGCCGGCGAGGTCGCCGAGCATCGCGGTGATCGAGCGGTGGTGCTGCTGGGCGAGCACCTCGGTGGGCGCGAGCAGTGCCGCCTGCCCGCCAGAGTCGACGACGCGCAGCATCGCGCGCAGGGCCACCAGCGTCTTGCCGGAGCCGACCTCGCCCTGCAGCAGCCGGTTCATCGGGTGGGGGCGGGCCAGGTCGGCGGCGACCTGCTCGCCCACCTCGCGCTGGCCGGCGGTCAGCTCGAACGGCAGCCGTGCGTCGAACGCGTCGAGCAGCGCTCCGTCGCCGCCGTCGCGGGCCTGGGCGCCGATCTCGCGCACGGCCTGCCGTCGCTTCGCCAGGACGAGCTGGGTGACCAGCGCCTCCTCGAAGCGGTAGTGGCGGTGGGCGCGGTGGACCTGGGAGTGGTCCTCGGGCGCGTGGACCCAGTCGAGGGCGGTGCGGGCGTCGACGACGTCGTAGCGCTCGCGCACCTCGGCCGGCACCACCTCGGGCAGCTCGTCGACCACCGAGCGGGCGAAGGTGACGACGCGGGCGACGTCCCAGGACTCGACGCCCTTGGTGAGGGGGTAGATCGGGTAGAGGTCGCCGATCGCCTCGACCGTGGCGATGTCACCGTCGTTGCTGCTGCCGCTGGCGCCGAAGAGCACCATCTTGGGGTGGGTCAGCTGCCACTGGCTGTTGAACAGCTTGGCCTGGCCGAGGAAGAGCCCGGTCTGGCCGGGGGCGAGCTTGGCGGCGCGCCACTTGGCCGAGTCGACGTGGCGGGCGAAGAAGGTGATCTGCAGGCGCGGGCCGTCGGTGCGCAGCCAGGTCTCGACGCGCGCGACCAGCTTGCCCGTGCGGCGGTCCTGGTGGGTCTTGACCTCGCTCCGCTCGATCTCGCCGATGACCGCCAGCATCTGGCCGGGCTGAAGGTCGTCGACCTTGGTGAGCTTGCCGGTCTCGAGGTAGCGGCGCGGGAAGTGGTGGAGCAGGTCGCCGACGGTGCGCAGCCCGAGCCCGTCGGTGAACTTGGCGGCCTTCTTGGACTCGCCCAGGACCGAGGTCACGGGTGAGTCGAGGGAGATCACGACGTCAACCCTGCCTCACTCCACCGACAGCAACAGCGGGTAGCGCTCCTGCCCGCCGTCGTAGACGACCACGTCGACCGTCGGGTGCCGCTCCTCGACCCAGGCCGCCGCCCGCTCCCCCAGGTCGCCGGAGCCGGCGCCGGTCACGACCGTGACCAGCTCACCACCACCCGCGACCAGACGGCCGAGCACGAGGGTCGCGACGGCGTAGAGGTCGGCGCCGATCTCGACGAAGTCGCCCTCGATGACGCCGAGGACGTCGCCGGGCTCGCACCAGCCGGCGGTCGTCAGCGCCTTGCGGGCCGCGACCGTGACGGCGCCGTGGCGGGCGTGCCGTGCGGTGGCGGTCATCTCGAGGACGTCCTGGTCAAAGGTGCGACCGGGCTCGTGGACGGCCATGGCGGCGAGTCCCTGCACCTGCGCCCGCGTCGGTACGACGGCCACGCGGAGCCCGTGGTCGGCCTCGGCGGTGCTGGCCGCGATGCGGGCCACGCGCACGGAGTCGGCGTCGTTGGGCAGCACGACGACCTCGGCGGCGCCGGTGCCGGTGATGGCCGCGAGCACCTCACCGGTCGACGGACGGCGTCCGGGCCCGCCCACGACGACGTGGGCCCCGGCGGCCTCGAAGAGCCGCTCGAGGCCGGGTCCGGCGGCGACGGCCACGACCCGGCGTCCGCTGCGGGCCGGGGCCTCGGTGGCGGCGCGGCGGGCCTCGACCTGCTCGGCGAAGTGGGTGACGCGGACGCGGTGGGGGCGGCCGGCCTCGATGCCGGCCTCGACGGCGGCGCCGACGTCGTCGACGTGCACGTGGACGTTCCACAGCCCGTCGCCGCCGACGACCACCAGCGAGTCGCCGAGCCCGGACAGGCGCTCGCGCAGGGTGGTGACCGCGGCCTCGTCGGCGTCGAGCAGGTACATGACCTCGTACGACGGGCCGTCGGGGCTCAGGTCGCCCTCCTGGACCGGCGCGACCGGGACGGGGATCGCGGCGCGGGTGACCGCCACCGGACGGCGTCCGGTCAGGACGGTCTCGGCGGCGTCGAGGATGACGCTCACGCCGCGTCCGCCGGCGTCGACGACCCCGGCGTGGCGCAGCACCTCGAGCTGCTCGGGGGTGCGGGCCAGGGCCTCGCGGGCGGCCTGCGCGGCGGAGGTGAAGTCGTCGCGGGCCCGGGCGCCCGGGGTGGCGGCGC
>JAOPXU010000005.1 GCA_025964985.1 Nocardioides sp.
TTCCCCGACTACCAGGCCAGCGAGGGCCAGGCCTGGCTGACGCTGGTCCACGGCATCCCGCACGAGAGCTCGGTGAGCTTCGTCGCGGTGCTGCAGACGACGCGAGCACTGCGCAAGGGCTTCGACGCCACCCTCTACTTCTACGGCCCCGGCGCGCTGGCCTGCGCCGACACCCGCGGCTTCCCGACGACCGGCGACACGGCGTTCCCCGGCAACCAGAACATGAACGACGCCATCAAGACCTTCATCTCCGAGGGCGGCACCGTGCTGTGCTGCCGCTTCGGCATGGCGCTGCACGGCCAGCGCGAGGAGGACCTGATCGAGGGCGTCATCCCCTGCCACCCGCTCGACGTCCAGGACGCGGTGATCCACTTCGCCAACAAGGGCGCGATCATCAACTCCGTCTACAACCTCTGAGCGGCTGAGCGACATGGGAGCCGACACCCGGGTGGACGTGGCGATCCAGGGCATCCGCCTGCTGGACGCACCGGTCGCGCGTCGCGCGGGCGCCGGCCCCAGCGACGACGGGCACGTGCTGCTCGACGGTGTGGGGGCGGCGATCCCGCTCAACCCCCGCAGCCCTTACACCGTCAACGGCGGCAAGCTGCTCCTCGACGGCGCCGACACCGGCATGGGCGTCGAGGCCGTCGCCCGGCCCCGGTTCTACGACCTGAGCACCGCCGACGGCGTCCCCTACGAGCAGATCGCCCGGCTGCACTCGGCCCACGTCCTCGCCACGACGGTCGTGCAGACCTGCGTGCGGTACGACGAGCGCGAGCGCTGCCGGTTCTGCGCGATCGAGGAGTCGCTCAACGCCGGGGCGACCGTCGCGGTGAAGTCGCCGGCGCAGATCGCCGAGGTGGCCAAGGCCGCCCACGACCTCGACGGCATCACGCAGATGGTGATGACCACCGGCACCAGCAACGGCCGCGACCGCGGCGCCACCCACCTGGCCCGCTGCGTGCGGGCCGTGCGGGAGGTGCTGCCCGACCTGCCGATCCAGGTGCAGTGCGAGCCACCGGGCGACCTGCAGACCATCCAGGACCTGTACGACGCCGGGGCCCGCTCGATCGGCATCCACGTCGAGTCGCTCGACGACGACGTCCGGCTGCGGTGGATGCCGGGCAAGGGCTCGGTGCCGATGGCGGAGTACCGCGCCGCCTGGGCCGAGGCCGTGCGTGTCTTCGGCTGGAACCAGGTCTCGACCTACCTCCTCGTCGGCCTCGGCGAGGACCCCGACGAGCTCGTGGCCGGCGCGGTCGAGCTCATCGAGATGGGTGTCTACCCGTTCGTGGTGCCGTTCCGGCCGCTGGCCGGCACCCTGGCCACCGACGTCGACGGCGCGGTCGCCCCGGCCCCCGCCGACGTCTACCGGGTCACCGCCCAGGTCTCCGCCGCTCTGCGGGCGCACGGGATGCTCGGCTCCGACCAGGCCGCCGGCTGCGCGGCCTGCGGTGCCTGCTCGGCCCTCGGCTCCTGTTCTAGCGAGGCCGCGTCGTGAGCGGCCTCGTCGACGAAGTCGTCCTCACCGGCTCGCCCCGTACGTCGCCCACGCTCGACGCGTTCGTCGTCGTGCGGGCCGACGCCGCAGAGGTCGCCGCCTACCGCGCGCTGCGCCGCGAGGTCTTCGTGCACGAGCAGGGCCTCTTCGACGGCTCCGACCGCGACGACGTCGACGACGACCCGCGCACGATCGTGCTCGTGGCCCGCGCCGCGCACGCCTCAGGTGGCGGCGAGGTGCTCGGCGGCGTCCGGCTGCACCCGGCGCTGCCCGGTCGCGACCTCGGCTGGTGGCGCGGCTCGCGCCTGGCCGTGGCCAGCGATGCGCGGATGCTGCTCGGCGTCGGCGCGGCCTTGGTCCGCGCGGCCTGCGCGGCCGCCGAGGCCCAGGGTGCGCTGCGCTTCGACGCCACCGTCCAGGCCCAGAACGAGCGGCTCTTCCGCCGCCTCGGGTGGGTGCCGCGCGAGCGGACCTTCCTCCACAGCCACCCGCACGTCGTCGTCGACTGGCCGATCGCCCGGGTGCAGCGCCTGGTCGACGCGACGAAGTCGGCCCTGGGTGGGCTGCTCGCCGAGATGGCGGACGGCGCACCCGACGGCTTCCTCGGTGACGACGGCGCCCCGGTGCCCGGCTCGGACCTGGTTGCCGCGTGCGACGCGATCCTGCCCTCGATGGTCGAGCGCGACCCCGAGTGGGCCGGCTGGTGCGCCGCGCTGGTCAACCTCAACGACCTGTCGGCGATGGGCGCAGCGCCCGTCGCGCTGCTCGACACCGTCGGGGCCCGCGACGCGTCCTTCGCCCGCCGGATCCTGCGCGGACTCACCGACGCCAGCCGGGCGTGGGGCGTGCCGGTCGTCGGCGGCCACACGCAGCTCGGCGTACCGGCGTCGCTGTCGGTCACCGCGCTCGGACGCACGGACCGCCCCGTCCCCGGCGGTGGTGGCGCACCGGGCCAGGCGCTGCGCGTCACCGCCGACCTGGGCGGCGGCTGGCGGCCGCGCTACACCGGGTCCCAGTGGGACTCCTCGAGCCACCGCACCGGCGAGGAGCTCCGCGCCCTCGCCGGTGTGGTGCCCGCCCTCTCCCCCACCGCGGCCAAGGACGTGAGCATGAGCGGCCTGGTCGGCACGACCGGCATGCTCGCCGAGGCCTCCGGGTGCCGAGCGGTGCTGGACGTCGAGGCCGTGCCGGCGCCCGGCGCGGCGTCGTACGGCGACTGGCTGACCTGCTTCCCCGGCTTCGCCATGGTCACCGCCGAGTCGACGACGGCCCGCTCCGAGCTGCCCGGCTTCGTCACCTCGTCGGTCTGCGGCGAGCTCACCACCGGCGCGGGCGTCGGCCTGCGCTGGCCGGACGGCGTCGTCACCGAGGCCGTCACCTCCACCGTCACCGGGATGGGAGCAGCCTGATGGGCAGCATCGGCATCGGTTCGGTGTGCGCCGGCTTCGGCCGCGACACCGACGACAACCTGCGCCAGATCGGCGCTCTCGTCGCGGACGCCCGCTCTCGTGGCGTAGCGCTGCTCGCGTTCCCCGAGGCCTGTCTCGGCGGATACCTGTCGGTGCTGGGCTCGGGGCGCGACGGCACGCACGCCGACGCTCCCGAGGACCTCCCGCCGGTCATGGACCTCGACGGTCCCGAGCTGCGCCGCGTCGCCGACCTCGCCCGCGAGATGACGGTCGTCGTCGGGTTCTGCGAGTCCGACGGCACCGAGCGGTTCAACAGCGCCGCGATCGTCAGCGGCGACGGCGTCCTGGGCGTGCACCGCAAGGTCCACCAGCCGCTGGGCGAGGGGCTCTACTACGCAGCGGGCGACGGGTTCACGGCGTTCGAGACTCCGGTCGGCCGCGTGGGCGCGCTCATCTGCTACGACAAGGCGTTCCCCGAGGCCGCCCGTGCGCTGGCCCTCGACGGGGCCGACGTCGTCACCTGCATCTCCGCCTGGCCTGCCTCGCGCACGGCGTCCGCCGGCGACCTGGCCGACGACCGGTGGAAGCACCGCTTCGACCTCTTCGACCGCGCCCGGGCCCTGGAGAACCAGGTCGTCTGGGTCGCCTCCAACCAGGCCGGCACCTTCGGCTCGTTGCGCTTCGTCGGCTCGGCCAAGGTCGTCGGGCCGGGCGGCGAGGTGCTCGCCGCGACCGGCACCGACGCCGGTGTCGCCTACGCCGACGTCGACGTCGCGGAGGTCCTGGAGGGCGCGCGCCGCGCGATGTTCCACCTCGGCGACCGCCGGCCCGACCTCTACCAGGAGCCCGCCCATGCCTGAGATGAGCCTCGTCGTGCGCTGGCCCGACGGCCGCGAGCAGGACTGCTACTCGCCCTCGCTGGTCATGCACGACCACCTGTCCCTCGGCACCCTCTACACGGTCGCCGACTTCCGGCAGCGCGCCACCCACGCCCTCGGCATCGCCAGCGACCGGGTGCGCGCCAAGTACGGCTTCGCATGCACCTCGGCCGCCGCGACCACCGACCAGATCGCCGCCTCCGCGGCGGCGTACGACCCCGACGAGCTGGTCGAGGTCGTCCGGATGTGGCCCCCGATGCCCAGCCCCGAGGAGGACCGATGACCACCACGCACGTCACCGTCGCCGTGGTCGGCGGCGGCCAGGCCGGGCTGTCGACCAGCTGGTACCTGACCCGCGACGGCGTCGACCACGTCGTCCTCGAGGCCGGCACCGCCGCGCACGAGTGGG
This sequence comes from Nocardioides sp., assembly GCA_025964985.1. GTDB lineage: Bacteria > Actinomycetota > Actinomycetes > Propionibacteriales > Nocardioidaceae > Nocardioides. The sequence continues at coordinate 4,198 of JAOPXU010000005.1, forward strand.
CCGACAGCCGCTGGGACACCTTCACGCTCGTCACCCCCAACTGGCACTGCCGCCTGCCCGGCTACGCCTACGACGGCCCCGACCCCGACGGGTTCATGACCCGGGACGAGGTGGTCGCCTGGATCGGCGGGTACGCCGCCACGTTCGGCCCGCCGCTGCGTGAGCACACGCGGGTCACCTCGCTGGTCGAGCGGGACGGGGGCGGGTTCGTCCTGACCGTCAGCGGCCCGGACGGGGAGGAGACGATCGAGGCCGAGCACGTGGTGCTGGCCACCGGCGGCTACCACCTGCCGATCGTGCCGCCGTGGGCCGGCGCGATCGACCCGGCCGTGCACCAGCTGCACTCGGCGCACTATCGCGACCCCGCGCAGCTGCCCGACGGTGCGGTGCTCGTCGTCGGCTCCGGCCAGTCCGGCGCCCAGATCGCTGAGGACCTCCACCTCGCCGGCCGCCAGGTGCACCTCGCGCTCGGCGACGCCCCGCGCGTGGCCCGCACCTACCGCGGCCGCGACTGCATGACGTGGCTGGCCGACATGGGCCTCTACGACACCGCGGTCGCGCAGTACCCCGGCGGCCTCGCCGGCCGCGAGAAGACCAACCACTACGTCACCGGCCGCGACGGGGGCCGCGACATCGACCTCCGCGCCTTCGCCCGCGACGGGATGCGGCTCTACGGCCTGCTCGACGGGCTGCGCGAGCCCGGCGGCAGCCACCTCACCTTCCAGCCGACGATGACCGACGCGCTCGACGCCGCCGACGCGACGTACAACTCGATCTGCCGCGACATCGACCGCTGGATCGAGGCCCAGGGCGTCGACGCACCGCCGGCCAGCACCTACGAGCCCGTCTGGACGCCGGACGCCGACCCGCTCGACCTCGACCTCGCCGCGGCCGGGATCACCAGCGTGGTCTGGGCGATCGGCTACCGCGCCGACTACCGCTGGGTCGGCGTCGGGGTCTTCGACGGCCACGGCCGCCCCACCCACACCCGCGGCGTCACGTCGGTGCCCGGGCTCTACTTCCTCGGCCTGCCCTGGCTGCACACGTGGGGCTCCGGCCGCTTCCTCGGCATCGCCCGCGACGCGGAGCACGTCGCCTCCTGCATCACCGGTCGGGTGCGCTCCGTCGCGCGGGTCTAGCCGGTGCCGGTCACGATCGGTGCGGCCGCCGCCCACTTCGGCCGCGACCTCGAGCGCGGGCTGGCCAAGGTCGCCCGCATCGTGACCGACGCCCGGGCCGCCGGCTGCGACGTGCTCGTGCTGCCTGACGCCACCCTCGGCGGCTACCTCACCGACCTGCGCGAGCCCGACCTCGCCGACCTGCCCCCGGCCCTGTGCGAGGACGCGCCCGAGCTGCGCCGGCTCGCCGACCTGGCCGCCGAGATGGTCGTGTGCCTGGGGTACGCCGAGCGGGCCGGCCCGGCGACGTACAACGCGGCGGTGTGCCTGACCGGCGACGGCGTGCTCGGCCGGCACCGCAAGGTGCACCTGCCGGCCGCAGAGTCGCGGGCCTACACCGCGGGCGACCGGTTCGCCGCCTTTGACACCCCGGTCGGCCGGATGGGGATGCTCATCGACTACGACAAGACCTTCCCCGAGGCCGCGCGCACCCTGGCCGTCGACGGCGCGCAGGTGCTGGCCTGCCTGTCGGCCTGGCCGGCCTCGGTCACCGACCGCGCCGCGCGGCTGCCGCAGGACCGCCAAGCGCGGCTCTTCGACCTCTACGACAGCGCCCGAGCCGCCGAGAACCAGGTCGTCTGGGCCTCCTCCAACCAGACCGGCGCCGCCGGGTCGCTGCGGTTCCTCGGCCAGGCCAAGGTCGTGGGCCCGGGTGGCGACGTGCTGGCCCGTACGTCGGCCAAGGGCGGCCTCGCCGTCGCCACCGTCGACGTCGGCGCCGAGATCACCCGGTCGCGGCGGGTGCTGCACCACCTCGCCGAGCTCGAGGCGGCGGCGTACCGGTGAGGCCGTCATGAGACTCGCGCTGCTGACCTACTCGACCAAGCCCCGCGGCGGTGTCGTCCACACCCTCGCCCTCGCCGAGGCGCTGGCGCTCCAGGGCGTCACCGTCGACGTCTGGACACTCGGGCGCGGTGGCGACACCGGCTTCTTCCGTCCCGTCGACCCGGCGGTCGGCGTGCGCGCGGTGCCGTTCGCCGACCTCGGCCCCGACGAGCCGTTCGGCGAGCGCATCGCCCGCTCCATCGACGTGCTGGCCGCGGCGTTCGGACCCGCCCGGTCGGCCTACGACGTCGTGCACGCGCAGGACTGCCTCAGCGCCAACGCCGCCCTGCGCTCCGGGCCGTGCGCGCGCACCGTGCACCACCTCGACACCTTCACGACCCCCGAGCTCGTCGCCTGCCACGAGCGGGCCGTCGTCGAGCCCGGCGCGCTCGTCTGCGTCTCGGCGGCCGTGGCCGACGAGGTCGAGGCCGGGTGGGGCCGGGTGCCGACCGTGATCCCCAACGGCGTGGCCGCCGAGCGGTTCGCCGCCGGGGCGGACGACGAGATGGGACGGCTGCGCTGGCGCCGGCGCCTGGGCCGCTACGTGCTGGCCGTCGGCGGGATCGAGCCGCGCAAGGGCACCCTCGACCTGCTGGAGGCCTACTCCCTGCTGCGCGCCGAGCAGCCCGACGTGCGCCTGGTGCTGGCGGGCGGTGAGACCCTGTTCGACCACCGCGCCTACCGCGCGGCCTTCGACGACCGGGCTGCCGAGCTCGGCGTCCGGGCCGACCTGCTCGGTGTCGTCGACGACGCCGCCCTGCCGAGCCTGGTCGCGGAGGCCGCGGCGCTGGCGTTCGTCTCGACCAAGGAGGGCTTCGGCCTGGCCGCCCTCGAGGCGCTGGCCGCCGGCACCCCGGTCGTCGCCCGACAGCTGCCGGTGCTGCGCGAGGTGCTCGGCGAGACGGTCGAGTACGCCGTCGACCCCGCCTCGATCTCGGCCGCCCTCGGCCGGGTGCTGGACGACCCGCCCGACCCCACGCCGGGGCAGGACCTCGCGCGGGGGTTCACCTGGGCGAGGGCCGCGCGGGCGCACCGGGAGTTCTACGCCGGCCTCCCCGGGTGAGCTAGCGGCGCGGCAGGTGCAGGCGCAGGACGTCGCCGTCGGCGGGGTGCTCGAGACGGCCGCCGAGGGAGTCGAGGACCGTGTGGACGCGGTCCTGGACCGGGTGCAGCGGCGCGCCCATGGTGTCGTCGCCGCGGCGGCAGAGGATGTCGACGCGCAGCCGGCTGGCGGCCCCCTCGAAGACGAGACGGACCGAGCCGGTCTCGTGGGCGACGAGGTCCTCGAGGATCAGGTCGAGGACCTGCTCGACAGGGCCCGGGGTGACGACGAGCTCGATGTCGCCCTCGACGGCGGCGGTGAGCTCGCGGTCGGTCTCGTCGAGCGCGTCGGCCCAGCGCTGGGCGACCTGGGTGGCGAGGTCGCGCAGCGGGATCGCGGCCCCGGCGACCAGGACGCCGCGGCCGCCGAGCTCGACCAGCTCGCCGGCCACGTCGTTGAGCTGGCCGACGGCCTTGAGGCACCCCTCGGCGGCGTCACGGGCCTCCAGGGACAGGCCCGGGTCGTCGACGAGCTCCTCGAGGCGGAAGCGGAGGCTGGTCAGGGGGGTGCGGAGCACGTGGCTGGCGTGCTGGACGAACGCCCGCTCGCGCTCCAGCCGCTCGCGCAGCTGGCCCGCGCTCTGCTCGAGCGCCGAGGCGATGGCCCGGGCCTCGGGCACCCCGCCGCGCGGCAGGTCGAGGTCGAAGCGCCCACGGCCGAGCGCAGCGGCGGCGACCGCGAGCTGGCGGAACGGGCCGGACAGGCTGCGGGCGACCAGGTAGCCGACCAGGCCCGAGACCACCGCGAGCAGCCCGAACAGCGCGAGCAGGTCGGAGGTGTCGTTGCCCCAGATGCCCTCGAGCGACTCGTCGTGGTGACGCCCGACGGTCAGGGTGCCGCCACCGCGGACGACCACGCTCGCGGTGACCTCGTCGTGGGCGTCGGAGGCGTCGCGGTCGCCGACGACGACGTCGGGGGCCCCGTCGACGGCGTAGGTCAGCTTGACGCGCGGCGTCGCGAACGGCGTCAGCAGCGCCTCGTCGACCGCGCCGCCCTCGGCCAGCTCGTCGGCGACGACCACCGCCACGGCCGAGGCGGTCGCCTGGGCGTCCTCACGCTCGGCGTTGCGGACGTCGCTGTCGGTGACCCACGACCGGATCAGGCCCGCTCCGATGAGCATCAGCAGGGTGATGGCGATGAAGGAGACGGTCAGGCGTTCACGCATCGGGGGCGGGGGCCTCGAGCCGGAACCCCACCCCACGCACCGCGACCACCCGCTCCGTCACGCCCTGGCTCTCGAGCTTCTGCCGGAGCCGGCCGATCGTGACGTCGAGCGTCTTGGTGGAGCCGTACCAGTTCTCGTCCCACACGTCGGCCATGAGCCGGCCGCGGCTCACGACCTTGTCCTTGTTGGCGGCCAGGATCGACAGGACGTCGAACTCCTTGCCGGTCAGCGGGACCTCGGTGTCGCCGGCGTAGACGCGGCGCGCGCCGACGTCGATGCGCAGGCCGTCGTCGGGCTCGTCGCTGCCGTTGGCGCTACCGGCACCGGTACGCCGCAGCAGGGCGCGCACGCGCGCCTGCAGCTCGGCGAGGCCGAAGGGCTTGGCGAGGTAGTCGTCGGCGCCGTAGTCGAGGCCGACCACCCGGTCGAGCTCGCCGGCGCGGGCGGTCACGATCATGATGGCGCCCTCGTAGCCGGCCGAGCGGGCCTGGCGGCACACCTCGAGGCCGTCCATGTCGGGCAGGCCGAGGTCGAGGATCATCACCTCGGTGGTGCGCCCACCGAGCAGGTCGAGGGCCTTCTGACCGCTGTCGACCCAGTCGACGTCGTAGCCCTCACGCTCCAGCGTCCGGACGAGGGGGAACGCGATGTCCTCCTCGTCCTCGACGACGAGAACTCTGTGGCCCATGGGGGTGAGCATAGGGGGTCGGCCCCGCCGCCCACGGGCGACTGGCTGAAGAACAGGACTCAGGAGTGGGTGGCCATCCTGGCAGACTCCTCGCCGCGGCGCCCCGACCGACTCCCAGCCCTCTTCGAGGCACCCGTCAGGCGAACAGGTCGCCGTGCTCCTCGGCGCGGGCCAGGACCTCGTCGAGGCGCAGCTGCTCGAGCCCGAACGGGTCCTCCGCACCGGCGACGACCTCGTCCCAGGTGACGGGAGCGGCGACGAAGGGGCGCTCCTTGCCGCGCAGCGAGTACGGCGCCACGGTGGTCTTGGAGCCGGCGTTCTGCGACCAGTCGATGAAGACCTTGCCGCCCCGCTTGGCCTTCGTCATCACCGAGGTGACGAGCTTGGGGTGCTCGGCCTGCAGCTCTTCGGCCATCTCCTTGGCCAACGCCGACGACTCGTCCGGGGACAGCCGCTGCGGCAGGTCGGCGTAGAGGTGCAGGCCCTTGCTCCCGCTGAGCACCGGCTTGGCGACCAGGTCGAGCTCGGCGAGCTTGTCGCGCGCCATCAGCGCCACCTGGCAGCACTCGTGGAGCCCGGCCGGCTCGCCGGGGTCGAGGTCGACGACGACCCGGTCGGCGTTGCGCGGGCGGCCGTTGCGCCCGACGCGCCACTGGTGGACGTGCAGCTCGATGGCGGCGAGGTTGGCCAGCCAGGTGAGCGTGGCCAGGTCGTCGACGACCGGGAAGGTGATGGTGTCGTTCTGGGTCTCGCCGTAGCGCCCGGAGCGGCGTCCGCTCGTGGGGACGGTGACCGTGCGCACCCACGACGGGGTGCCGGAGGGGGCGTTCTTCTCGAAGAAGCTCATGTCCTGCACGCCGTGGGGCCACCGGATGCGCGTGACGGCCCGGTCGCGCAGGTGGGGCAGCATGACCGGCGCGATGCGGGCGTAGTAGTCGAGCACCTCCGCCTTGGTCGTGCCCGTCTGCGGGTAGAGCACCTTGCTGAGGCTGCTGATCTTGAGGGTGCGGCCCTCGACGTCGACGTGCACCTCCTCGACCGGGTGCTTCTCGCGCTTGGGACTCATCGACCCACCTCCTCAGCGTCCGACCGCGATGACCGGCTGGGCGGCCGGGTCGAGCCGGACCATGAGCATCGCCAGGAACGGGCGTGGCGCGCTGACGCAGCCGGCGGTGGCCCCGCGGCCGTTGACGTGCAGGAAGATCCCGGACCCGCGGTGCCGCACCTGGTCGGGGTTGAAGTCCATGACGACGACCATCTCGTACTGGCGGCCGTAGTCGGTGAGCCGCTCCGACGAGTCGGGGTGGCTGGTGGGCAACCACCAGCGGAACCCGCCCTGGCGCTGGTTGCGATAGCGGTTGTAGTGGTCGCTCGCATTGTCCTGGACCCAGAAGTCGCCACGGCGGATCCGGCGGTGCGGCAGCGTCCAGGCCGGCTGTCGCGGGTGGGCGCCGAAGGTGGAGGGCAGCGCGTAGGTGCCGAGCGGCGTCGTACCGGTGCCTTGGCGGCGGCGTGCCCCAGGCACGAGCCCGCCGTAGCCGGTGCGCCCGTCGGTGGTCGCCCGCACCTCGCGCCAACCGCGTTCGCCCAGGACGTGCAGCGCGACGCGGGCGTGGTGGCCGCGCGTGTGGTTGACCGTGACGACCTGACGGGTGCCCGCGCGCAGCCGCACCTCGACGCCGTCCAGGACGACGACGTCGGAGGCGGCGGCCCTGTCGGCGGCCGGGGCCGGCGACGTCGGCGTGAGCAGCGCGAGGACGAGGGCCAGCACGACGAGGGGTTTCACAGGTCCTCCGGGGAGACGTCGGTCCGCAGCCCCTGGAACGACGGCTGCCGCAGGCGCTCGCCGCGGCCGTGGGAGTCGACCTCGACGACGAGCACCGGGTCGAGCCAGAAGGTGCCCTTGGCGTCGACGCGCGGCACCTCGTCGGCGAACGGGCTGTCCGTGCGCGCCAGTCCCTCGACCGCCTCGGTCAGCACCTTGCTCTGCTTGGCGGCGATCCCGCTGCCGACCCGCCCGCGGAACATGAGCCCCGCAGGCGTCGGCTCGCCGACCAGCAGGGACGCCAGCCGGTCGGAGGTGCCCTCCTGCGGGCGCCAGCCGCCGACGACGTAGGAGCCGCGGGTGCGGTGGGCGAACTTCTGCCAGTGCGGGCTGCGCTCCCCCGGCCGGTACGTCGACGACAGCCGCTTGCTGACGATGCCCTCGAGGCCCTGCTGCCGGGTCGCGTCGTGCAGCATCTGCCCGTCGTCGTACGACGCCGGCACCTGCCACGGCGAGCCGTCGAGCACCTCGGCCAGCCGGGCCCGGCGGGTCGCGAGCGGCTCGGCGGTGAGGTCGTCGCCGTCGAGGCGGAGCAGGTCGAAGACCATGAAGGTGACCGGGACCGTGGTGACGAGCCGCTGCACCGACGAGGCACGGCGCACGTGCATGCGCTCCTGCAGGGTGCGGAAGTCGGGCACGCCGGCGTCGTTGACCGCGATGATCTCGCCGTCGACGAGCATGTCGCGCCGGCGCAGGCCGCGCATCTCGCGCAGCCCCTCGGCCACGTCGGGCCAGGCGCCGGTCACGTCGTTGTCGTTGCGGCTGGTCAGCCGGTAGCGGCCGCGGTCGCCGTAGCCAGCGGAGTCGGCGAGGATCCGCATCCCGTCCCACTTGACCTCGTGGGCCCACTCGTCGCCGGTCGGCACGTGGGTGCCGGGCGAGGCGAGCATGGGGCGCACGGGGCCATCCTGCCCCGACATCTGTCCGGGGGCCGATCGCGCTACACGCGTCCGGGCGATGACTTCTGCCCTTCCCACCGGTCACACTGGCGTTCCGTCCCACGAAAGGCTCCACATGCGCGCGATCTGGAAGGGTGCTGTCTCCTTCGGGCTGGTCAGCGTGCCCGTGAAGCTCTACTCGGCCACCGAGAGCCACGACATCTCGTTCCGCCAGGTGCACGAGAGCGACGGCGGCCGGATCAAGTACCAGCGCGTCTGCTCGATCGACGGCGAGGAGGTCCCCTACTCCGAGATCGCCAAGGGCTACGAGACCGAGGACGGCGAGATGGTGATCCTCACCGACGACGACCTGGCGCAGCTGCCGTCGACGTCGTCGCGCGAGATCGCGGTCGAGAAGTTCGTGCCGAGCAGCCAGATCGACCCGATGCTCTTCGAGAAGTCCTACTACCTCGAGCCCGAGAAGACCGGCGCCAAGCCCTACGCCCTGCTGCGCCAGGCTCTGCTCGAGGCCGACCGGATGGCGGTCGTCACCGTCGCGCTGCGCCAGCGCACCTCGGTCGCGGTGCTGCGCGTGCGCGACGACGTGATCGTGCTGCAGACCATGATGTGGCCCGACGAGATCCGCAAGCCCGACTTCTCGATCGAGACCGGCGAGGTCAAGGACTCCGAGGTCAAGATGGCCACGATGCTGGTCGAGACCCTCGCCGGCGACTTCGACCCCGCCGACTTCGAGGACGACTACGCCGAGGCCGTCCAGGAGGTCGTCAAGGCCAAGATCGAGGGCGGCGAGATCAAGCGCACCCCGACCTCGACCAAGACCGGCGGCGAGGTCGTCGACCTGCTCGCCGCGCTCCAGCGCTCCGTGGCCGCGGCCAAGACCGCCCGCGGCGAGTCGGCGCCGGACGAGGCCGACGACGACGAGGACGAGAAGCCCGCGAAGAAGTCGACGACCAAGAAGACCGCTGCCAAGAAGGCCCCGGCCAAGAAGACGGCCGCGAAGAAGGCTCCGGCCAAGAAGGCCGCGGCGAAGAAGGCCCCCGCCAAGAAGACGGCGGCCAAGAAGGCCAGCTAGGGGCTCCCGAGCGCGAGTCCGCTGGCTGCGGTCGGTCCGCGCGCCTTCGGCGCGGGTTCCGCCTGCGGCGGGCTTCTGGCTCCGCGCCCGTGCTGGTCGGTGGTGGGGTGGTGCGTCGGCTGCGGGTTGGCGGAGCCCCACGCCGCAGCTGGCGACGCCGTGTCGCGCCCTGACCTGAGCGGTTGTCGCCTCGAACTGTGCGCGCCACGCCGCGCTTTGCGCTTGCCGGCGCGGGGCGTCCGCCGCCCCTCCGCCGCCGCACCACCCCGAGCCGACCCCGCAGGTTGCTGGCCCGGGAGGTGAGGAGTGGGTCGAGGCTTCGACCAGATCAGTCCCCCACGGGGACAGGCGCCGGGACAGCGACCGGGGTGGTCTGGGGGCCGGAGGTCCGGCAGGGTCGCGGCCTGGCAAGCGTCAAGCGCGGCGTGGCGCGGAGAGCACAACCGGACCACAGCTCAACGCAGTGAGCGACACGGCGTCGCCAGCTGCAGGTCGCGACCCCGACGACCGCAGGCCACCAGACCACCCCACCCCACGCCAGGCGACGAGACCCCAAGCCCGCCGCAGGCGGCCAACGCGCCGACAGGCGCGCAGACCAACCGCAACCACGCACCTGGAGCGGTGACACCTAAGCCGGGCGCTCCGGCCGGTCGAGGCGGTCGAGCCGGTGCATGGTGAAGTCGGCCAGGCGGGGCGCGAGCAGGTTGAGGACCTCACCGGCGCGGCCGGCGGCGATGTTCCACGACACCGGCCGGTCCTCGAGGGCGCGGGCCACCTGCTGAGCGGCCTCCTCGGCCGACATCGCCGGCCAGCCCTTGTAGCTGCCCTGGGCGGGCACGACCATCGGGGTCTGCACCAGGCCGAAGCGCATGTTGGTGAAGGTGACGTTGTCGCCCCAGGTCTCGCGCGCCGCGATCCGCGACCAGGTGTCGAGGGCGCTCTTGGAGGCGAGGTAGGCGGAGAAGCGCGGGGCCTTGAGCTGCACGCCCCAGGAGACGACGTTGACGACGTGGCCGAAGCGCTGCTCGCGCATCGCCGGCAGCAGGCCCATGGTCAGGCGCACGGGGGCGAAGTAGTTGATGGCCATCGTGCGCTCGACGTCCTGGAAGCGACCGTGGCTGGCTGCGAGCGAGCGGCGGATCGAGCGGCCCGCGTTGTTGACCAGGTAGTCGACCGCGCCGTGCTCGGCGAGCACCCGCTGGACCAGGGCGTCGACCGCGTCGCCGTGGGTCAGGTCGCAGGGGTACGCCGCCGCCCGGCCGCCCGCCGCCACCAGCTCCTCGGCCAGGGCGGCGATCGTCTCGGCGCGGCGGGCCACCAGCAGCACCGTCGTCCCGCGGGCGGCGACGGTGCGCGCCGTGGCCTCGCCGATGCCGGAGGACGCGCCCGTGACCAGGACGACACGGTCGCGCAGCGGGCTCGGCGCGCCCGGCCGCAGGAGGCGGCGTACGACGGCGCGGGGGGTCTGCAGCAGGAGGCTCACCGGGCCATCATCGCGGCCGGTGTCCCCGGTGGCTGGCAGGGTGGAGGCATGAGCGGGAGCACGGGGTGGGCCGTCGCGGCGGCGACGACGATCGGCGCGTTCCACGTGCGCGAGCACCTGCCCAACCAGGACTCGGTCCGCACCTGGGCCGCCGACGACGGCAGCAGTGCCGTCGTGGTGGTGGCCGACGGGCACGGCCACCACGCCCACCACCGCAGCGACGTCGGGTCCGACCTGGCGACCCGGATCACCCTCGACGCGCTGCGCGCGGCCCTCCCCCACGCCGACCCGGTTGCCGTCGCCGCCGAGGTCGTCGCCGCCTGGCGCGAGGCGGTGCTCGACCACGTCGCCGCCCACCCGCTGCGGTCCGACGAGTCGCCGCGGGGGCCGCTCGTGCCCTACGGCACCACGCTGGTGGCCCTCGCCGTCACGCCCGAGCGGCTCGTCGCGCTGCAGATCGGCGACGGCGACACGATCGCGGTGCGCGCGTCGGGCGAGCCCTTCCGTCCGCTGGTCGAGGACCCCTCGCTCGACGGCGTCCACACCGCGTCCCTCTGCCAGGCCGACCCCCTCGCGTCGCTGCGCACCACGGTGGTCGACCTGCGCGACGACCCGGTCCGCCTCGCGCTCGTCGCGACCGACGGCCTCGGCAAGGCACGCGTCGACCCCGACACCTGGTGGGCGAGCACCGCCGCCGGGCTGGCGGCCGCCGCCGACGACGGGCTCGAGGTGCTGCGCGCCCGGCTCCCCATCGAGGTGCGCGAGCCGGCGCGGGTCGGCGGCGACGACACGACGCTGGCCGTGCTGCTGCTGACCTAGCGAGCGGTCAGCGGTCCCACCACCGCGCGAGCTTGTCGTAGGTGCCGTCGGCCAGGAACGCCTCGGCGTAGCAGGCGCAGGACGGGTCGTCCCAGTAGCGCACGACCGTGCCGTCGTCGGTCGTGTACTCGTAGAGCGCACCGCGCTTCCACTCCCGCACCTCGCGCTCGTCGGCGATCGCACTGGCCACGACGAGGCCGCGGTAGGCCTCGAGCTCGCCGGCGGTGCGGAAGCGGCCCACGAACGTCTCGACCGGGCCCTGGACGTCGCAGTAGCTCTCCTCGGTCGAGCCGGCGTTGACGGTGCCGATGCGCACGCAGTCGCCCGGCTGCACCCACCGCTCGACGAAGGCGACCAGCCGGCGGTCGGTGGGCCCGGCCGGGTAGGGCCGGACCGGGCCGGTGCCGTCGTACGACGCCACGAGGGGCGCGAGGTCGGTGCCGGGCCCGGCGAGGTAGGCGGCGGACTGACGCGCCTGGCCGTCGTCCCAGTAGAGGAAGGTCCCGGCGTCGTCGGCGTCGCGGCGCCCGCCGGCCTCGACGTCGCGGGCCATCAGGGTGCCGCGGCGGCTCACGTCGAGGATGCCGCCGGGCTCGTAGGTCACCGCGCGGCCGCGCCGCTCGTCGAGGTCCATGCCGCGGCGGTAGGTGACGAGCTCGAGGGTGCCGACAGGGGCGTCGCACTTGAGCCGCTCACGCTGGCCCTGCCGGGCCTTGACCGAGCGGCAGCGCTCCGAGCCCGCGGTCACCGAGTCGGCCAGGCGGGAGTAGCGCAGGTCGATGGACTCGGGGCTGAGCGGGTCGTCGAGGGGGTCGGGACCGTCGGTGGGCTCGTCGTCCTCGAAGCCCGAGCTGTCGGAGCCCTGGAAGTCGCCCGTGCTGGTGCTCGCGCCGCCCGCTGCCGGCTCGCCGCCGTCGTCGCCGCGCAGCAGCAGGAAGCCGCTGCCTCCGAGCAGGACCAGGGCCAGGGCGAAGAGCGCGACGACGAGGAGCACGTGGGGACCCGAGCCGTCGGGGCTGTCGGCCCGGCGCGAGCCGTGCGGTGCGCTCACGCCTCCTCCTCGGGGCTCCGGTCAGGCCAGATCATGTCACGCGGCCGGGTCACGCCGAGAACGCGAAGGGCCACGGACGTGCCTGCTCCAGCTGCGCGGACAGGCTGAGCAGGACCTCCTCGCCGTCGGTCGGCCCGACCAGCTGGACGCCGACCGGCAGCCCGTCGTCCGCCAGGCCGCAGGGCACGTTGGCGGCCGGGTTGCCGGCGACGTTCCACACGGCGGCGTAGGCGATGGCCGGCAGGGCGAGCAACGACGAGGCCACCGTGCCGCGCCCGTCGAGGACGCCGGTGCGCGGCGGCCGGTGAGCCGTGGTCGGCGTGAGGAGAAGGTCGACGTCGTCGAAGACCCGGTTGGCTCGCGCCGAGATCCGCTCGGTGGCGCGCAGGGCCCAGTCGGTGACCCGCGGCGTCACCCAACCGCCGAGCCGGACCGTCTCGCGCGTACGCCGCTCGAGCCGGTCGGGGTGCTCGACGCCGTCGGCCTCGCTGCGGATGCCGGCGAAGAACTGCGGCACGAACGCCGCCGTCGGGTCGGGCAGGCGGGCGTCGACCTCGTGGCAGTCGTGGCCCAGCTCGCGCAGCAGCGCGGCGGTGTCGAGCACCGCCTGGACGTGCGCCGGGTCGGGCCGCACGCCGGCGGCGACCGGCTTGATCGTCCAGCCGATCCGCAGCCGCCCCGGCTCACGCTGCGCAGCGGCGACGAACGACCCGGTCTTCCCGCCGCGGTAGAGGTCGGTGTCGAGGTTGCCGCGGATGACGTCGTAGACGATCGCGCTGTCGAGCACGGTGCGGCTGAGCGGGCCGGCGGTGCCGAGCGCCCACCACAGGTGCGGGTGCGGGGCGGTGGTGACCCGGCCGCGCTGCGGCTTGAGGCCGAACAGGCCGCACATCGCTGACGGGATCCGGATCGAGCCACCGCCGTCACCGCCGATGCCGACCGGCACCATCCCGGAGGCCACCGCGGCCGCCGTACCGCCGCTCGAGCCGCCGGGGCTCCGCGTGGAGTCCCACGGGTTGCGCGTGATGCCGCGGGCGGCGCTCTCGGTGTAGGGGAAGGCACCGAACTCGGGCATCGTCGTCTTGCCGACGACCACAGCACCGGCGGCGCGCAGCCGCTGCACCAGCACGGCGTCGGCCGCGGCGGGCGTGACGTTGGCCTGCCCGCCGAAGGTCGTGACGGCGCCCTCGACGTCGACCTCCTCCTTGATCGCCACCGGTACGCCGTGCAGCGGCCCGGTCGGTCCCGTCCCGAGCGCGCCGGCGTCGGCCCGCGCGCGCTCGGCGAACACGACCGAGATGGCGTTGAGGGCCGGGTCGAGCACGGCGATCCGGTCGAGCGCCGCGTCGACGACGGCCAGCGGTGCCACCCCGCCCTCGGTGGTGAGGCGGACGGTCTCGGCGACGCTCGCGGCGCGCAGGTCGGTCATGCGTCGTGAGAATAGTGAGGGCGGTGGACGCTCAGGCCAGCGAGTCGAGCCAGGCCTGGTGCAGGTCGGAGAAGTGGCCCTCGCCGGAGCCGACCAGGTCGCTGGGCGAGCCGTCCTCGACGACCTCGCCGTGGGCCATCACGAGCACCCGGTCGGCGATCTCCACGGTCGACAGTCGGTGGGCGATGATCACGGCGGTGCGGCCGGCCAGCACCGTACGCAGGGCGTGCTGCACGAGCCGCTCGGACGGGACGTCGAGCGAGGACGTGGCCTCGTCGAGGATCAGCACCGCCGGGTCGGCCAGGAACGCGCGGGCGAACGCCACGAGCTGCCGCTGGCCGGCGCTCAGGCGCCCGCCGCGGTTGGCGACCTGGGTCTCGTAGCCCTCGGGCAGCGCCATGATCAGGTCGTGGGCGCCGAGCGCCCGGGCCGCGGCCTCGACCTCGGCGTCGCTCGCGCCGGGCCGGCCGAAGCGGATGTTGTCGGCGACCGAGCCGGTGAACAGGTAGTTCTCCTGGGTCACCATGACCACCGAGGACCGCAGGTCGTCGGAGGACAGGTCGCGCAGGTCGACGCCGTCGAGCAGCACCCGACCCTCGACCGGGTCGTAGAAGCGGGTGCACAGCTTGGCCAGCGTGGTCTTGCCGGCGCCGGTCGTGCCGACCAGCGCCACCGTCTGGCCGGCGGGGATCGTCAGGTCGAGACCGGGGATGACGTCGCGGTCGTCGAGGTAGCCGAAGCGGACGCCCTCGAAGGCGACGGTGCCGCCGCCCTCGGCCAGGGACGCCGGCTCGGTGGGCTCGGGCACGGTCGGCTCCTCGCGGAGCACGTCGGCGAGCTTGTCGAGGGCGGCGGAGGCCGACTGGAAGGTGTTGAGGAACTGTGAGATCTCCATCATCGGCTCGAAGAACCGGCGCAGGTAGAGCAGGAACGCCGCCAGGACGCCGACGGTGACCTGGCCCTCGTAGGCGAGGTAGGCGCCGTAGACGAGGGTCACCGCGATCGAGATGTTGCCGATCAGCTTGACGCCGGGCATGAACCAGGCGACCAGGCGGAAGGCGACCAGGTTGGCGGCGCGGTTGTCGTCGTTGAGCTCGTCGAAGATCTCGAGGTCGCGCGGCTCGCGGCGGAACGCCTGGACCGCACGGATGCCGCCCATCGACTCGACGAAGTGGACGATCAGCAGCGCGACCTTCTCGCGCGAGACCCGGTAGGCCTTGGCCGACTCGCGCCGGAACCAGGCGGTCACCCAGTAGAGGAACGGCCCGCACACCAGCGCGACCAGGCCGAGCCTGACGTCGAGGAACATCAGGATGACGGCGGTGCCGACCAGGGTCAGGAACGCCGTCACCAGCCCGTCGAAGCCGGTCTCGAGCATCTCGTAGATGGCGTCGATGTCGGAGGTCTGGCGGGAGATCACGCGACCGGACGTGTAGTCGTCGTGGAACGCCGGGCTGAGCCGCTGGAAGTGCCGGAACACCCGGCGCCGCAGCTGGTAGAGCAGGTCCTGGCCGATGCGGCCCGAGCGCAGCAGGAACAGCTGGCGGGTCACGGCCTGGACGACGGTCGCGGCGAGCACGAGGGCCACGACGACCATGAGCGGGCCCATGTCGTCGCGCTCGCGGATGGGCGGGATGCCGGAGTCGATGCCGACCTTGACGAGGTAGGGGATGGCCAGGCGCGCGGCGTTCTCGACGACGACGACCGCCACGAGCAGCCAGATGGCCCGCTTGTAGGGGCGCAGGATTTCGCCGAGCAGCTGGCGCGAGCCGCCGGTGAAGCGGACCCGGGCGGCGTCGTTGATCTCGTCGACGGCCTCGGCGTCGGCCCGGGCGATGCCGCGCCAGGACCGGTCGACCTTGGTGGCCGCGGCGGCGTCCTTCTCGCCGGGGCGGGCGGGCCCGTCCTGCAGGGTGCTCATGCCGACACCGCCTCGCGCAGCTCGGCGTCGGCCGAGAGCAGCTCGCGGTAGGCCGGGACGGTGGCCAGCAGCTCGCGGTGGTCACCGACGTGGGTGATCGTGCCGTCCTGCAGGAGCGCGACCCGGTCGGCCAGCAGCACGGTCGAGGCGCGGTGGGCGACGACGAGGCCGGTGGTGTCGGACAGGACGCTGCGCAGGGCGTCCTCGACGAGCTTCTCGGTGTGGACGTCGAGCGCGGACAGGGTGTCGTCGAGGACGAGGACCTGGGGCTGCGCGAGCACGGCCCGGGCGAGCGCGAGGCGCTGGCGCTGGCCGCCGGACAGGGCCATGCCCTGCTCGCCGATCCGGGTGTCGAGGCCCCAGGGCAGGTCGCGGACGAACCCGGCCTGGGCCACGTCGAGCGCCTCCTCGACCTCGGCGTCGCTGGCCGGGTCGACGTCGGGCGAGCGGCCGAGGGTGAGGTTCTCGCGGGCGCTCATCGAGAACAGGGTCGGCTCCTCGAACGCCGTGGCGACCATCGAGCGCAGGTGGTGCAGGTCGAGCTCGCGCACGTCGACGCCGTCGAGGGTCACCCGGCCGCCGGAGACGTCCTGCAGGCGCGGGACGAGCGAGGTGAGCGCGGTCTTGCCGGAGCCGGTCGAGCCGACCAGCGCGAGGGTCTCGCCGGGGCGCAGGTCGAGGTTGACGTCGCGCAGGACGAGCTCGTCGGGGGCGTCGGGGAACGCGAAGTCGACGTGCTCGAAGCGCAGGTGCCCGCGCGGCTCGGCCACGACGGTGGTGCCGCCGACGATGGCCGACTCGGTGTCGAGGACCTCGAGGATGCGGGCCGCGGCACTCATGGCCTCCTGGCCCATCGCCAGGATGACGCCGAGCGCGGAGACCGGCCAGACCAGCGAGAGCAGCAGCGTCAGGAACGCGACCAGCTCACCGGTCGACAGGGCGCCCTGGCCGACGCCGATGGCGCCGAGCAGCAGCACGAGGCAGACGGCGAGGTTGGGGATGACCTCGAGGAAGGTCCAGAACCGCGACGACAGCCGCACCTTGTCCATGCTCAGCTCGTGCAGCTCGCGGGCGCCGGACTCGTACTGCGAGGCGACGTGCTCGCTGCGGCCGAACGCCTTGATGACGCGGATGCCGACCGCACCCTCCTCGGCGAGCGTCGCGAGGTCGCCCTGCTTGTCCTGCACGCGGCGCGACATCACGACGTAGCGCTTCTCGAAGCGCATGCACAGCCAGATGATCGGGACCGACGTGGCGGTGACGACCAGGCCGAGCGGCCAGTACATGAACAGCAGCACGGTGCAGACGGCGATCACCTGGACGATGTTGACGACCAGGAAGATCAGGCCGAAGCCCATGAACCGGCGGATCGAGCTGAGGTCCTGGATGGCGCGCGACAACAGCTGCCCGGCCGGCCACTTGCTGTGGAACGACATCGGCAGCGCCTGGAGGTGGCGGTAGAGGTCGTGGCGCATGCTCGTCTCCATGGCGAGCACCGCCGTGCTCTGCACCCACCGGCGCAGGAAGATCAGCACGGCCTCGACCAGGCCGAACGCGAGGGCGAGCAGGCCGAGCGGGAGCACCGGCGCGAGCTCGCCGTCGGCGATCGGGCCGTCGATGACCGCCTTGGTGACCAGCGGGATCGCGATCGAGGTGCCGACGACGGCCAGCGAGGTGACCAGCATCGTGATGACGGCCGGCAGGTGCGGACGCAGGTAGCCGCGGATCCGCCAGATCGAGTGCACACCCGCCGGAGGCGCCACGTCGGGGTCGGGTCCGAGATCAGTTGCCATCGACAACGATCCTAGGTGTCCGCACCGACAACGGCGAACGACTAAGGCACCTCAGATGTCCGCCCCACCCCCTCATTTCCGGCCGCCGGCGCACCGCTCCCCCACCCCCCGACCTGGGGGGTACGACGTACTTGGGGGTCGATCCCTCATGCCCGGGGGGTGCGGTCGGGACGAGTGTTCACCTCACCAGGCCGCAACGGTGCGGCCCCGAGAACCAGGAGTCACCGCCATGAACACCGTCATGAACACCGCCACCCGCACCACCCGCCTCGTCCCCGCCCTCGTCCTCTCCGTCGCCGTCATCGGCTCGGCCACCGCCGGCTCGGCCGTCGCGGCCAAGATGATCACCGGCGCCGACATCAAGAACGGCACCGTCGCCTCGGTCGACGTGAAGAACAGCTCGCTGACGGGCAAGGACCTCAAGACCGGCTCCGTCGGCGAGTCCGACCTCGGCGCCGGGGTCAGGGGCAAGCTCAACGAGCCCGACCTCGGGGGCTACGAGGTCAAGCGGGTCGTCGCCGAGGCCGACGCCGGCAGCCTCACCAGCCACTTCGTCGCCTGCACCCCCGGCAAGCTCGCCATCGGCGGTGGCGCGGACCTGAAGAACGACGAGGAGCTCGTGCGCGTGGTCGACAGCGCGCCGTACGACTTCTACGACGGCGTGGCCCAGTTCGCGCCCCCGGCCGACGACCACGCCGACGCCTGGGGCGTCACCGTGAACAACGGTCTGGCCAACCTCGAGCAGGTCACCGTCTACGTCGTCTGCGTCGACCCGAGCTGACCCCCACCCCGCCCGGCCCGCTCCCCCACGCGGGGCGGGTCGGGCGCAGGTCCGTGTCCGCACCGGACCCACGTACGGCGTCCCGGGGGGCCCCGGCGGTGTCCCCCCGGGGCGTCGCCGGACGACGGGTCGCGGGTCTCGCGACTCAGGTGAGCAGGCCCCGCACCACCCGCAGGCCGACCGACATCCGCGCCAGGTCGGCCTCGCCGTCGCTGCAGATCTGGCCGAGCGTCTCGGCGGCGCGGGTGACGACGACCGTGTCACCGTCCTCCCACGCTGCGATGCGCTCGGCAGCGGGCAGGTCGGCCGAGGTCGCCGTCAGCACCTGCGCGGTCAGCTGGGCGTGCACGGAGTGCAGGTCGTCGCGCAGGGCCGCGCGGGCCATCGTCTGCCAGCGGTCGTCGCGCGGCAGGGTGAGGATCTGCTGGCCCAGGCTCGCGAGGCCCAGCCGCTCCCCCAGCGCGAAGTGCACGCGGGCGACGTCGCCGATCTCGAGGCCCTCGCGCCCGGCGATCTCGACGACGTTGAGCAGCACGTAGGCCGTCGGGAGCACCGCCACCCGCTCGGCCAGGTCGACGGGCACGTGATTCTCCACGAGCTTGGCCCGCCGCTCCTCGTACGCCGTCAGCTCGCGTCCGGTCATCAGCTCGGGCAGTCGTCCCATCGCCTCCTGCACCGGGCCGGAGAACTGGTCGACCAGGCCCTGGCTGTCCAGGGGCGGGCGCCGGTTGGTGACCAGCCACCGCGAGCCCCGCTCGACCAGCGTGCGCATCTCGACGCGCATGTGGGTCTGCACCGCGGCGTCGATGCGGTTGTCGTGGGTGGCGACCTCCTCGCGCAGCGGCAGCGAGCCGAAGATCTCGCGGGCCACGAAGTTGGCGCGGGTGAGCTCGCCCGCGCTGGCCCCGGTCTCGCCGGCCAGGCGCGGCCAGTAGGTGATGCCGGCGCCGTTGACCAGGTCGTTGACCACCTGGGTCACGATGATCTCGCGGCGCAGCGGGTGGTCGGAGATCCGGTCGGCGAAGCCCTCGCGCAGCTGGGTCGGGAAGTAGGCCCGCAGGTCGAGGTCGAGGTAGGGGTCGTCGGGCAGGTCGGAGTCGATCAGCTCGTTGGCGAGCACGATCTTGGTCCAGGCCAGCAGCACCGACAGCTCGGGCGTGCTGAGCCCCTCGCCGCGCTCGATGAGCCGCGCCACCTGCCGGCTCGTGGGGAGGTCCTCGAGGTCGCGGTTGAGGATGCCCCTCGACTCGAGCTGCTTCATCCACGACTCGTGCACGTGCAGCAGCGGCGCCGCGTTGGACTCGGCGTTGGCCAGCGCGAGGTTCTGCTCGTAGTTGTCGCGCAGGACCAGCGCGGCGACCTCGTCGGTCATCTCGGCCAGCAGCTTGTTGCGCTGCTTCTCGGTGAGGTCGCCGGCGGCGACCACCCGGTCGAGCAGGATCTTGATGTTGACCTCGTGGTCGGAGGTGTCGACGCCGGCGGAGTTGTCGATGAAGTCGGTGTTGACCCGACCGCCGGCCCGCGCGTACTCGATGCGACCGAGCTGGGTCATCCCCAGGTTGCCGCCCTCGCCGATGCAGCGCGCGCGCAGCTCGCCGCCGTTGACGCGGATCGCGTCGTTGGCCTTGTCGCCGACGTCGGCGTGGGTCTCGTCCTCGGCCTTGACGTAGGTGCCGATGCCGCCGTTCCACAGCAGGTCGACGGGCGCGACCAGGATGGCGCGCATCAGGTCGGCCGGGGTCATCTTGTCGACGCCCTCGTCGATGCCCAGGACGCCGCGGACCTCGGGGGTCAGCGCGATCGACTTCGCGGCCCGCGAGAACACCCCGCCGCCGGTCGAGATCAGCGAGGTGTCGTAGTCGCGCCAGCTGGAGCGCGGCAGCTCGAACAGCCGGCGCCGCTCGGCGTACGACGCCGCCGGGTCGGGGCTCGGGTCGAGGAAGATGTCACGGTGGTCGAAGGCCGCCACGAGCCGGGTGGACTCCGAGCAGAGCAGGCCGTTGCCGAACACGTCACCGGACATGTCGCCGATGCCGGCGCAGGTGAACTCCTCGCTCTGGCAGTCGACGCCCATCTCGCGGAAGTGGCGCTGCACCGACACCCAGGCCCCGCGCGCGGTGATGCCCATGGCCTTGTGGTCGTAGCCGACCGAGCCGCCCGAGGCGAAGGCGTCGTCGAGCCAGAAGCCGTTCACTTGCGCGATGGCGTTCGCGGTGTCCGAGAAGGTCGCGGTGCCCTTGTCGGCGGCCACCACCAGGTAAGGATCGTCGCCATCGAGCCGCACCACCATCGGCGGCGGCACCGTCTCGCTGTCCACCAGGTTGTCGGTCAGGTCCAGTAGGCCGCGCAGGTAGTCCTGGTAGCAGGCCACGCCTTCCTTCATGTAGGCCTCGCGGTCCGATGCCGGCGGCGCCTTCTTCAGCACGAAGCCGCCCTTGGAGCCGACCGGCACGATCACCGTGTTCTTCACCATCTGCGCCTTGACCAGCCCGAGCACTTCGGTGCGGAAGTCGTCGGGACGGTCGGACCAGCGCAGGCCGCCGCGCGCCACCTTGCCCCCGCGCAGGTGGATG
>JAOPXU010000040.1 GCA_025964985.1 Nocardioides sp.
CCGCACTGGGCGTCGACGACGGTGCCGCCGGTGTGCTCGGGCAGCCCAGCGTGCAGCCAGGCGCGACGCACCATGCCGTTGGACTGCTCACCGGCCTGGGTGACGACCCCGCCCACGACCTGCTCGACGAGCTCGGGGTCGAGGCCGGCGCGGGTGAGGACCTCGCGCTGGGTCTGGCCCAGCAGCGAGGCGGGGTGCAGGCCGGAGAGCCAGCCGTTGCGCTTGCCGAGGGGGGTGCGGACGGCGTCGACGATCACAGGGGTGCCCATGGACAAAGTAGAACGTGTTCTCGTTCTGCGCACAAGCGGATCCGCCAACACGGTGACCGGGGTCACGGCGCGTTGACGAAAGCCTTTCGTATGCCGCGGAGTCTATGTAGTCTCGGACTAGAACAGGTTCCAGTCCGCTCTGAGGGAGATCCATCCGTGACCATGACCGACGTGCTGCCCGAGGGGTTCGACTTCACCGATCCCGCGACCAACGAGGTGGCGATCCCGCACGAGCAGTTCGCCCTGCTGCGCAAGAGCGCCCCGGTCCACTGGGTCGAGCAGGCGCCGGGCACCTTCGACGGGATGGCGCCGGAGTCCGGCACGGGCTACTGGGCGGTCTCGCGCCACGAGGACGTCGCCGCGATCTCCAAGAACAGCAAGGACTGGTCGACCGAGGAGAACGGCGCGATCATCCGCTTCTCCGAGGGGATGCAGCGCGAGCAGATCGAGCTGCAGCGCGCGATCCTGATCAACCAGGACCCGCCGCACCACACGGCCCACCGCGCGATCATCAGCCGCGGCTTCACCCCGCGCGCGATCAACGCGCTCGAGGAGATCATGACGACGCGCGCCGAGGCGATCGTCAAGGACGCCGTCGCCAAGGGCACCGGCGACTTCGTCCAGGACGTCGCCGCCGAGCTGCCGCTGCAGGCGATCGCTGAGCTCATCGGCATCCCGCAGGAGGACCGGGCCAAGATCTTCGACTGGTCCAACCAGATGCTGGCCTCCGACGACGACCCCGACATCGAGGGCTCGCCCGACGTCGCCGCCGCCGAGATCCTCGGCTACGCGATGATGATGGCCGCCGACCGCAAGGCGACCCCGCGCGACGACATCCTCACCAAGCTCATCAACGCCGACAAGGACGGGCGCGGCCTGACCGACGACGAGTTCGGCTTCTTCGTCATCCTGCTCGCCGTCGCCGGCAACGAGACCACGCGCAACGCCATCACCCACGGCATGAACGCGTTCTTCGAGAACCCCGACCAGTGGGACCTGTGGGTGCGCGAGCGCCCCGCCGAGATGGTCGACGAGGTCGTCCGCTGGGCCACCCCGGTGACCGTCTTCCAGCGCACCGCCCTCAACGACGTCGAGGTCGGCGGCGTCCAGGTCAAGAAGGGCCAGCGCGTCGCCCTGTTCTACGCCTCGGCCAACCACGACGACGCCGTTTTCACCGAGCCGTTCCGCTTCGACATCACCCGTTCGCCCAACCCGCAGGTCGGCTTCGGCGGCAACGGCGCCCACTACTGCGTCGGCGCCAACCTGGCCCGCCAGGAGATCCGGCTGATCTTCAACGCCCTCGCCGACCACTGCCCCGACATCACCAAGATCGCCGAGCCCCGGCGGCTCCGCCACGCCTGGATCAACGGGATCAAGGAGCTCCAGGTCAAGTACGTCTGAGCCTTCGTTCCCGCCCGGTCGGGCGGCGTACGGCGTGGGTCCGGCGGCCGGGGTTTTCCCGGTCGACCGGGGGTCCCTGAACTCAGCAGGCGGTGCACCACCTGCGAACTTCAGACTTCCCCGGTCAGCCGGGGATCCCTGCGGCGGGCCCGGACTGGGCCGATGAAACCCTCACTTGGCCGACGGAATTTCATCGGCCCAGTGAGGGTTTCACCGGCCGGCCGGTGAATCCCGAGGCCGGTGGGACGACGGCCCGAAGACGCGAGGGACTCAGTCGCGGGCGGTGAGGATGAGCGGGCCGTCCTCGGTGATGGCGACGGTGTGCTCCATGTGCGCGCCGCGGGAGCCGTCCTGGCTGCGCAGGGTCCAGCCGTCGGGGTCGGTGAAGATCGCGTCGGTGGTGTGCATGAACCACGGCTCGATGGCGATGACCAGGCCGGGCTTGAGCTTGAAGCCGCGGCCGGGGCGGCCGTCGTTGGCGACGTGGGGGTCGCCGTGCATGGTGCGGCCGACGCCGTGTCCGCCGAACTGGAGGTTGACCGTCAGCCCGGCCGACCGGGCGACCTCGCCGATGGCGTGGGAGACGTCGCCCATCCGGTTGCCGGGGCGGGCGGCGTCGATGCCGGCGTCGAGCGCGCGGCCGGTGACCTCGATGAGCTGCAGGTCCTCCTCGCGCGGGGTGCCGACGACGACCGACAGGGCCGAGTCGCTGACCCAGCGGTCGACGGAGGCGGCGAAGTCGACCGAGAGCAGGTCGCCGTCCTGGAGGACGTAGTCGTGGGGGAGGCCGTGCAGGACCGCGTCGTTGACCGAGGTGCAGAGCACCTTGCCGAACTTCGAGCCGCCGAACGACGGGTGGTAGTCGAGGTAGCAGGACTCGGCCCCGCGCTCGCGGATCATGTCGTGGGCGAGCGCGTCGAGCTCGAGCAGGTTGACGCCGACGGCGGCCTTCTGGGCCAGCGCGGAGATCACCGACGCGACGAAGCGCCCGGCGGGGCGCATCTCCTCGATCTGGGCGGGGGTCCTGAGCTCGATCACCCGCGCAACGGTAGCCGCCCGCCCCCGGCTCTGCCGTCAGCGGATCCGCCCGGGGCGGAAAGCCTGGAGTGCGGCGGAAGGCGCGCGCAGGCTGGCGTCATGACCTCGACCGTCTCTTCGGACCTCAGTGCCGCCGACCGGCTCCTCCACCAACGCATCATCGTGCTCGGCCAGCAGGTCGACGACGAGATCGCCAACCGCATCTGCGCCGAGCTGCTGCTGCTCTCGGCGGAGGACCCGCACCGCGACATCAGCCTCTACGTCAACAGCCCCGGCGGCTCGGTCTCGGCCGGCCTCGCGATCTACGACACCATGCGGCTGATCCCCAACGACGTCACCACGCTGGCGATGGGCCTGGCCGCGAGCATGGGGCAGTTCCTGCTCACCGCCGGTACGCCGGGCAAGCGGTTCGCGCTGCCCAACAGCCGGATACTGCTCCACCAGGGCTCGGCCGGCATCGGCGGCACGGCCGTCGACATCGAGATCCAGGCCGAGAACCTGGAGCACATGAAGAACGTGATGATGCGGATCACCGCCGAGCACACCGGCCAGCCGGTGGAGAAGGTCGAGCGCGACGCGCTGCGCGACCGGTGGTTCACCGCCGAGGAGGCGCGCGACTACGGGTTCGTCGACCACGTGCTGACCGAGGTGGCCTCGGTGGTGCCCTCGCGCCAGGGCATCGCGTTCGGGGTGGCGCTCTGATGGGCCAGTACACGATCCCCAGCGTCATCGAGAAGACGCTGCGCGGCGAGCGGGCCGTCGACGTCTACAGCCGGCTGCTCACCGACCGGATCGTCTACCTCGGCACCGACGTCGACGACGGCGTCGCCAACGTCGTCATCGCCCAGCTGCTGCACCTGGAGTCGGAGGACCCAGACCAGCCCATCAGCCTCTACCTCAACTCACCGGGCGGCAGCGTCACGGCGGTCCTGGCCATCTACGACACCCTGCAGTTCGTGCGCTGCCCCGTCGCCACCACGTGCGTCGGCCAGGTCGGCTCCGCCTCCGCGCTGCTCCTGGCCGCCGGCGAGCCCGGACGCCGCACGCTGCTGCCGCACGCCCGCGTCGTCCTCGACCAGCCCGGCGGCGGTGGGCAGGGCACGCTGCCCGACCTCGCAGTGCAGGCCAAGGAGATCGTCCGGCTGCGCGCCGAGATGGAGCGGCTGCTGAGCGCGCACACCGGCCGTCCCGTCGAGCAGCTGCGCCACGACACCGACCGCGACCTGGTGCTCACAGCGAGGGCCGCCGTGGACTACGGCGTCGCGGACGCCGTCCTCGAGAGCCGCAAGCTGGTCCCCGCCGGCTGAGGGCACGGGTAGGAGCCGTCGCGGGCCCGGTCTCCTATGTTGGGCCCATGAGCCTCGCCGACCGCGTCACCCGCCAGCTGCGCCACCACCACGACCGCCTCGCGGCGCTGGTGCCGACCCTCGACGAGGCGGCGCTGACGTCGCCGAGCGCGGCGAGCGAGTGGCGGATCTGCGACGTGCTGTCCCACCTGGGCAGCGGCGCCGAGATCTCGCTGCGGCCGATCGCCGCGGCGGCGTCCGGGCAGCCGGTGGGCGAGGCCGACAACCAGGCCGTCTGGGACCGCTGGAACGCCGCCACTCCGCGCGAGCAGGCCGACTGGTTCGTGACTGCTGACGCGGCATACGTCGAGGCCGTCGAGGCCCTCGACGACGACCAGCGCGAGTCGCTCCTCGTCGACATGGGCTTCCTGCCCGCGCCGGTGCCGTTCGTCGTCGCGGCCGGCATGCGCCTCAACGAGGTCGTGCTGCACGTCTGGGACGTCGAGGCCGGCTTCGCACCCGACAGCACCCTCGACCCCGAGGCGGCCGGGCTGCTGCTCGACCTGCTCACCGGCCCGCTGTCGTTCCTGCTCGGCTTCTCGTCCAAGGGCGAGGCGCTCGACACCGCCGCCGCGGTCCACGCCGGCCGCTTCGGCCTGCACGTCGCGCCCGACGTCGTCGAGGTGCTCGAGGCGACCCCGGTCGCGCCGACCGCGACCTTCAGCGGCCACGAGGAGGCGCTGGTGCGGCTGGTCGCAGGACGCCTCGGGCCGGCGTACACGCCCGAGGAGGTCACCGTCACCGGCAACGTCACGCTCGACGACCTGCGCCGCGTGTTCCCCGGCTACTGAGCCGACCGTCCGGGCTCCCGAACGCCGCTCAGACGGCGAGCGCGACCGGACCTGAGATGTGGCCCAGGCGCTCGCCGACCCGGGTGGCGAGATCGACCAGCCGCAGCCCGAGCGCGCCGTGGACCGCTCCGAGGACCTCCGAGCTGGGTTCCTTGAGGCCGCGCTCGACCTCGGAGAGGTACTGCACCGATATGCCCGCGGCCTCGGCGACGTCGGCCAGGGTCCGCTCCTGGCGCGAGCGCTCCTCGCGCAGCTCGCGGCCGACGACCTCGCGCCACAGCGGCTCGACCTCGGGCGCCCCGGAGGGGGTGGTCGGCAGTCGCAGGAGGTCGCCCATGACCGGAGGCTAGGCGCCGCGGGCCGAGTGCGGCAGGCCTGTTCGCGAGCGGCGAACGGGACTAGCGTCGCGGGTGTGCGAGGACGTGAGACGCGTGACGCGTCGGTCGACCGGTGGGAGCGCAAGGACTGGTGGGGCGTCGTCGTCGACTGCCCCGACCCCCATGCGCTCGCCGCGTTCTACTCCGCCCTGCTCGGCTGGCCCGTGTGGCAGCGGCCGGGGGAGGAGCCCGACCCCCACAGCGCCGCGCTCGACGTCGGCCAAGGCGTCGGCTACCTGTCCTTCCAGCGCGACCCCGACTTCGAGCCGCCGGTGTGGCCGGCGCAGCCCGGAAGGCCGCGGATGGCGGTGCACCTCGACTTCGAGGTCAGCGACCTCGCGGCCGCTGTCGAGCACGCCGTCGAGCTGGGCGCGACCCTGTCCGAGCACCAGCCGCAGGACGACGTGAGGGTGCTGCTCGACCCCGCCGGGCACCCGTTCTGCCTCTACCTCTGAGTCCCGGGTGGGAGGCACGGCCCCCGTAGGGTCGGCGCATGACCGGGACCGAGCCGCCGTACTCCTCGTCAAGCCACCCCGTCGGCGCCTACGCCGCCCCGACGGGCAACCGGTTCTCGTGGCTCGGCATCGCGCTGGGCGTGCTCGGTCTGGCGCTGTGCCCGGTGCTGCTCGCCCCGGCCGGCGTGTTCGCCGCCTCGGTCGCGATGTACCACCGCGAGCCGCTGTGGCGGGTCGCGCTGGGCGTCTCGATCGTCGGGATCGTCGGCGGACTGACCCTGTGGATCGCCGTCTTCGACCGGGTCGCGATCGGGTTCTGACCTCAGCTCGTGGGTTTCTCGGAGCCCACGACCCACATGGCGAAGAACTGCGAGCCGCCGCCGTAGGCGTGGCCCAGCGCCTTGCGGGCGCCGTCGACCTGGTGCTCGCCGGCCAGTCCACGCACCTGCAGGGCGGCCTCGCCGAAGCGGAGCATCCCCGAGGCGCCGATCGGGTTGGACGACAGGACGCCGCCGGAGCAGTTGACCGGGATCTTGCCGTCGAGCGCGGTGGCGCCCGACTCGGTCAGCTTCCAGCCCTCGCCCTCGCCGGCGAAGCCCAGCGACTCCAGCCACATCGGCTCGAACCAGGAGAACGGCACGTAGATCTCGGCCATGTCGATCTCGTCGACGGGGCTGGTGATGCCGGCCTGCTTCCACAGCGCCGCGGCGGCGTCGCGGGAGGCCTGCGGGTTGACCTGGTCGCGCTCGGCGGCCGAGGTGGCCTCGGAGCGCATCACGGTGCCGTGGATCCACGCCGGGTTGGGCGACGACTTCGCGACGTCCTCGGAGGCGATGACCAGGGCGCAGGCGCCGTCGGAGGACGGGCAGGTCTCGTCGTAGCGGATCGGGTCCCACAGCATCTGCGAGGCCATCACCGACTCGACGGTGGTGCCCTCGTTGTGCAGGTGGGCGTAGGGGTTCTTCAGCGCGTTGTTGCGGTCCTTGGCGGCCACGATCGCGCCGATGTGGTTGGGCGCTCCGGAACGACGGATGTAGGAGCGCACATGGGGCGCGAAGTAGCCACCGGCGCCGGCGTGGACCGGCATGTTGAACGGCACGGGCACCGACAGCGCCCACATCGCGTTGGACTCCGACTGCTTCTCGTAGGCGACCGTGAGCACCTTGCGGTGGATGCCGGCCTGCACCAGGGACGAGGCCACGATCGCGGTCGAGCCGCCCACCGAGCCGGCGGTGTGGACGCGGAGCAGCGGCTTGCCGGCGGCGCCCAGCGCCTCGGCCAGGAACAGCTCGGGCATCATCACGCCCTCGAACAGGTCGGGGGCCTTGCCGACGACGATCGCGTCGATCTCGTCGAGGGTCATCCCGGCGTCCTCGAGCGCGCGGTCCATGGCCTCGCGGCACAGGCCCGCCATCGAGACGTCCTCGCGCTTGGCGCGGTGGTGCGTCTGGCCGATGCCGATGACGGCGGCGGGCTTCTTGCCCATCAGTTGTCCTCTCCGGGGGTGCTGGCGAGGGTGCACACCAGGTTCTGCTGCAGGGCGGGGCCGGACGTGGCGTGGGCGAGCGTCTTGGATGCCTCGCCCGACCAGATGCGGGAGGCGGCCTCGCCGACGCGGATGCCGCCGGCGGAGAACATCGGGTTGGACACCAGCGCGCCGCCCGAGGGGTTGACCGAGACGTCGTCGCCCAGGCCGAGCTCGCGGCGCAGCACGAGCTCCTGGTGGCTGAACGGCGCGTGCAGCTCGGCCACCTCGACCCCGGTGAGGTCGAGCGCGGCGCCGGAGCGCTGGGTCGACGGCGAGCGGGTGAGGTCGCGCGAGCCCATGCTGATCGCGTCGACGTGGTGGGAGATGCCGGTCAGCCACGCGGGCCGGTCGCGGACCTCGCGGGCCTTGTCGCCGGCGGCCAGGACGATCGCGGCCGCCCCGTCGGTGACCGGCGCGCAGTCGTGCTTGCGCAGGGGGTCGGCGTACATCGGGCGGGCGAGGAGCTCCTCGACCGAGGAGCCGCCCTGGCGCACGGCGTACTCGTTCTTCTCGGCGTCGGTCAGCGAGCGGTTGGCCACCTCGGCCATCGCGCGCTCGTCCCAGAGCCCGGCGTCGATGCCGGCGCGGGCCTGCAGCCCGGCCAGCGACACGGTGTCGGGCCACAGCGGCGTCATCGTGTAGGGCTCGAGCTGCATCGCGAGCGTGCGGCGCAGCGTGCCTGCCGAGCTCTTGCCGAAGGCGTAGACGAGCGCGGTGTCGACCTCGCCGGTCTGGATCTTGATCCAGGCCTCGTACATCGCCCAGGCCAGGTCCATCTCGACGTGCGACTCGTTGACCGGGGGGATGACGCCGATCGCGTCGACGGCCTGGACGAACGAGAACGACCGCCCGGCCAGGTAGTCGGAGGAGCCCGAGCACCAGAAGCCGACGTCGTGGCGGGTCCAGCCCGTCTGCTCGTAGCAGTCCTTGAACAGCGGCACGAGCAGCTCGACGCACGTCGGCGAGCCGTCGAAGTCCCTCATCTGTCGTTGGGCGAACCCGACGACCGCAACGTCCCTCACAGCACTGATCCCATCGTCTCGGTCGTCACAGGTGGTTCCGGTAGGTCTCGTAGTCGGCGTCCGGCTCGCCGGTCGGGCTGAAGTGGCTGATGTTCTCGATCGTGGTGCCCCACTCCTCGCGCGGCTTCCACACGGCCTTGACCCGCATGCCCATGTGGACCTCCTCGGCGGGGACGTCGAGGATCAGGTGCAGGAACGCGATGTCGGCGCCGTCGAGCAGGACGTACGCCGAGACGTACGGCGGCTTGATCTTCTGCCCCAAGAACGGGACGTTGACGATGCAGAACGTCGTGACCGTGCCGCGGTCCGCGAGCTCGACCTCGTCGGTCGTGGCCACGCCGTCGACCGGGCAGGCGCTGCGCGGCGGCACGTAGACCTTGTGGCAGGTCGGGCAGCGCTGGCCGAGGATCCTGCCCTCGAGCAGGCCGCGGTAGAAGGCCGACTCCTCGGGCGAGGCCGCGTAGAGGTAGTCGAGCGACACCGGGGTGATGATGCCGGTGACCGGTTCGCCTTCGTTGGTTGAGGAAGGCGCGCCAGCGCTCGTCTCGACTTCGTCGGGGCCGCCGACGGGCTCGAAGCACGCGATGTCGGTGATCACGCCGGTGCGCTCGGCGGCCCAGCGGACCCGCACCAGCATCCCGGTGCTGACGTCGTCGGGGGAGGCGACGTCCAGCGCGTGCAGGATCGGGACGTCCGCGCCGTCGAGGGTGACCAGCACGAACGCGAACGGCCGGTCGAACGGCTGGTCCTTGACGGGCTCGGGCACCCAGGTCCAGGACGCGACGGTCCCAGTGGGGGAGACCTCGACGAAGTCCTCGGTCTCGAGGTGCGTGACGGGGTCGAACTCCGGCGGCGGGATGACGACCCGGCCGTCCGACGTGCGGGCGGCCACGAGCCGACCCTCCCGCAGGCCGGTCAGGAACCGGCCGAGGACCGGACCGACGGAGCGGGTGTAGTCGAAACTCACCGTCACGGGTGCTTGCAAGGTGCGCGACATGACACGAAACTAGAACACGTTCTATGTAAGGGCAAGTCTTGTGCCAAGGTGTCCGGTATGAAACAGGTGTCCGCATGAAGCTCGGTCTGCAGCTCGG
>JAOPXU010000078.1 GCA_025964985.1 Nocardioides sp.
GATCCAACCAGAGCAACGTATGAATCGAATTCACACGAGACCTAATACGAACTAGAGCCAGCGCGTGCGGCCGGCGTCGAGCAGGACGACGTGCACCTCCTGCGGCCCGTCGCCGGGAGTCACCCCCGACCAGGTCGAGGTGTAGGGGTTCATCCGCTCGCCGGTCGAGGAGCGCGGCAGCAGCCGCAGCAGCGGGTCGAGCTCGTCCCAGGTCGGCACGACCTTCTCGATGCCGACGATCGAGACGAGGACGTCGGGCAGCGTCAGGCACATCCGGCCGTTGCCCTCGGACTCCACCACCACGAGCGTGCCGGTCTCGGCGACGGCGAAGTTGGCGCCGGAGACCCCGACCTTGGCGCGCAGGAACTTCTCGCGCAGGTGCTCGCGCGCCGCGGCCGCCAGCGCGCCCGGGTCGTCGGTCAGGTCGTCGGGGGCGGGGCGGCCGGCCCCGGCCATCTCTCGGCGGAAGATCTCGCGGATCTCGGCACGGTTGCGGTGGATGGCGGGCACCAGGATGTGGCTGGGCAGGTCGCCGCCGAGCTGCACGATGAGCTCGGCGAGGTCTGTCTCCCAGGCGGCGATCCCGGCCGCGGCGAGCGCGCCGTTGAGGTCGATCTCTTGGGTGACCATCGACTTGACCTTCACCACCTCGTCGGCGCCGTGCGCGCGGGCGACCTCGACGACGATCGCGTTGGCCTCGGCCGCGTCGCGCGCCCAGTGCACCGTGGCGCCGTTGGCGACCAGCGCCGCCTCGAGCGTCTCGAGGTGGGTGGCCAGGTCGGTCAGTGCGCGCTCCTTGACCGCGGCGCCGGCCAGGCGCAGGTCCTCCCACTCGGCGACCTCGGCGACGACGCGGGCCCGCTTGTCGCGGATCGTGCCGGTCGCGTGGGCCAGGTTGTGGCGCAGCTGGGTGTCGGCCAGGGCCGCGCGAGCCGCTGTCGGGAACGCCGGCATCCCGACGAACGTGCCGGTCACGAGATCCCCTCCGTCGAGGCCAGCACTTCGGCCAGGTGCATGACGCGTACGCCGGCCCGTTGCCTCGAGAGCACCCCGCCGACGTGCATCAGGCAGGAGTTGTCGCCGGCGACGAGCACCTCGGCCCCGGTCTCGCGGACGTGGCGGGCCTTGTCGGCGCCCATCGCGATGGAGGTGTCGGCGTTCTTCATGGCAAAGGTGCCGCCGAAGCCACAGCACTCGGTGGCGCCGGGCAGGTCGACCAGGCGCAGGCCGCGCACCTGCTCGAGCAGCTGCCGCGGCCGGTCGCCGACCCCGAGCATCCGCAGCGAGTGGCAGGTCGGGTGGTAGGTCACCCGGTGCGGGAACGACGCGCCCACGTCGGTCACCCCGAGCACGTCGACCAGGAACTCGGTCAGCTCGTAGGTGCGCGGCGACGTCTCGGCCACGGCCGCGGCCAGCGCCGGGTCGCCCGAGCGCTTGGCCACGATCGAGTGCTGGTGGCGCACCGACCCCGCGCACGACCCCGACGGCGTGACGACGGCGTCGTAGCCGGCGAAGGCGTCGACGAAGGTGCGCACCACCGGCACCGCCTCGTCGAGGTAGCCGGTGTTGACCATCGGCTGGGCGCAGCAGGTCTGCGCGGCCGGGAAGTCGACGTCGACCCCGAGGCGCCGCAGCAGCGTCACGACGGCCTTGCCCGTGTCGGGGAACAGGGCGTCGTTGACGCAGGTGACCATCAGGGCGACCCTCACCGCTGACCTCTCCTCCTCATCGGCCGGGTCTCCCCCGGACCTCCATCATGCTCCGGACCACACGGGCGGCACCTCAGGACGGGACCACCCGCTCGACGTACGGGACCACGCGGACGGGCCCGACCAGGCCGTAGGACTGGACGGCCGCGGAGCCGTAGACGGCCGGCGTCACCACCCGCAGCCGGTTGAGCAGGGTCGAGGCGACCTCGACCTCGATCTCGTTGCGGCCCGGGCGGAGCCGGCGACCGAGGTCGACCGTGGCGTCCATCGGATCGCACGGTGCCAGGAGCTCGCCGTTGACCCGCACTCGGAAGGTGTCGTTGACCTCGCCGAGCTCGAGGAAGGCGCCGTCGTCGTCGGTCCAGTCGGCGCCGAGGTCGACAGTCGTGCGGTAGCGACCGATGCCCGAGACGTCCTGCAGCCCGGCAACCTTCGACCACGACTGGGTCGCGGCGAGCGAGGCGGTCCGGACCTCCTTGGTGGTGCGCAGGTCGGTCGGGTCGGCCGGGTCGGCCGGCTTCCAGTCCTCGAGCTCCAGCGTCCACGCGGTCGGGGTGACGGGCTGGCGCACGCGATCGACGGTGACGCGGACCGTGCCGCCCTGGGTGCGGGTGAGCGCGAACGTGCCGGCCGTGGTCGAGCGCAGCACGGCGTTGGCGCCGCGGACGCCGACCTCCTGGCCGGGGGTCGCGACGGGGAGCACCGAGCGGGCGGTGCCCTTGCCCGGTGCCGCAAGAGCGATGGTGACGGACTGGCCGGGCACCAGGTCGACGCGTACGCGCACCCGGTCGCCGACCCGCTCGTACGCCGCCATGCGGGTGGTCTCGCCGGTCCAGGCGTCGAGCAGCCACGGGACGGCCTTGCGGTCGGTGGCGGTGAGCCAGACGTCCTGGGTGGCGCGGTTGAGCCGTCGGTTCTCGGCGTGGCGGGCGTTGGCCAGGTAGTAGAGGTCGACGTCGCCCAGGACGCGGCGCACGTGCATGACGCTCGAGTCGGTGTGCTCGACGTCGCGGACGACGCCCAGGGCGGCCAGAGCGTCGCCCACACCGGCCTCCGGGACGGTCCGGGTCTTCGGCAGGGCCGCGACCTGCGCCATGAGCGCGCGCACCTCGGTCGTCTCGGCGGCGTCCCCACGACCCGCGGCGGTGACCGCCGACCAGTCGCCGATGAGCACGACGGGCAGGCCCGCCTTGCCGGCAGCGAGGATCCGGCGGGCGCCGTCGAGGTCCATCGTGATGGCGTTGCCGCGCAGGCTGTCGGGCCCGACCACCAGCGCCTTGTACGCCGGCCCGTCGGGAGCCAGCCGGCCGCCGCGGACGACCGCCGCGTCGAGGGCGAGCAGCGAGGAGCTGACGAAGGAGTGCGACCAGCCGAGCTTGGTGCCGTTGTTGGTGATCCACTGGGGGCCGATGCCGGTCGAGGCCCAGCCCTTGTGGCGCCAGAACGCGACGTCGTACTTGGGGGCGCCGGTCTGCAGGACGAGCTGGGTGCGCGCGAGGTACGCGGCGATGCCGGGCACGTGCTCCCACTGCGGGGTGCGCGGTCCCCACGCCTCGCCGAAGCCGATCGCGCCGTTGTAGTAGGGCGAGAAGGCGGCGAAGCCCGGCCAGGTGACGCCGGGCGCCTCGGCGTACGGGAACCCGTGGACGACCAGCTGGTTGACCCCTGCGGCGAAGATGCTGTTGATGGTGAACAGCGCCTGGTTCTGGGCCGTCGGGCTGACGCTGTTGGCGCCCCACGTCGTGTTGTACGCCGCGCCGTTGTAGCAGATCGCCTCGCACGAGAGCAGCGTGTGGCCGGCCATGTCACGGCCGGCGGCCATCACCCGGTAGTCGTCGAGGTTCTTGAAGCCGAGCGACTCCGTCTCCGGTACGTCGACCACCGCGGAGTGCTGCATGGTGTCGGTCTCGAGGCCATAGGGCTGGATCCGGATGCCCATGCCGAGGGTGCGGGCGAAGTCCTGCAGCGGGCGCAGGTGCTGGTCGCGGTAGAGGTCGGAGAGCACCAGGTTGTAGTCGTCGCGCACCTCGTTGGTGCGCAGGGCGTCGGCGGTCGCCGGGTCGGCGGCGGCCATGGCGAACTGGTACTTCTCGTCCTTCTCCAGCACGTAGGGCAGGAACGGCTGCAGGTCGTAGCCGTGCTTCGCCTCGAACTCGTCGAGGAGGTCGGCGGTCCAGATGGTCGCCTCGGTCTCGATCTCGAGGGAGTCCTCGAAGAGGTAGCCGCCGGCCCGGCGCAGCAGCGTGCGCAGCTCGCCGTCGAGGATGCGGTCCTGCCACAGGTCGATGACGGCCTGCACTCCGCGCGTGCTGAAGTGGTCGACCACGTAGGAACGCGGGCTGGTGTGCGGCCCGGCCTCGGGCTCCTGCGCCGACCCGCGGCGCCACATCGGCAGCAGCACCCAGGTCGCACCGGCGGGCTCGGCCGGAGCCGTCCAGGTCAGGCGGTCCCCGGACACGGCGCCGGCGAGGTCGACGTGGCTGGCCGGGTCGAGGAGCGTGCTCGTGATGGCGCCGAAGCGATCGCGGACGTACCCGGTGACGCGGTGCGCCTGCACGGTGACGAGCTCGGCGCGCGTCGATCCGTCGTGCGCCTTGACGACGGGCGCGGGCAGCGGGCCGTCGTACGTCGCGCCGGCGGCCAGGGTGGCCAGGCCGTGCACGAGCTCGGTGCAGGCGGCGTCGCTGTCGGGGGTGATGGTCGAGACGGCGGCGGGCCACGACGGGCCGACGGTGATGTCGACCCGGACGTCGCGCTCGGCGGCGCGGGCCAGGGCGGCCTTGACGCCGGCGACCCAGCGGGGGGTGCCCCACCCGTCCTTGGCGGTGTCCACCTGGAGGCCGCGGGCGCGCAGGCTGTGGGTGACGGTGGCGATCTCGAGGATGCCGAACCCGGCGTCTGCGACCTGGTCGACCTCGCGGGCCACCTCGGCGGGGTCGACGAGCCCGTAGGGCCACCACCAGCGGAAGCCGGCCGCGCTCGCCGTGCCCGGCTCGCGGAACGCCTTGACCAGGTCCTTCGGCAGGCCGTCGGGCCCCGGGGCAGCGCCCGCAGCGGTCGTGAGGCCGGGGCTGACGACGGCGGCGACGCCGGCCGTGGCCGCCGCGGCGCCGAAGAGGGAACGTCGGGTCACGCGCGCGCTGGAGAGGGGGTCGGTCATGTCAGTGCCTTCCGAGAGGGGGGTCGTGCTCGGTGGGGGGGTGGAGTGACGATCGATCGGTCAGGAGGAGCGCAGCCGGTTCTCCGCGGCGTCCCAGTCGAGGCCGGGGCGGGGCTCGTGGCGGCGCAGGTCGTGGGTGCGTCGCACGAGCGAGCGCATGGCGGCCAGGTCGGGCAGGTCGGCGCCGAGGGTGCGGGCCTGGACGAGCACGTTGCCGAGGGCGGCGGCCTCAGACGGGCCGGCCAGCACCGGCAGCCCACAGGCGTCGGCTGTGAGTTGACACAGGAGCTGGTTGTGGCTGCCGCCACCGACCACGTGCACGACCGTCACCTCGCGGCCGGCCAGCTCGGCCGCCGTACGCAGGTGGCGGCGGTAGGCCAGGGCGAGGCTGTCGAGGATGCAGCGCACCGTCTCGACCGGCGTGCGGGGCACGGGCTCCCCCGTCTCGCGGGCCAGCGTCGCGA
>JAOPXU010000083.1 GCA_025964985.1 Nocardioides sp.
AGGACCTGCGCGAGGCCAAGGTCAAGGCCACCGTCACCGGCCGGCCCAAGCACTACTACTCGATCTACCAGAAGATGATCGTCGGCGGCCGCGAGTTCTCCGACATCTACGACCTGGTCGGCATCCGCATCCTCGTCGACGAGGACCGCGACTGCTACTCCGTCCTCGGGGTGCTCCACTCGCGCTGGAACCCCGTGCTCGGGCGGTTCAAGGACTACGTCGCGATGCCGAAGTTCAACATGTACCAGTCGCTGCACACGTCGGTCATCGGCCCGCAGGGCAAGGCCGTCGAGATGCAGATCCGGACCTTCGGGATGCACCGCCGCGCCGAGTACGGCGTCGCGGCGCACTGGAAGTACAAGGAGGCCGGCAGCGCCGGGCGCGACACCGAGCGCCAGGGCGACCTCGACGACATGACGTGGGTGCGCCAGCTGCTCGACTGGCAGTCCGAGGTCGAGGACCCGGGCGAGTTCCTGGAGTCGCTGCGCTTCGAGATCAACCGCGCCGAGACCTACGTGTTCACCCCGCGCGGCGACGTCATCGCGCTGCCCTCGGGCTCGACGCCGGTCGACTTCGCCTACGCCGTGCACACCGAGGTCGGTCACCACACCATCGGTGCGCGCGTCAACGGCCGCCTCGTGCCCCTGGAGTCGCCGCTCGACAACGGCGACGTCATCGAGGTCTTCACCTCCAAGTCGGCCACCGCCGGCCCGTCGCGCGACTGGCTGACGTTCGTGAAATCGCCGCGCGCCCGCTCCAAGATCCGGCAGTGGTTCACCAAGGAGCGCCGTGAGGAGGCCGTCGAGCGCGGCAAGGACCAGATCGCCAAGCTCATGCGCAAGGAGGGGCTGCCGATCAAGCGGCTCCTGACCCACGAGTCGCTCACCCAGGTCGCCGACCACTTCAAGCTCGGCGACGTCACCGCGCTCTACGCCACCGTCGGCGAGAACAACCTGTCCGCCCAGGCCGTCGTGCGCCGCGTCATCGAGATGAACGGCGGCGACCAGGGCGTCCAGGAGGACATGGCCGAGGCCGTGACCATCACCGGGCGCCGCGGCCGGTCCCGGGTCGGCAGCGGCTCGGACGCCGGAGTGATCGTCAAGGGCTCACCCGACGTGTGGGTCAAGCTCGCCAAGTGCTGCACGCCCGTGCCGCCCGACGACATCCTCGGCTTCGTCACCAAGGGCGGCGGGGTCTCGGTGCACCGGCAGGACTGCACCAACGCCACCGACCTCAAGGCCCAGCCGGAGAAGGTGCTCGAGGTCGAGTGGGCACCCACCGGCACCTCGACGTTCCTGGTCAACATCCAGGTCGAGGCCCTCGACCGCGCCCGGCTGCTCTCCGACATCACGATGGTCCTCTCGGACGCCCACGTGAACATCCTGTCGGCCAACCTGTCGACCACCCGCGACCGCGTCGCCAAGTCGCGCTTCACCTTCGAGATGGCCGAGGCCAAGCACCTCGACACCGTGCTCAAGGCCGTCCGCTCGGTCCCGGGCGTCTTCGACGCCTATCGCGTCACCGCCTGAGCCGCCGCCGTACGCCGACGTCGGTCGAGGAGGTCACGCTGGCGACCGTCACGAGACCTTTCGCCGCAAGGTCCGTTCGAAAGTCGACTCGTACTGCGGCTGATCGGTCTCGTGACGCTTCCTAGCGGAAGCTCCTCGACCGACGTGGGGTACGAGCTGAGCGGACGTTGGTCGAGGAGGTCGCGCTAGCGACCGTCACGAGACCATTCGCCGCGAGGTCCGGTCGAGAGCCGACCTGCACCTGCGGTTGTGTGGTCTCGTGACGCTTCCTAGCGGAAGCTCCTCGACCGACGTGTGGTCGCCCCGCGCCGAAGGCTCAGCCGCCGAAGTCGGCGGAGGCGCGGCGGGCCATGTCGAGGAAGGACCGGCGGGACTCGAGGTTCTCCTCGAGCTCCTTGACCTTCTTGTCGTTGCCGGCGGTGCGGGCCTTCTCGAGGTCGGCCTCGACCTTGGCGATGGCGTCCTCGAGCTTGGTGACCATGTCGTTGGCGCGGGCGGACTTCTCGGGGTCCGAGCGCTTCCACTGGTCGTCCTCGGCGGAGCGCAGGGCGTTCTCGACGGCGCGCATGCGGCCCTCGAGGTCCTTGATCCGGTCGCGCGGGACCTTGCCGGCGGACTCCCACGTGTCGGCGAGGTCGCGGAAGGCCTTCTTGGCGGCGTCGAGGTTGGTGATCGGCAGCAGGGCCTCGATCTCGACGATCAGGGCGTCCTTGACCTCGGCGTTCTTGGCGAACTCCTGGTCCAGGGCCGCGTTGGCGGCGTCGCGGGCACCGAAGAAGTCGTCCTGGGCGCCGCGGAACCGCTTCCACAGGGCGTCGTCGACGTCCTTGGGGGCGGGGCCGGCGGCCTTCCAGTCGCGCATGAGGTCGCGGTACTTGCCGGCGGTGGGGCCCCAGTCGGTCGAGGTCGCGAGGGCCTCGGCCTCCTTGCAGAGGCGCTCCTTGACGACGCGGGCGCCCTCACGCTTCTCGTCCTGCTCGGCGAAGTGGCTCTTGCGGGCCTTGGTGTAGGCGGTGCGGGCGCTCGAGAAGCGCTTCCACAGCGCGTCGTCGGAGGCGCGGTCGATGCGGGGGAGGATCTTCCACTGGTCGAGCAGCTCGCGGAGCCGGTTG
This sequence comes from Nocardioides sp., assembly GCA_025964985.1. Classification (GTDB taxonomy): domain Bacteria; phylum Actinomycetota; class Actinomycetes; order Propionibacteriales; family Nocardioidaceae; genus Nocardioides. The sequence continues at coordinate 2,642 of JAOPXU010000083.1, forward strand.
GCACCGTTGCGCCAGTCGGTGCCGGTGCCGATCTTCTCGGCCTCCTCGACGATGGCCTCCTTGGCGGCCTTGGCCTCGGCCGACTTCTCGGCCTTCTCGGCCTTGCGCGCCTCACGCTGCACGGCGAGGACCGGGCCGAGGGCGTCGAGGCGGCCCACGAGGGAGCCGAGGTCTCCGACGGCGTTGGCGTCGGTCACCTGGGCGCGCACGGTCTTGATCGACTCGGCGGCCTCCTCGGGCGTCAGCTTGCCCGCGTTGACCCGCTGCTCGAGCAGCTGCACCTCGAAGGCGAGCGCGTCGAAACGCTCGGTGAAGAAGGCCAGTGCCTCCTCGGGTGTGCCTGCGGGGTAGGACCCCACGGCCCGTTCGCCGTCGGTGGCCTTCACGTAGACGGTGCCGTCGTCATCGACGCGACCCCATTCGCTGCTCGTCACTGCGTTCCCTCTTCGTCGGTCGTGGCGCTGCCCCACCCTAAGGGAAGCCGGGCCGGCGGTCCGCCCCGCTCTGCCATCCCGGCTCCCCGGAGCCGACGGCGCCCGCGCGGCGGCCGGGCTGCGACGTCATACCGGGGCGACCCGGCGGGTCCGACCTCGCTACCCTGAGGCGGTGCTGATCGCCGCCTTCCCCGCAGGACCCTGGGGCACCAACTGCTACGTGGCGGCCACCGGTCCCGGCACCGAGTGCGTGGTCATCGACCCGGGCAAGGACGCCACCGCCGGCGTCGTCGAGGTGGTGCGTGAGCACAACCTCAAGCCGGTCGCCGTCCTCGTCACCCACGGCCACGTCGACCACATGTGGTGCGTGGCCCCCGTCGCCGGCACCTACGACGCCACGGCCTGGATCCACCCGCGCGACCGCCACCTGCTGGCCGACCCGATGCAGGGCATGTCGCGCGAGACCACCGCGATGCTTCTCGGCGGGCAGCACGAGTTCGCCGAGCCCGACGACGTCCGTGAGCTCAGCGACAGCCAGGAGCTCGAGCTCGCTGGGCTGCGCTTCGTCGTCGACCACACCCCGGGCCACACCGAGGGATCGGTGACCTTCCGGACGCCGTACGGCGAGCAGAACGGCCTCGCCGACGTCTCCCAGCTGCTTTTCTCGGGCGACCTGCTCTTCGCCGGGTCGATCGGCCGCACCGACCTGCCCGGCGGCGACCACCCGACGATGCTGCGCAGCCTGCGCGACAAGGTCCTCCCGCTCGCCGACGACATCGTGGTGCTGCCCGGCCACGGCGAGCAGACCTCGATCGGCCGCGAGCGCGCGACCAACCCGTTCCTCATCGACCTGATCGACACCTCCGACAGCGGCCCCACCGCGCCGGTCACCCGGGGGCTGTGACCGATGGCCACGAAGACCAGCCCGCTCAGCGGGTTCCCCGAGCTGCTGCCGGCCGCCCGCGTCGTCGAGCGTGAGGTCATCGCCTCGCTGTCGCGCACCTTTGAGCTGCACGGCTTCGCCAACATCGAGACCCGCGCGGTCGAGCCGATCGACGTCCTGCTCGGCAAGGGCGAGACCTCCAAGGAGGTCTACGTCCTCGAGCGGTTGCAGAAGGAGCAGGGCGACCGCCAGCCCTCCGACGCCGGCGTCGGCCTCCACTTCGACCTCACGGTCCCGTTCGCCCGCTACGTGCTCGAGCACGCCGGGCACCTCGAGTTCCCGTTCCGCCGCTTCCAGATCCAGCCGGCGTGGCGCGGCGAGCGCCCGCAGGAGGGGCGCTACCGCCAGTTCACCCAGGCCGACGTCGACATCGTCGGGCGCGACGTGCTGCCGTTCCACCACGACGTCGAGGTGATGCGGGTGATGGTCGAGGCGCTCGACGCGCTGCCGATCCCGCCGGTGAGCTTCCAGTTCAACAACCGCAAGCTGATCCAGGGCTTCTACCGCGGCCTGGGCCTGCCCGACCTCGAGACGGCCATCCGCACCATCGACAAGCTCGACAAGCTGCCGGCCGAGAAGGTCGCCGAGCTCCTGGTCAGCGACGCCGGGGCGACCCCCGAGCAGGCCCAGCGCTGCCTCGAGCTCGCCACCATCCGCGTGAGTGACACCAGCTTCGTCGAGCGCGTCCGCGCGCTCGGCGTCGAGGACGACCTGCTCGAGGAGGGGCTCACCGAGCTCGCCGCCGTCGTCGAGGGCTGCGCGGCGGCCGCCCCGGCCACCGTCACCGTCGAGGCCAACCTGCGCATCGCCCGCGGCCTCGACTACTACACCGGCACTGTCGTCGAGATCTTCATGGCCGGCTACGAGCGGCTCAAGTCCGTCGGCGGCGGCGGTCGCTACGACGCCCTCGCCAGCGACGGCCGTACGACGTACCCCGGCGTCGGCGTCTCCTTCGGCGTCTCCCGCTCGCTGATCCCGCTGCTCGCCGACGGCGTGCTCGCCGGCAGCCGGGCCGTGCCCAGCGCCGTGCTGGTCGCCGTCACCGACGAGGACACGCGCGACCGGAGCGATCTCGTGGCCGCCTCGCTGCGCGCCTCGGGCGTGCCGTGCGAGGTGGCCGCCTCCGCCCAGAAGTTCGGCAAGCAGATCCGCTACGCCGAGCGCCGGGGCATCCCGTTCGTCTGGTTCGTCCAGGACGACGGCACCCACCAGGTCAAGGACATCCGCACGGGGGACCAGGGCGAGGCCGACCCGGCCACCTGGACCCCACCAGCAGAGGACCTGCGACCCCAGGTCCACACCAAGGAGCAACCACAGTGATCCGCACCCACGACGCCGGCAGCCTGCGCGCCGAGCACGTCGGCCAGTCCGTCACCCTCGCCGGATGGGTCGCCAACCGGCGCGACCACGGCGGGGTCGCCTTCATCGACCTGCGCGAGGCCAGCGGGGTCGTCCAGGTCGTCATCCGCGACGAGGCCGTCGCTCACCAGCTGCGCGCCGAGTACTGCCTCAAGATCGTCGGCGAGGTGACCGCGCGCAAGGAGGGCAACGAGAACCCCAACCTCGCGACCGGCGAGATCGAGATCGTCGCCGCCGAGGTCGAGGTGCTCAGCGCCTCCGCGCCGCTGCCGTTCCCGATCAGCGACCATCTCGACGTGGGGGAGGAGGCGCGCCTCAAGCACCGCTACCTCGACCTGCGCCGCAAGGGCCCCAACGACGCGCTCCGCCTGCGCAGCAAGGTCAACAAGGCCGCGCGCGACGTCCTCGACACCCGGTCCTTCGTCGAGGTCGAGACCCCCACGCTGACCCGCAGCACGCCCGAGGGCGCGCGCGACTTCCTGGTGCCGGCGCGACTGGCCCCCGGCAGCTGGTACGCCCTGCCCCAGAGCCCGCAGCTGTTCAAGCAGCTGCTCATGGTCGGCGGCCT
>JAOPXU010000123.1 GCA_025964985.1 Nocardioides sp.
GCCCGGGTCGCCCGGGTCGCCCGGGTCGCCCAGGTCGCCTGGGTCCGCCGGGTCGGCGTCCTCGCGATCGGTCGACCCCGTCAGCGGCCTGCCGTTCGTCGCCCTGTCGGACCTGCCCCCGGAGGCCGCCGACACCGTCGACCTCGTCGACGCGGGCCCGCCCTACCCCTACAGCAAGGACGGCTCGACCTTCGGCAACTTCGAGGGGGTCCTGCCCGACCACGAGCGCGGCTACTACGAGGAGTTCACGGTGGTCACGCCCGGCTCGGAGGACCGGGGCGCGCGGCGGGTCGTCGCCGGCGAGCAGGGCGAGCTCTACTGGACCCAGGACCACTACGGCTCCTTCGAGCGGATCCGCCGGTGAGGTCGGCGTGAGCGGCCTGGCCGGGCTGCTCGCGGGCCACGTGGCCCCGGGGGCCTACCGGTGGCACGCGGCGTACGCCGTCTCCGACGTCCGCCACACCGTCGAGCTGGCCGGGCACCGCTTCGCCCACCTCGACGGCGCCGGCGTCGAGGCCGTGCCCGACCTGCACGACGCGCTGGCCACGGCACTCGGGTTCCCGGACTACTACGGCAACAACCTCGACGCGCTGCACGACTGCCTGCGCGACGTCCCCGACGGCCTCGTGCTGCTCTGGGACGCCTGGGGCGCCCTGGCCCGCGCCGAGCCGCGGGTGTTCGGCGTGGTCGTCGATCTGCTCGCCGAGCGACTCAGCGTCCTCCTGCGCGGACCCGGTCCCGAGCTCGACCTGCCCTCGCTCGACTGAGCGCCGCCCTGGTCGCGTGTCGTCCCACGCGCCCCAGGGGACAGGAGTGACGACTCAGACCGTGCGCTGGGTGACAGCGGCGGCGAGGCCGCGCAGGACGTCGGTGGCCTGGGGGTCGAGGTCGGCGCGGTCGAGGGCGGTGACGGCGACGTCGGCGAGGTCGCTGATCATCATCTCGACGCGGTCGTGGGCGCCGCTGGCGGTGATCACCTCACGCAGGCGGTCGACCTCACCGGCGTCCAGGGAGGTGCCGAGCGAGCGGTCGAGCAGGGCGGCAGCGTCGGCGGGCGCGGTCTCGAGGGCGAGGGCGACGAGCACGGTGCGCTTGCCCTCGACGAGGTCGTCGCCGGCGGGCTTGCCGGTGGTGGCGGGGTCGCCGTAGACGCCGAGGAGGTCGTCGCGCAGCTGGAAGGCCTCACCGAGCGGCAGCCCGAAGCGGGTCAGCGCCTCGATCACCTCGGGGGAGGCGCCGGCGAGGGCGGCGCCGACGTGAAGCGGGCGCTCGATGGAGTACTTGGCCGACTTGTAGCGCAGCACCGTCATCGCCAGGTCGACGTCGGCGTGGGCGCGGGCCTGCACCGAGACGTCGAGGAACTGTCCGGCGATCACCTCGGTGCGGCACAGGTCGAAGACCTCGAGTGCAGGCCCGACGCGCTCCCAGCCGAAGCCGCAGCGGCGCAGCAGCTCGTCGGCCCAGGCCTGGAGCAGGTCGCCGAGCAGGATCGCGCCGGCGGCGCCGTACTGCTCGGGGTCGCCGCGCCAACCCGCGTCGCGGTGCTCGGCCTCGAGCGCGCGGTGGGTGGCCGGCCGCCCGCGGCGGGTGTCGGAGGCGTCCATCAGGTCGTCGTGGGCCAGGGCGCTGGCGTGCAGCAGCTCCAGCGAGCCGCAGGCGCGCAGCAGCGCCGCTTCGTCAGCCCCGTTCAGGACCGGCTGCACGGCGCGGAAGCCCCAGTGGCAGAACGCGGCGCGGAACTTCTTGCCGCCGGCGACCGCCGTACGCGCCTCGGCGAGGAGCCGGTCGGCGTCGGGGCCCAGCGGCGCCAGCAGCGCGGCCTGGCCGTCGAGGAACGTCGCCAGGGTCGCGTCGAGCGCGGAGCGGAAGGCGGCGGGGTCCCAGTCGTCGTCCCACGACCCGTCGCCGATGACCATGCGTCGAGGCTAGGGCTCTACCCTCGACGCCATGGCAACGGGGGCGACAGGGCGTGGGCGCAGCGTGGCCGAGAGGATCGGCAGCGGTGAGCGCTCGATCTCCTTCGAGTTCTTCCCGCCCAAGGACGAGGCCGGTGTCGCCCAGCTCTGGAAGGCGATCCAGGACCTCGAGCCCTACGCGCCGACGTTCGTCTCGGTGACCTACGGCGCCGGCGGCGCGACGCGCGACACGACCGTCGAGATCACCGGCCGGATCGCGCGCGAGACGTCGATGACTCCGGTCGCCCACCTGACCTGCGTCGGCCACACCCGCGAGGAGCTCGAGAAGATCCTCGACACCTACGCCGAGGCGGGCGTGCACCACGTGATGGCGCTGCGCGGCGACCCGCCCGAGGGCCCGCGCGCCGACTGGGTGCCGACCGAGGGCGGGCTGACCTACGCCCTCGACCTGGTGGAGCTGGCCCGCTCGCGCGGTGACTTCAGCATCAGCGTCGCCGCCTTCCCCGAGGGGCACCCCAACGCCGAGTCGCGCGACCACGACGCCGACGTCCTCGTCGCCAAGGCCAAGGCCGGCGCCGACTACGCCGTCACCCAGATGTTCTTCCGCGCCGACGACTACGTCGACCTGGTGCAGCGGGTGCGCGACCGCGGCGTCGACATCCCGATCCTCCCGGGCATCATGCCGATCCTCAACGTCGGTGCGCTGCAGCGCCAGGGCGAGCTGATCGGCACCTCCGTGCCCGAGGACCTCGTCGAGCGCATCTCGCGCCACGCCGAGCCCGCCGACGTCCGCGCCGAGGGCATCAAGGTCTCCGCCGAGCTGTGCGAGGAGCTGCTCGAGCGCGGCGCCCCGGGCCTGCACTTCTACACGCTCAACCGCTCCAAGGCGACGCTCGAGATCTTCGAGCGGCTGCGCATCACCGCCTAGCAGCCCCCGCCGGGGCTACGGTCGACGGATGCTGTCCTCCCGCACCGTCACCACCACCGGCCACGGCTCTGTTCCGGTCCCGCACGACGCCGCCGTGCTCTCGCTGGCCGCCGTGCACCGCGCGGCCACCTTGTCGGAGGCCCTGGCCGGGGCCGAGTCGGCTCGTGCCGCGCTGGTCGCCGTCGTCCGCGGCCGCGACGGCGCCGCCACGGTCGCCACGCGAGGCCTGGCCACCTGGCCGCACCACGACGACCGCGGGCGCCAGCACGGCTA
>JAOPXU010000153.1 GCA_025964985.1 Nocardioides sp.
GAGTAACGCGGACCGCTAAGGCCTGGACAACGAGGCCGGGTGAGGGGCTCCGCCCGATGTGGGGGGATCGACGGGGCTTCCTCTTGCACAACCATGCAACAGCGGCGGCCCGAAGGCGACGATCCGGGTTCCTCACATCTGTGCAATGCACAAACATGCAGATCGTCAGCGCCAGCCGGCGACGACCGCCCGGACGTCCGCGAGGCGGTGCACGACGGCGTCCGGCACCCCCTCGGTGTGGCCCACCTGGCTGGACGGGATCGTGCTGTGCGGGACGTGCACCGCCCGCATCCCCGCGTTGCGAGCGCCCCAGATGTCGTCGAAGAGCCGGTCTCCGACGTAGACGCAGGCACCGGGATCGGTCACGCCCACGGCGTCCATGGCGGCACCGAAGGCGCGTGGCGACGGCTTCGTCCACGGGATCTCGCTGGTGTAGACGTCGCCGTCGATCAGGTGCCGCACCCCGTCGCGCTCGAAGAAGTGCTCGTGCAGCGAGCGCGGCCAGATCGTGTTGGACAGCACCCCGACCTTGAGACCGCGCTCGCGCAGCGCCGTCCACAGCGGGCCGACCTCGGGGTCGGTGGCGGTGTGGGGCTCCCAGAAGGCGTAGTAGCCCTCGAGCAGGTCGGGGTCGTGCTCGAGGCCGGCCTCGACGAAGAGGTCGGCGACCGTCGAGCTCTGCTGGTGGTCGCGGCTGCGGCCCCAGATCGTCTCGCCGGCGCGGTGCAGGCGCTCGGCCGAGACGTGGACGTCGTGGTCGGCGCCGACGACCGCCTGCGCGAGGGCGAGCGACTCGGCGTGGAAGTCGATGTCGTGCCACTGCGTGAGGGTGCCGCCCCAGTCGAAGATCACCGCGTCGATCACGGCCCACACCCTAGGAGACCGCGGCCCGCTCCTCCCAGCGGTCGCAGAGCGGACCGACGGCGAGCACCCCGGCGACCGCGAGCGCGACCCCGAGCACCTCGACGCCGCGGTCGGCCGCGTGGACGCCGGCCGCTCCCCCGGCCAGCGCCACCACCGGCCGGGCGAAGGTGAATGGCCCGAGGATCAGGGCGGTGGCCAGGTAGCGGAGCCGCCAGGTCAGCGTCAGGTAGGCGAGCAGCGCGAGCAGCACGAGGGCGGCGTACGGCGCGTAGACCAGGAGCATCGCCGTGCCGGGCTCGGCCCAGGAGGACCAGCGCCGGTCGGCCAGCACGACCACGACCGTCGGCAGCAGGAGCACGGCGACCAGGGCCAGGCCCCGCAGCTGGGCGATCGTGTCGGCGCGGCGGTGGTCGATCAGGCCGGTGCGGCCCTGGGCCGAGCGGAACCCCGACAGCGCGCCGTCGGCCGCCGCCAGCAGCACCAGGCCGGCCACGACCACCGGGAGGCTCACCGCCGCACGCCCCACACCGGCCGCACGACCTCGACCAGCGAGCCGCGCCAGCCGGGGTCGGCCACGTGGACGTCGTACGACGGCGCGGCGGCCTCCGCGGCCCGGCGCAGCACCGGCGCTGGGTGGGCGCGCAGGGCCGAGAGGACGCCGTCGTGGCGGCTCAACGGCTCGCGCATCCGGGCGCGGTGGAAGGTGCGGGCGCCGAGGCCGGTCCACGGCCCGGGCGCGGGGTCCCAGTGGCTGAAGGCCGCGACGCCGAGGTGCTCCTGCGCGGCGAAGAAGTCCTCGAGCCCGTCGGTGCTGAGGTGGTGGAGCAGGCCCGAGGAGACGACGACGGTGCGGGCGGGGTCGTCGACGGCGACGCCGGGGGCGAAGGCGTCGCCGTGCATGCACGAAGGTGACGCCGATCCGCTCGACCGACGCGAGCCGCCGGGCCTCGGCGACCAGCGTGCCGTCGAGGTCGACACCGACGAGCTCGACCCGGTCGCCCCAGCCGGCCCGGGCGGCCAGCCAGCGCAGCGTGAACCCGATGCCGCAGCCGACGTCGACGACGCGCACCCGCTCCGCCGGCCCGTGGAGCCGGTCGCCCAGCAGCCGCTCGAGGTGCTCGGCGACCCGGCGTGGCTGCACGAGCTCCTCCGAGAGCCGTTGCAGCTCGCGGTGCACCCGCAGCACCAGCGCGTCGCAGGCGGCCTCGTCGAGGACGTCGTCGGCGTGCGGCAGGGCGGCCGCGACCCGGACGGCCCGGCGCTGGCCGGAGGCCTCGAGGCGCGCGAGGACCTCGCTGCGGCGTACGGGACGGCGGGTGCCGTTGGGCTGCCAGCCGCGCACGAGGTCGGTGACCTCGAGGCGCGGCGGGCGCACGGCTCAGGCGCGGACGAGCGAGACCAGGTGGTCGACGAGGGCGCCAGCGGCGACGTCCTCGCGCTCGCCGGTGCGGCGGTCCTTGACCTCGACGACGCCGTCGACGAAGCCCTTGCCGACCACGACGATCGTCGGGATGCCGATGAGCTCGGCGTCCTTGAACTTCACGCCGGGGCTGATCTTGCCGCGGCGGTCGTCGTAGAGGACGCGGACGCCGGCCACGTCGAGCTGGCGGGCGTACTCCTCGGCGGCGGTGTAGAGCGAGTCGTCCTTGCCGGCGGCCACGAGGTGGACGTCGGCGGGCGCCACGTCGCGGGGCCAGCAGAGGCCGACCTCGTCGAGGGTGCCCTCGGCGATCGCCGCGACGGCGCGGGAGGGGCCGATGCCGTAGGAGCCCATGGTGACGGTGACGAGCTTGCCGTTCTCGTCGAGCACCTTGAGGTCGAGGGCGTCGGCGAACTTGCGGCCGAGCTGGAAGATGTGGCCCATCTCGATGCCGCGCTCGGTCTCGAGGGTGCCGCCGTCGCCGCGGGGGCAGGGGTCGCCGGCGCGCACCTCGGCGGCCTCGATGGTGCCGTCGGGCGTGAAGTCGCGCCCGGCGACCAGGTCGACGACGTGGGAGCCGTCGACGTCGGCGCCGGTGACCCAGCGGGTGCCCTCGACGACGCGGGGGTCGACGAGGTAGCGGATGCCGCTGGCGTTGTCCTCACCGAGGACGCCGGGACCGATGTAGCCCTTGACCAGCTCGGGGTGCGCGGCGAAGTCGGCCTCGCCGAAGGGGCGGAGCTCGGCGGGGTAGACGTGGGCCTCGAGGCGCTTCTCGTCGACCTCGCGGTCACCGGGCAGGCCGA
>JAOPXU010000237.1 GCA_025964985.1 Nocardioides sp.
CGGCCAAGACCAAGTTCCGGCTCTGGCAGCGCTCGTGGCCCACGGCCCTCGACCGGGTCGAGATCCGCGACGAGGACGACGCCGCGGTCGTCGAGGCCGCGCGCACCGACCTCTCGCTCCAGGACCGCGCGCTGACGTTCGTGCACCTCGGCGCGGCCGACAAGGCCGGCCACGCCTCCGGCTGGCTCACCCCGACCTACCTCGACGCGGTCCGCTCGCTCGACGAGCTCGTCGGGCTCCTGCTCACCGACGTCGACACCCTCCCCGAGCTGACCGACGTCACCGTCGTGCTGACCTCCGACCACGGCGGGATGGCCGGGGAGACACAGCACTCGACGCCGAACAAGAGCGCCAACTACACCGTCCCGTTCGTGGTGTGGGGACCCGCGATCGGCCACGCCGACCTCTACGCCGTCAATCCCGGCTACGTCGCCCCGGGCCGCACCCGTCCCGACCTGGCCGGCAAGCAGCCGGTGCGCAACGGCGACGTGGCCAATCTCGCGCTGTCGCTGCTCGGCCACGGGCCGGTGCCCGGCAGCCTGTTTGGCAGGACCCGGCCGCTGCAGGTGGACTGACCGCTCAACGCAGCTCGGCGAGCGTCGGCCACGGGTTGAGCCGGCACCCCTGAGTGCCCTTCGACTGCTGCTGCATGACCGGCGCGAGCGCCCCGGGCCGCGGGCAGCCGGCGTGGCCCCTGCCGAGCCAGTGCCCGGTCTCGTGGTTGACGACCATGTGGCGGTAGTCGCGCAGCGACCGGCCGGCCGCGTTCCACGCCGGCGACGCACCCTGCCAGCGGGTCTGGTTGATGATCACGTGACGCCCGACCCGGCAGCTCCACGTCGCGCTGCACCCGCTCGAGTACGACGGCACCGTGCTCGCCTCGGCCAGCACCACCGTGAACGACCCGCCGGTGCGGACCGGGCGGAAGACCACTCCCCGGCCGCGCCAGCCGCGCGGGTCGGCGTACGTCTGCTGCACCTGGGTGCGGAACTGCGCGAGGCTCGCCGAGATGCGGCCGCGGGTGGTGACGCTGTAGGTGACGGTGCGGCGCACGCCGACGCGGTGGGCGCCGACGACGGCCTCCGAGCGCGCGGTGGCCGGACGGTGGCCCTCGGCGTAAGCCGTCACCTCGACGCGCAGGCGGCGCCCGACGTCCTGCGGGGCGACCTCGTAGCGCGCCGACCGGGCGCCCGGGACCGGCTCGCCGCCGCGCAGCCACCGGTAGCGGAGCCGGTCGGGCGTCGTCGACCAGCGGCCGGGCCGGGCGGTGAGGACGCGACCGTAGCGGGGCTCGCCGACGACGCTCGGGGCCCGTCGACCGGCCAGCTCGGCCCGTCGCACGCGCGGCGTCGGGGCGGAGGTGGCCCGGCCGCGGCTGCCGTCGGCGGCGGTCGCGGTCACCTCGACGCTGAGCCGGGTGCCGAGGTCGTCGGTGCCCAGGTCGTACGTCGTCGCGGTGGCGCCGCGCACCGGCGCGCCGTCGCGCAGCCAGCGGTAGGTGAGGGTGACGTCGGCCGGGTTCCAGGTGCCGCCGTCGGCGGTCAGGGTCCGTCCCCAGACCGCGTCGCCGCTGACCGTGGGCGGGGAGGTCGGGACGACGGCCGCGCGGGCCGAGGCCGGTGCGGTGGGGGCGAGGAGGGCGAGCAGGAGCGGGACCAGGACGAGCAGGCGGCGCAGCACGGCCCCAGCCTAAGCACGCGACCGGCGCGGGCCGAGCGCGGCGAAGGCGAGCAGGACGACACCTGCAGCCACCCCGGTCCAGCCGGCGGCCGTGGCGCCGTCGGTCGTCAGCACCCCGGCCGCGCCGGCGGTCGCGACGGCGACGAGGGCCGCCGCGAGCCAGCGGAGGACGGGCAGCCCGAACGCGCTCGCGAACGGCAGGAAGTGCAGGCCGACCACGAGGACCACCCACGGCAGCACGGCGTCCGGTTCGTCGAGCACGTCGGTGAGCACCCGCGCCCCGACCGGCAGGGCCACGAGCATCGCCACCACGCAGAAGCCGTAGGTCCGCAGCGCGGTGCGGCTCGGCTCGACCCGCTCGACCGCGGGACCGCGCACGACGACGAACCAGACGACGGCGACGGCCGCGAGGACGGCCGCGGCACGCCACAGGGTCGAGGCGGGGACGGCGCCGGCGTTGACCAGCACGAAGACGAGCCCACCGACGGCACCGACCAGGGATCCGAGCGGTCTGGTGGACACCCGCCACTCCTACCACCCGACGGGCCGGGCCACGCACGGCGGACGCCTAGGGTGCGTCCGTGACGAAGATCGTGGTGGTGACCGGCGCCGGTCGCAGCGGCACGAGCAGCGTCGCCGGCTCGCTGAAGCGCCTCGGCCTCCACGTGCCCCAGCCGGAGAAGCCGGCCGACGAGTGGAACCCGCGCGGCTACTACGAGTCCTCGTGGCCCACGACGTTCCACGCGCGCTGGCTCAAGCCGCTGCTGCGCGACATGGACGCCCGCCCGCACGCCGCCGCCGTCGCGCTCGCGAGCATCACCGCCGAGCGCGAGGAGCGCTTCTCGGCCTGGGTGCGCGGGCAGGTGGAGATGCGCGCGCCGGGCGAGCAGGTCCTGGTCAAGGAGACACGGGCCTACTGGGTGCTGCCGATGTGGCAGCGCGCCGCCGCGTCCGCCGGCGCCGAGCTCGTCTCGCTCACGATGCTGCGCCACCCGGCCCAGGTCGTGCGCTCGCGCGACGCCAAGCACCAGTCGGGGCAGCCGGACGAGTTCCGCTCGCTGCGCACGACGACCAACGTCGCCGCCTGGCTCAACGCGCTGTTCGTCACCGAGCTCGCGACGCGACCGGTCCCCCGCACCTTCGTGCTCTACGACGAGCTGGTCGCAGACTGGCGCGCCGCGCTCGGCCGCGCGTCGAAGCACCTCGGCGTCACCCTCGACGACGGAGCGGGGGCGCTGGCGGTCGACGACTTCCTGGACGTCGCGCTCAACCGCTCGGCCGTCGACTGGGACGGCCTCGAGGTGGCCGGTCCGCTGCGAGACCTGGCCGAGCGGACCTGGGCGGTCGCCGGCGACCTGGCGCACGCCCCGGCCGACCCGTCGACCGTCGAGCGGCTGGACGCCCTGCGTGTCGAGTACGCCGACCTCTACCGGATGTCGACGGGGGTCCTCGCCGACGAGCGCGAGGAGATGCGGGAGGAGGCCCGGCAGGAGTACGTCGAGCGGTTCGCCGTCAAGGACGAGCGCATCGCACGCCTGCGCCGGCGCCTGCTGGCCGCCGAGGCGGCCCAGGCGGCCCAGGCGGCCCAGGCGGCCC
>JAOPXU010000247.1 GCA_025964985.1 Nocardioides sp.
GGGATCTCGATGTCGGCCAGCGCCTGCCCGACCGAGACCGGGGCCCGGCGGCCGTGGTGGACGCGGCGCCGGTCGGCGGCGCGGCGCATCTGGGAGGCCATCTTGTCGAGGGCGACGTCGAGCGCGCCCATCTGGTGGTCGGCGGCGGCCTCGGCCCGGATCACCGGGCCCTTGGAGAAGGCCGTGAGCTCCACGTGGATCGACTTGTCGTGCTGACGGGGGTTGGGCTCGCAGTCGACCTCGACGTGGACCCGCTGGATCCGGTGGTCGTGCTTCTCGAGTCGTGCAAGCTTCTCCGTGCAGTGAGTCCGGAACGAGTCCGTGATCTCGCAGTGACGCCCGGTGACGACGACATCCATGGTGAACCTCCCGCTAGCGATTGGTTGCGATGACTGCTCCTGTGAGCAGAGGAGTCCGTCCGGCCGACCTGGTCTTCGACCCCACAACCGCCTGCTGAAGCCTTTGCAGCTCAGTGCCACTCATGGCCTTCTCCCGACACCCCGAGGGGCAGACCGCATCTGACGGTCGGGACGGGGCAGGACTTACTTCTAAGCCGCACCGTGATCCCCGGCGGACAGGGGCCATGCCCCTGCTCGACGGGTTACGTGGACCGTTTCGCCTGCGACTGGCATCGGCTAGCCGACCCGGGCAGAGACCCGGGACGACGCAACCACGGACCCGGACGGACTCCATGCACAGACGTTAGTGGGTGCGCGGGGACGGTGGAACACCAAACCCTGAGTAATCGCCATGAACCGGTACGCCGCCCACCCGGCGCGCGGTCGCCGCGACCACGGCGACGGCGAGGACGTCGATGCCGACGGCGCCGAGCGCCCGCTGGGCCTCCAGCGCGGTGCTGCCGGTGGTCAGCACGTCGTCGCAGACCACGACCTGCACCCGTCTCCCCCTCCGCGCCAGCGCCCGCAGCGGGCGGGCGCGCACCGCCATCGACCCGCTCAGGTTGGCGCGTCGGTGCCCGGCGTCGAGCCCGGCCTGGTCGACGACGCCGGGCCGCGACCGCAGCAGGGGTACGACGTCCGCCCGCCTCCCCAGCACGGCGCCGGCCGCCTTCGCGGTGGCGAGCATCGGGTCGTGCCCGCGGGCGCGGACGGTCGCCGGCCGCGAGGGCACCGGCACCAGAAGGACGGGCCCCGGACCGCCCATCTCGGCGACCGCGGCCGCGACGGAGCAGGCGAGCAGCCGGCCGAGGACCGGCGTCAGCGCGAGCAGGCGGTGCTCCTTGTGGCCCAGGACCAGGGCGCGCGGCAGCCCGTCGTAGGCCGCGACGGCGTAGGGCGTCACCAGGCCCGGGGGCGGTGGGCTGGGCCAGTGCGGCGTCGCCAGCGTCGGCAGCGCGTCGTGGCACGGCCGGCAGACCAGCCGGCCCGGCTCGCCGCAGCCCAGGCAGCTGCCGCCGAGCAGCAGGTCGACGGCGGCGTCGCGCAGGCTGGGCACCACCCGATCCGACCACCCGGCGCTCCGACCGCGCCAGCATGCTCGCGCGGCCTGTGGACGACCGCGGGGAGGGCTCAGGAGCCGGCGTAGCCCACGCTGGTGGCGGGCTCGCCGACGAAGCCGTAGGAGCTGCCGTCGCTGAGGTCGAGGATGCTGGCCGGCGTCACCACGAACAGGGGCAGGCTCTCGACCGGGCTGCCGGCGAGCCCGATGACGGGGCCGGGCACCGGGGTGGGCAGCGACTCAGCGCTGCTCGGCGAGCCGTCGACGCCGATGGTGCGCACGGCGTAGATCTTCTGGCCCTCGATGGGGGTCAGCAGGGCGAGCGTGGTCGGCGAGGTCCAGGCGATGTCCTCGATGCGCAGCGACGGGCCGGGGTCGACCGCGATCAGCTGGGTGCTGCGGACCTCGACGACCGAGCCGAGCCCGTCGACCTCGACGCGCCCGACCCGCAGCAGGTCGCCGCCGGGGTCGCGCACCACGGCCACGAAGCGGGTGCCGTCGCGCGAGACCAGGAACGACCCGACGTCGAAGCCGCTGACGCCGGCCACGTCGACGACGCGGTCCTTGCCGTCGACGACGACGTGGACCACGGCGCCCGAGGCGGTGCGGTCGACGACCCAGATGCGGTCGGCGAAGTCCCAGGCCGGGGCGAGCAGGTCGGTGCCGCGGAACAGGAACTGCGACCCGCCGTCGGGGTCGGCCGGGTCGGCCTCGGCGAGCTCGGCGACCAGCAGGCTGCGCCCGCCCGTGCCGACGCCGGCGGCGAGGGTGCCGTCGAGGTTGGCGGTCGCGGTGCGGACCGGGGTGGTGCCGTCGCCGAAGACCCCGTCGACCGGGAGCAGCTCGTTGCCGTCGCGGGTGTGGAGCCGGCGCCCGCGCACGGCGTACAGCTCCTCGGTGGGGTCGGGTCCGGCGGGACCGTAGGCGTCGGCCGCGTCGACGGAGTACAGCCCGTCGCCGCCGGGGCCCAGGACGGCCTCGCCGCCGAGGGTCACGCGCAGCGCCCGCACCCCCGGCTGCTGGCGCAGGGTCCAGGCGAGCTGGGCGAGCAGGCGCTCGGAGGCCGCGGCGCTGATGGCCACGGGCTCGCCGCCGAGGTCGACCTCGGCCACGCCGTCGGGGCTGATGACCACGGCGGCGCGCGGGTCGAGCCCGGCCGGCACGTAGGAGCGCGTCAGCCGCGACACGAGCCCGGCCGGGCCCTGGATGAGGCGGCGCACGAGGTTGGCCGGCAGCTCCTTGCCACGCGGCACGTAGACCGGCTGCGGCACCAGGATCCGGCCGCTGGGGTCGAAGTAGTAGAGCGAGGCGGGGCGGAAGCGCTGGGTGAACCACTCGCGCTGCACGACGAGCGCGTCGGGCGGGTTGGAGATGCGGTACTCGGCGCCCTCGAGGGTCAGGTCGAAGCGGATGGTGCCCGCGGCGCCGGCGAGCTGGCCGACGTAGCCGCCGGACTGGTCGAGCCGCTCGGCGTCGAGCAGCCGCACCGAGACCTGCAGCTGGCTGTCGCGCGGCTGGCCGCGGTCGGTGTAGGTGATGGTGCCGGCCTCGGGCTCCCAGGCGGTGGCGGCGGAGTCGGAGAGGTACTGCTTGGCGACGTCGATGCGGATCGGGCTGGCCATCATCGCGTCGAGGAAGCCGTTGACCACCGCGCTCGGCGCCAGGCCCGGGGTCGGGGCGACGGCGTTGATGTCGCTGGCGCGCTCGTCGTCGACCGACGAGCGGGCGCCCGCGTCGACCACGGGACCGGACTCGGGCAGGCCGGTGCACCCGGACAGCACCAGGCCGACCAGGACGGTGAGCACCGTCAGCGTGCGCCTCATCGGCCCACCTGCGTGGCGCGCGTACGTCGACCGCCGTCGGAGCCGCGGCCCGGCCCGGGCCCGGCCGACCGGCTCGGGGCGCCGGGCTCGTCGGCATCCTCGGGCTGCAGCGGGAGCGGGCTGCGCCGCAGCGCGAAGCCGGCACGGCGCGCGAGCGTGAGGCGGAACTGGGCGCCGGCGCCGGGACGGCCCCACGCCTGCAGCCAGCCGCCGTGCAGGTGGGTGTCCTCGAGGGCGATGGAGAGCCCGAGGCCGGTGCCGCCGCTGGTGCGGGCGCGCGCGGGGTCGGCGCGCCAGAAGCGGTTGAACACCATGGCCGACTCCCCTGGCTCGAGGCCGACGCCGTAGTCGCGCACCGCCACCGCCGAGGCGTCGTCGTCGGCGCCGAGCAGGATGACGATGCCCGGCTCGCGCCCGCCGACGGCGGCGTGGTCGATCGCGTTGGTCACCAGGTTGCGCACGATGCGGTCGACGCGACGGGAGTCGGCCTCGGCCAGGCAGGGCCGCCCGGCGTCCTCGACCGCGATGCTCACGCCGCGCTGGTCGGCCAGGGCGCGGGTCGAGTCGACCACCCGGCGTACTACGTCACCGAGGTTGACGTCCTCGAGGTCGAGCACCGCGGCGCCGGCGTCGAAGCGGCTGATCTCGAGCAGGTCGGCCAGCAGGGTCTCGAAGCGGTCGAGCTCGGTCTGCAGCAGCTCGGCGGCGCGGGCGGTGCCGGGGTCGAAGTCGGCACGGGCGTCGTGGAGCACGTCGCCGGCCATCCGCACGGTGGTCAGCGGGGTGCGCAGCTCGTGGGAGACGTCGGAGACGAAGCGGCGCTGGACGCGGCTGAGCTCCTCGAGCTGCCGGATCTGGCGCTGCAGGTTGCTGGCCATCTGGTTGAACGACATCGCGAGCCGCGCGACGTCGTCCTCGCCGCGGACCTTGAGCCGCTCCTGCAGCCGGCCCGCCGCGAGCCGCTCGGCGACCTGCCGGGCGAGCCTGACCGGGGTGACGACCTGCCGGGTGACCAGCCACGTGAGGCCGGCGACCAGGACGAGCAGCAGCACGGCGGCGGTGAGCAGCGCGCGGGTGACGAGGTCGAGCGTCTCCTGCTCCTCGTCGAGGGGGTAGAGCAGGTAGACGGCGTAGGTGCGGCCGTCGGCGGGGAGCCGGATCTGCGAGCCGACGGCGACCGCCGGACGCCGCTCGACGCCGTCCTCGTCGCGGGTGACCAGCGTCGTGTAGGTCCACGCCGGCGTCGCCCCGACCGTCGCCAGCCGGTCCTGCAGGGAGACCGGCACGCTCGCGACGAGGTCGAGGCCCGAGGTGAAGCTGGCCGTGCCGTCCTCGACCGAGCGCTCGTCGTCGACCGGGCCCGCGAGCACGACGCTGTAGCCGCGTGTCTCGGCGCGCTGGATGATCGAGTCGGCCAGGGCGCGCAGCTGCGCCGGCGCGTCGGTGTCGCGGCCCGGGACGCTCTCGAGGCGCGCCTCGGCCTCGCTGGTCTCGTTGGCCGCCTCGGCCAGGACGGTGTCGACCCGGCTGTCGAGCAGGCCGTCGCGCGTCTCGCGCAGGAGGAACCAGCCGACCGCGCTGATGACGACCGCCGACAGCACCAGGGTGCTGATGACGACCCGGGCCTGGGTGGAGCGGCGCCAGAACGTCAGGGCACGTCGTACGCCGGACGGCATGAGCACCGTGCGGCGCTGCCGGTCCACGGCTAGGCCTTGCCGGCCTTGTAGCCGACCCCGCGCACGGTCACGACGATCTCGGGGTGCTCGGGGTCGTGCTCGACCTTGGAGCGCAGCCGCTGGACGTGGACGTTGACCAACCGGGTGTCGGCGGCATGGCGGTAGCCCCACACCTTCTCGAGCAGCATCTCGCGCGTGAACACCTGCCACGGCTTGCGGGCCAGGCACAGCAGCAGGTCGAACTCGAGCGGCGTCAGCCCGATCGTCGCGCCGTCGCGGCTGACCGAGTGGCCGTCGACGTCGATCTCGAGGTCGCCGATCGCCAAGGTCTCCTGCTGGCCGTCGCCGGGCTCGCTCTGCTCCTTGCGGCGCACCCGCGCGCGGATGCGGGCGACGAGCTCCTTGGGCTTGAACGGCTTCACGACGTAGTCGTCGGCGCCGGACTCGAGGCCCACCACGATGTCGACGGTGTCGCCCTTGGCCGTGAGCATGACGATCGGGACGCCGGACTCGGCGCGGATCTCCTTGCACACGTCGATCCCGTCGCGGCCGGGCAGCATCAGGTCGAGCAGGACGACATCGGGCCGGTAGTCGCGGAAGGCGCTGAGCGCCTGGTCGCCGCGGCCGACGGTCTGGGAGTCGAAGCCCTCCTGGCGCAGCACGATCGAGAGCATCTCGGCGAGCGCCGCGTCGTCGTCGACGACGAGCACGCGACCGTTGGTCGCCAGGTCGCTCGTCGGCTCGCTCATGGTCTCCATTGTGTCAGGTGGGCTCACGGGGGCCGCGCGGGCGCGGAGCCCGGCCGCCGTACCGGGAGGAAAACGGCGAGGACGCCACCACGCAAGCGCGTGGTGGCGTCCTCGAGGAGCTCAGGTGCGAGCAACCGTCAGTAGCGGTAGGCCTCGGGCTTGTAGGGGCCGGCCGCGTCGAGGCCCAGGTAGGAGGCCTGGTCCTCGGTGAGGGTCGTCAGCTTGACGCCGAGGGCGCCGAGGTGGAGACGGGCCACCTCCTCGTCGAGGTGCTTGGGCAGCACGTAGACGCCCACGGGGTACTCCTCGGTCTTGGTGTAGATCTCGATCTGCGCCAGGACCTGGTTGGTGAAGGAGTTCGACATGACGAACGACGGGTGGCCGGTCGCGTTGCCGAGGTTCATGAGACGACCCTCGGACAGCACGATGATCGCCTTGCCGTCGGGGAACGTCCACAGGTCGACCTGCGGCTTGACGGTCTTGCGCTCGGCGACACCGTCGGCCTCGAGGCCGGCCATGTCGATCTCGTTGTCGAAGTGACCGATGTTGGCCACGATCGCGTTGTGCCGCATCGTGCGCATGTGGTCGACCGTGACGACGTCGCGGTTGCCGGTGGCGGTCACGATGATGTCGGCGAGCGGCAGGGCCTCCTCGAGGGTGGTGACCTGGAATCCGTCCATGGCCGCCTGCAGCGCGCAGATGGGGTCGATCTCGGTGACGATGACGCGGGCACCCTGGCCGCGCAGGGACTCAGCCGAGCCCTTGCCGACGTCGCCGTAGCCGCAGACGACCGCGACCTTGCCGCCGATGAGGACGTCGGTGGCGCGGTTGATGCCGTCGATGAGCGAGTGGCGGCAGCCGTACTTGTTGTCGAACTTCGACTTGGTGACCGAGTCGTTGACGTTGAT
>JAOPXU010000260.1 GCA_025964985.1 Nocardioides sp.
GCCGGGAACAGCGAGGCGTACGTCGAGCCCAGCGTCGTGCCGTAGGAGAACCCGAGGTAGCTCAGCTTCTCCTCGCCGAGCACGGCGCGCAGGACGTCCATGTCGCGGGCGGCCTCGACGGTCGAGACGTGGCCGACCAGGGCGTCGGAGCTGTCGAGGCAGCCGGCGAAGAAGGCGTCCTGGTTGGCGACGACCTCCTCGCCCTCGGCGGCGTCGTCGGGCGAGGGGTCCTGGGCGATGAACTCGTCGAGCTCCTCGTCGGACAGGCAGTCGACCGGGTCGGACTCGCCGGTGCCGCGGGGGTCGAAGGCGACGATGTCGACGCGGGAGAGCAGCTGGGGGCGGAAGTAGCCGGTGGCGCTCTCGGCCATCGTGGTGCCGGGGGCGCCGGGCCCGCCGGGGTTGACCACCAGCGAACCGACCCGGCTGCCCGGGTCGCCGGCGGGGACCCGCTCGACCTTGAGCCGCACGTTGTCGCCCTCGGGCTCCTGGTAGTCGACGGGCACCTCGAGCAGGGCGCACTCGTTGCTGCCGCAGGGCTCCCAGGCGAGCTGCTGGGAGTAGTAGCCCTCGAGTCCGGCCGGGACCGGACCGGCGGGGGCCGCCGGGGTGGACGGCGCGGGAGCCTCGGTGTCGTCGCTGTCGGTCGACGGGCGCTCGGTCGGCGCGGACGACGAGTCGTCGCCGGAACCGGCGACCAGCGCGGCGATGGTGCCGCCGCCGATGCCCAGCACCAGCACGGTGATCACGGCCACGACGACCACGAGGTTCTTGTTCACCGGGCCATCATGTCGCGGCCGGTCAACCGCGAGCGCCGCGGCACCGCGCAGCAGGACTCACTCGCCGCGGCCGGGCACCTTGAGCGCCACCATCATCGACTCGAGCGCGAGCTGCACCGGCACGTTGAACTCGACCATCTGCTCCCGGGCCTCGAAGATCCAGTCGATGCGGCGCAGGTTGAGCTCGGGCGTCGAGTCGCGCACGAGCTCGGCGATGTCGACGAGCATCTCGGCGTTGACCAGCTCGCCGGGGGCGCCGAGCGCCACGGCGATCGCGTCGCGGTAGACCGAGACGAGGTCCATCAGGCCGCGGTCGACGACGTCGATGAGGCGGCGCCGGGCGCGGCGCTTCTGGTCGTCGAGCATCTCCTTGAGCGCCGGGCCGTACTCGCGCGGACGGCGTCCGCGCTCCTCGACGCCGTAGGCGGTGTCGAGGGCGGCCTTCTCGCGCTGGTCGAGCTCGCCGGTGAGGGCCTCGGACTCCTCCTTGGCGACCTCGGCCATGTTGGTGGCCGCGGTCATGCAGGCGCCCAGCGAGGTCAGCCGGGTGGGCAGCGAGACGACCTCGCGCCGGCGGTTGCGCGTGGCCTCGTCGAGGGCCAGGGCGCGGGCCCGGCCGATGTGGCCCTGGCTGGCGCGGGCGGCGTAGGAGGCGACGGCCTCGCCGACGCCCTCGGTGCGGACCAGGAACGCCGCGACGTCGCGTGGGGTGGGTGTGGACAGGTTGACCTGGCGACAGCGCGAGCGGATGGTCGGCAGGACGTCCTCGAGCGTCGGCGCGCACAGCAGCCAGACGGTGCGCGGGTGGGGCTCCTCGATCGCCTTGAGCATCGCGTTGCCCGAGGAGTCGTTGAAGCGGTCGGCGTCCTCGATGACGAAGACCTGGCGCGACCCGACAGGGCTGAGGGCCGCCTGGCGCGTGAGCTCCTTGGCCTCGTGGATGCGCAGCTGGACGCTCTGGGTGCGGTGGATCGTGACGTCGGCGTGGCTGCCGGCGAGCGCGGTGCGGCAGTCGTGGCACTCGCCGCAGCCGCCCTGGGCGCACTGCAGCGCGGCGGCGAAGGCGATCGCGGCGTTGGAGCGCCCCGAGCCGGGCGGGCCGGTGAAGAGCCATGCGTGGGTCATCCCGTCGCCGCCCACGGCGCGGCGCAGCGCGGTGACGGCGTGGGGCTGGCCGACGAGGTCGTCCCAGACGGTCACGGCCGCACCGCCTGGGCGAGCAGCGGCCCCACGGCCGTGCGGATGGCGGCCTCGACCGTCTCGACGTCGGCGCGGGCGTCGAGCACGAGGTAGTGGTCGGGGTCGGCGGCCGCCATCGCGACGAACGCCGCGCGCACGCGCTCGTGGAACTCGAGCGACTCGCCCTCGATGCGGTCTCGCTCGGCGAAGCGGCCCAGGCCGGCCTCGGGCGCGAGGTCGAGCACGACGGTGAGGTGGGGACGCAGTCCGCCGGTGGCCCAGCGCGCGACGGCCTCGACCTCGGCGACGTCGAGGGTGCGGCCGGCGCCCTGGTAGGCGAGCGTCGAGTCGACGTAGCGGTCGGTGATGACCACGGCGCCCCGCTCGAGCGCGGGCCGCACCACGGTGTCGACGTGCTCGGCCTTGTCGGCGGCGTAGAGGAGGGCCTCGGTGCGGTCGGACAGCGCGCCGGTCTCGGGGCTCAGCACGATGCGGCGCACCTCGCGGCCCACCGGGGTGTCACCCGGCTCGAACGTCGACAGGACGTCGTAGCCGTCGTCCGCCAGCCAGGCCGCGAGGCGGCCCGACTGGGTGGACTTGCCCGACCCCTCGCCGCCCTCGAAGCACACGAAGACGCCACGAGCGGCGTACGACGGGGCGGAGGGGGTGAGGGGCACGCGTCAGAACCTACGAGGTCGCACCGACAGGGCCCAGCTCGGCCCCGCGCGGCCCGACCTCAGGACTTCTTGGCCGCAGCCTTCTTGGTCGTCTTCTTGGCGGCGGTCTTCTTCGTGGCCGTCTTCTTGGCGGCGGACTTCTTGGCCGGGGCCTTCTTGGCGCCCTTGGTGGCCGCCTTCTTGGCCGGGCCGCGCTCGCGGCGGTCGGCGAGCAGCTCGGCGGCGCGCTCGGTGGTGATCGACTCGACCGAGTCGTCCTTGCGCAGCGTGGCGTTGTACTCGCCGTCGGTGACGTACTCGCCGAAGCGACCCGACTTCACGACGATCGGCTGCCCGGAGACCGGGTCGTTGCCGAGCTCCTTGAGCGGCGGCGCGGCCGCGGCCCGCCCGCGCTGCTTGGGCTGGGCGTAGATCTTGAGCGCCTCGTCGAGGGAGACGGTGAAGAGCTGCTCCTCGGCGGTCAGCGACCGCGAGTCGGTGCCCTTCTTCAGGTAGGGCCCGTAGCGGCCGTTCTGCGCGGTGATCTCCTCGCCCGACTCGGGGTCGGCGCCGACCACGCGGGGCAGCGAGAGGAGCTTGACGGCGTCGTCGAGGGTGATGGTGTCGAGCGACATCGAGGCGAAGAGCGAGCCGGTGCGCGGCTTGTCGTTCTTCTTCGCGTCCTCGGGCAGGTCCTCGGTGACGTAGGGGCCGTAGCGGCCGTTCTTGGCGATGACGCGCAGTCCGGTCTCGGGGTGGTTGCCGAGCTCGATCTCCTCGCCGGCCGGGTTGGCGAAGAGCTCGGCGGCCTTCTCCATCGTCAGCTCGTCGGGCGGCAGGTCGTCGGGCACGTTGGCGCGCTTGCCGACCGGGTTGCCCTCGTCGTCCGGGCCCTCGAGATAGGGGCCGTAGCGACCGACGCGCAGGTTGATGCCGCTCTCGCCGTCGCCGACCGGGAAGGTCGCCAGCTCGCGGGCGTCGATGTCGCCGAGCTCGTTGACCAGCCGCTGCAGGCCCGCCACCTCGGGCGAGCCGAAGTAGAACTCGCCGAGCTCGGTGTTGCGGTCCTTGCGGCCGGCGGCGATCTCGTCGAGCACGTCCTCCATGCCGGCGGTGAACTCGTAGGAGATCTGCCGCGGGAAGTGCTCCTCCAGCAGCCGGACGACCGAGAACGCCAGCCAGGCGGGCACCAGCGCGGTGCCCTTCTTGTAGACGTAGCCGCGGTTGAGGATGGTGCCGATGATCGAGGCGTACGTCGACGGGCGGCCGATCTCGCGCTCCTCGAGCTCCTTGATCAGGGTCGCCTCGGTGTAGCGCGCCGGCGGCTTGGTCTCGTGGCCCGACGCGCTGATGCTCGCGGCGGAGACGGCGTCGCCCTCGGTGAGGGTCGGCAGCCGGGTCTCGGCGTCGTCCTTCGTCGCACCCTCGTCGGTGCCCTCGACGTAGGCCTTGAGGAAGCCGTGGAAGGTGATCGTGCGGCCGCTGGCGGTGATGACGACGTCCTCGCCGCTCGACGCGGCGCCGCCGAGCC
>JAOPXU010000314.1 GCA_025964985.1 Nocardioides sp.
CGACCCGCGCGTCCGGCTGCTGCTCGGCGAGCGCCCCGCGGCGCCCGCCGGGCTCGGCGACGACGCCGAGGTCTGCGCCTGCGCCGGCGTCAGCGCCGGGGCGATCCGCGCCTGCACCTCGCTCGAGGCCGTCCGCGACACCACCCGCGCCACCACCGGCTGCGGTGGCTGCGCGCCCACCGTCCGTCAGATCCTCGCCACCCGCACCCTGGAGGTAACCCCGTCGTGATGGCCCATCTCAGGAAGCAGCTCGTGGTCGTCGGCCACGGCATGGTCGCCCACCGCTTCGTCCAGGCCGCGATCGAGCGTGGCCTCACCGAGACCCACGACGTCGTGGTGGTCGGTGAGGAGCAGCGGCCGGCCTACGACCGCGTCGCGCTCACGTCGTTCTTCGAGGTCGGCGCCGAGGCGCTGTCGCTCCTGCCCGGGGGCGAGTACGACGACCCGCGCGTCCGGCTGCTGCTCGGCCGCCAGGTGCGCGGCTTCGACCCCGACTCGCAGACGGTGCTGCTCGACGACGGTCAGGTGCTGTCCTACGACGAGCTGGTGCTGGCCACCGGCGCGGCGCCGTTCGTGCCCCCGGTGCCGGGACACGACCTGCCCGGCGCGTTCGTCTACCGCACCATCGAGGACCTTGAGGCGATCCGCGACGCCGCCGCCACGGCCACGGTCGGCGCGGTCGTCGGCGGCGGGCTGCTCGGGCTCGAGGCCGCCAAGGCCCTGGCCGACCTGGGGCTCGAGACCCACGTCGTCGAGATGGCCCCGCGGCTGATGGCCGTGCAGGTCGACGACGCCGGCGGAGCGACGCTGCGCCGCCACGTCGAGGGCCTGGGCCTGCACGTGCACACCGGCGCGATGACGACGTCGGTGCTCGGCGAGACCCGGGTGACCGGCCTCGGGCTGAAGGACGCCGACGACATCCACGCCGAGATCGTGGTGTTCTCCGCGGGCATCCGTCCCCGCGACGCCCTGGCCCGCAGCGCCGGCCTCGACGTCGCCGAGCGCGGCGGCGTCCTGGTCGACGAGCAGTGCCGGACCTCCGACCCGCACGTGTGGGCCGTCGGCGAGTGCGCGGCACCGGGCGGCCGGATGTACGGGCTCGTCGCCCCCGGCTACGCCATGGCCGAGGTCGCCGTCGACGCGCTGCTCGGCGGCGACGGTGCGTTCGCCGGCGCGGACATGTCGACCAAGCTCAAGCTGATGGGCGTCGACGTGGCGTCGTTCGGCGACGCCTTCGCGACCACCGACGGTGCCCTCGAGCTGGTCTACTCCGACGCCGTCGCGGGCGTCTACAAGAAGCTCGTGCTCAGCGAGGACGGCACCCGCCTGCTCGGCGGCGTCCTGGTCGGTGACGCGTCGGCGTACGGCGTGCTGCGGCCGATGGTCGCCAGCGGCATCCCGCTGCCGGCCAACCCCGAGGAGCTGATCCTGCCCGTCACCTCGGGCAGCGGCGGGGGAGTCACCCTGCCCGACGAGGCGCAGGTCTGCTCGTGCAACGACGTCACCAAGGGCGACGTGGTCGCGGCCGCCGACGCGGGGGAGACCACGCGCGCGGGCTCGACCTGCGGCTCCTGCAAGTCGCTGGTCAAGAAGATCATCGAGGACCACTTCGCGGCCCAGGGCAAGGTCGTCGACCGCAGCCTGTGCGAGCACTTCTCGCTGACCCGCCAGGAGCTCTTCGAGGTCGTCGCGATCCACGAGCACACGTCGTACGACGCCGTCCTGGCCGCGCACGGCAACGGCGGTCGCGGCTGCGACGTCTGCAAGCCGGCGGTCGCGTCGGTGCTGGCCAGCCTGCTCGGCCACCACGTGCTCGAGGGCGCCAACGCCACGGTGCAGGACACCAACGACGCCTACCTCGCCAACATCCAGCGCAACGGCACCTACTCGGTCGTGCCGCGCATCCCCGGCGGCGAGGTGACGCCCGAGGGGCTGATCGTCATCGGCGAGGTCGCGCGCGACTTCGGGCTCTACACCAAGATCACCGGCGGGCAGCGCATCGACCTCTTCGGCGCCCGGATGGAGGAGCTGCCGGCGATCTGGCGGCGGCTCGTCGACGCGGGGTTCGAGTCCGGGCACGCCTACGGCAAGTCGCTGCGCACGGTGAAGTCGTGCGTCGGCTCGACGTGGTGCCGCTACGGCGTCCAGGACTCCACGCAGCTCGCCATCGACCTCGAGCTGCGCTACCGCGGGCTGCGCTCGCCGCACAAGCTCAAGGGCGGGGTGTCCGGCTGCGCGCGCGAGTGCGCCGAGGCGCGCGGCAAGGACTTCGGCGTCATCGCCACCGAGAAGGGCTGGAACCTCTACGTCGGCGGCAACGGCGGCGCCACCCCCGTCCACGCCCGGCTGCTCGCCGGCGACCTGTCGACCGAGACGCTGGTCAAGTACCTCGACCGGTTCCTGATGTACTACGTCCGCACCGCCGACCGCCTCCAGCGCACCGCCCCCTGGGTCGACTCGCTCGACGGCGGTCTCGAGCGGGTCCGCGCGGTCGTCGTCGACGACGTCCTCGGCCTCGGCTCCGAGCTCGAGGCGGCGATGGACCGCCACGTCGACGGCTACTCCGACGAGTGGAAGGCCACCCTCGACGACCCCGACAAGCTGCGCCGGTTCGTGTCGTTCGTCAACGCCCCCGACGTCCCCGACCCCCACATCTCCTTCCGCGAGGAGCGCGGCCAGATCGCCCCGGCCGAGCCCACCGGACCCGTCTCCCTCGGCGCCACCATCCCGGTCGGTGCCCCGTGAGCGCCCCGGTCGGCTGCGAGACGGCGTACGTCGTCGTGTGCCGGCTCGACGACATCACGCCGGAGAGCGGGGTGCTCGCGCTGGTGGGCGGCGAGGCCGTCGCGGTCTTCCGCACCCACGACGACCAGGTGCACGCCCTGTCCGCGTGGGACCCCTTCGGGCGAGCCTGCGTGCTGGCCCGTGGGATCGTGGGCACGCGGGGCGGCACGCCGTACGTCGCCTCGCCACTGCTCAAGCAGGGTTTCGACCTGCACACCGGGCAGTGCCTCGACGACCCGGAGGTGCGTGTGCCGACCTACGCCGTGACCGTCCGCGACGGTGTCGTCCTCGTGGCGCCCGGTGCGCTCCCGTGACCACCGCTTGTAACTCACCGTTCGCGCTGCTTCCCCGCCCGTCTACCGGTGGGGGAGCGACGCGAACGGTGAGTTACAAGCCCGGGGCGCCGACCAGCTGTGACTCAGTGTTCGATCGACTCCCCCGGTGCTCTACCGCCGGGGTAGTGCCTCGAACACTGCGTTGCAGCGCGACGGGCGGGACCCGAGCATGACCCCACCCGAGCCCCGCACCCTTCCCCTCGCCGGCTACCGGATCGGCGTGACGGCGGCCCGCAAGGTGGAGGAACAGATCAGCCTGCTCGAACGCCGGGGGGCGACGTGCGTGTGGGCGCCGGCGTTGTCGACGAGCCCCAACCACGTCGACGACGCGTCGCTGCGGGTGGCGACGGCGGAGGTGCTGAGCGCGCCGGTCGACCTGTTCCTGGCGACGACCGGCATCGGGATGAAGACCTGGTTCGCGGCGGCGGAGGCCGACGGCACGATCGACGCGCTGCTCGCCCACCTCGAGAAGGCGGAGATCCTTGCGCGCGGGCCGAAGAGCGTGGGCGCACTGCGGCGGCGTGGGCTGCGCGAGCTGTGGGCGCCGGAGTCGGAGGAGTTCGACGACGTTCTCGAGCACCTCCGCGGCCGCGACCTGAGCGGCAAGCGGATCGTGGTGCAGGAGCACGGCCAGTCGCTGTCGATGGTGGCCCATGCGCTGCGACGGCGCGGGGCCGACGTCCTCACCGTCACCGTCTACCGCGTCGAGCGCGCCGACGACCCGGGCCCGATGTTCCACCTCATCGACGAGATCGCCGAGCGCACCGTGCACGCGGTGACGTTCACCTCGGCGCCGGCGGTGGCCGCGCTGATGGAGGCGGCCGGGTCGACCGGGCGCCGCGAGGACGTCGTGGGCGCGTTCCAGGCCGACGTCGTCGCCTCGTGCGTCGGACCGGTGACCGCGGCGGCGTTCGAGATGTGGGGCGTGCCGTCGATCTACCCCGACCGCTCGCGGCTCGCGGCGATGGTCAAGCAGCTGGAGACCGAGCTGCCCTCGCGCTCCGACGGCCTGCACCTCGAGGTCGGTGGGCACACGCTGCTGCTGCACGGCGAGGTGCTGCTCGTCGACGGCGTCGAGGTCAAGCTGTCGCCCGCGCCGCTGGCCGTGCTGCACGCGCTGGTGGTCAACCCGGGCCACGTCGTGTCGCGCCGCGACCTGCTCGCCGCACTCCCTTCGGGCACCGCCGGCAGCGAGCACGCGGTGGAGATGGCCGTCGCCCGTTTGCGTGCGGCGGTCGGTACCCGCATGATCCAGACTGTGGTCAAACGTGGATACCGCCTGGCCGTGACTCCGTGACGGCCCTCGTGACCGTCGCCCACGGCACCCGCAACCTCGCCGGCAACGACGTCGCCCGCCTCGTCGCGGACGCCGCCGGACGGCGACTCGGGTGGACCGCGCGGGCGTCGTTCGTCGAGCTGTCCGAGCCGCTGTTCGCCGACGTGATGGTCGAGGCCGAGCAGCCGACGGTCGTCGTGCCGCTGCTGCTCTCGACCGGCTTCCACATGCGCAGCGACCTGCCCGAGGCCCTCGAGAAGGCCTCGGTCCCCGTCACCCTCGGTGCCCCGCTCGGGCCCGACCCGCTGCTCGCCCAGGCCCAGGTCGCCCGCCTCCTCGAGGCCGGCGCGGTCGCCGGTCAGCGCGTCGTCCTGGTCGCCGCCGGCTCCAGCGACGAGGACGCCACCTGCGACCAGATGGCCGCCGTCTCGCTGCTCTCGCGCGCCTGGAACGGCCCCGTCGAGCTCGCCACCCTCTCCGGCCACGGCACCCGCCCGGCCGAGGTCGTGCGTCCCGGCGACGCCGTGTCGCCGTACCTGCTCTCGCCGGGCTTCTTCCACGACCGCGTGCGCCGTGAGTCGCCTGAGGGCGTCGTCGTCGCCGACGTCATCGGCGCCCACGAGCTCGTCGTCGACCTCGTCGTCCAGCGCGCCCAGGAGCTCGCCACCCGCTGACTCCCCGTTGATGACGCCGTGCGTGTCAACACTCCGGACCGCGTCCGCGTTGACCTCACGTGACTATCGTCTGGGAGTCCGCGCTCGCGCCATCGGGAAGGAGCGGTCGTGCCCCCAGCCTCGCCCTGCCCCGGTCGGTGCACCCCGTGGTGAGCGCTGACCTCCTCGACTTCGAGGAGTTCGCCGCGACCGAGACACCGCGGCTGCTCCGTGTCGCCTACGGCCTCACCGGCAATCCCCACGACGCGTGGGACCTCGTGCAGGAGTCGCTCGTGCGCGTCGGCGTCCGCTGGCGTCGCCTGCGCGGGCAGAACCCCGGCGGCTACGCCCAGACCGTCCTCGTCCGGCTGAACGTCGACCGGCACCGCCGGCTGCGCCGTGAGGTCCCCGTCGACGAGACCCACGCGCGGGACCGCCCGGTCGAGATGACCGAGGCGTTCGACCCCGAGCTGGTGCGCGCGCTCGCGACGCTGTCGCCGAAGCAGCGGGCGGCCGTCGTCCTGCGCACCGTCGAGGACCTCGACCACGCGGCGATCGCCGAGCGGCTCGGCTGCACCGCGGCCACCGCTCGCACGCACCTGATGCGCGGCCTCGCGCGCCTCCGCGAAGAGCTGACCAGGACCGACGAGAGGGTGGACGGCCGTGGCTGACGACGACCTGGACGGCCTGGACCGCTTCGACGACGCGCTGCTGCAGCGGGTCCGCTCCGGCGTCTCCGGCATCCACCCCCGCCACGACGCCCTCGCCGTCGTGCAGCACCAGGTCGGCCGACGCCGCAGGCGGCGCCGCGTGGTGACGGCCGTCGCCTCGGTCGCGGCCGCAGCGGTCGCCGTACCGGCCGTGCTCGTCGCGCTGCAGGTCGGCGGCGGCGACACCGTCGAACCCGCTGTGCCCGACTCGACCGAGACCATCGACGGCACCCGCCCGGCCGCGTTCTTCGTCGCCAACCTCGGGGGCCGGAGCCGCGGCCAGCTCACGCGCTACCGCGCCGCCGCCGGCGAGCGCTACTACGCCCGGTTCCTGTGGTGGCCCGAGGTCGACGCCGAGGGCCCGGTCTTCGCCGGCGCCGCCGTCGAGGCGTACGACGCCCCGGCAGCCGACGCGTGCGCCGAGGTCGTGGCGGCCGACGAGGCCGCCGGGCTCACGGCCTCCTGCGAGACCCGCGACGACGGGGTCGTGATGCGGGTCGCCGACGGCACCGGTCCGCTCGCCGTCGACGCGGTCAACCGGCGCGGCCGCCTCGACAACGCGCAGCCGACGGACGCCGTCCGCTCCGTGACGGCGTTCCGCACCGACGGCTGGGCGGTCTCGCTCGTCGTGTGCGCCTGCGTGGCGTGGGAGCGCGACGACCTCTCCGCCCCGCCGTTGTCGGGGGCCGAGCTGGCCGACGCCGCGACCGTCCAGGCCTGGGTGCCGGAGCCCGAAGGTTCGTCCGACTGAGCTGTCAACGCCGAGCGGGTGCTCACCGTTGTGATGGCGTGACGAGACCTCCCCTGCCCACGGTCCTGCCACCGGTTCTGCTCGCGATCGTGCTCCTCGGGCTGCCGCTGACCGCGCTCGGACCGGCGTACGCCGACGTCGCGACCTGTCAGGGGGAGCCCGCCACGGTGGTCGGCCAGCCGGGCCAGGACGTCCTGCGGGGCACGGCCGGGCGCGACGTCGTCGTCACCGGCGGTGCCGCCTTCGTCGACGCCGGCGACGGCGACGACCTGGTGTGCGACACCGGGTCGGGCACGACTGCTCCGACCTACGTGCGCGGCGGCTTCGGTGACGACGACGTGCACGGCTGGGCCGCCGGCACCCGTGTCGAGCTCGGACCGGGCAGCGACCTGTTCGTCGGGGGCGACGGTCCCGACACGGTCTCGACCGACAACGCCTTCCAGGAGGGTCCCGAACTCGACGCGCTCGACGTCGTCCGCAGCGGCGGCGGCGACGACCTCGTCGAGAGCGGTCATCCCGGGCAGCTGCTCGTCGACGACCTCGACCTCGGCGCCGGCGACGACCAGCTCGCGCCCTACGCCCGGGTCGCGGGGGAGGGCTCGCGCCTCGTCGGCGGTCCGGGGTCCGACGAGCTCTACCTCGGCGCCGGCGCCTACGGTCTCGACGACCCGCTCAGCTCCAGCGCCTGGCTGTTCCGCAACGACGGGCTCGACGGCTCGGCCTGGGCGCAGGACCGGATGGTCCTGGGGTGGACCGGCTTCGAGGAGTTCGACCTGTCCGCACCGTTCGGGAGGCTCGGGTTCGTCGGCGGTCCGGCCGACGAGGTGCTGACGCTGCCCCGCAGCGCCCACTCCGTGGAGATGGGCGCCGGCGACGACGCCTACTCCTCCTCCCGCTCGCGGCTGCCCACGGTCCTCGACGGCGGGCCCGGCACCGACGTGCTTCGTCCTGGCTTCTGCCACGGTGCGCTCGCCGTCGACGTGGGAGCGCGCCGCTACCGCTGCCGCAACGAGCAGGTCGACCAGCGCGCCCGGCCCCAGGGCTTCGACGTGCTCGTCCTCGAGGCCCGTGAGGCCGTCGTCCGCGGAACGCCCCGCACCGACCGGCTCTCGCTCGCGGCGTGCCGGGGCGCGGTCTCGGGACTCGGCGGCGCCGACGTGCTCTCGGTGCTGGAGGTCCGCAGCTACGTCCCCCGCTACGCGTGCGGGCCGCGCTCGGCCCCCGTCCGGCTGCTCGGCGGCCCCGGCGACGACCGCCTGCGCGGCGGTCCGGTCCCTGACGTGCTCCTCGGCGGCACGGGTCGTGACCGGGCCGATGGCGCCCGGGGTCGCGACACGTGCGACGCCGAGGTCGAGCGGCGCTGCGAGGGCTGAGGCCGGTCAGGACCGGTCGAGCTCGACCGTCTCCGGGGTGTGCAGCCGCACCATGAACCGGCGCACGTGCCCGGGCGGCGTCGTACGCCTCGACACCAGCACCATCGCGGCAAAGGCCAGCGGCACCGACCAGGCGGCCGGCTGACCGACGACGGTGTCGAACCAGCCGTCCTGTGTGTCGTCGGCGAGGGTCCAGGCGACGGCCGCGACCGACCCGGCGCCGCCGGCCAGCAGGCCCGCGACCGCACCGGCCGCCGTCAGGCCACGCCACCAGATCCCCAGCACCAGCAGCGGGCAGAACGTCGACGCCGCCACCGCGAACGCGAGCCCCACGGCCTGCGCCACGCCGAAGTCGGGCAGCACCAGCGCGGCCACCAGCGGCACCGCGACCGCGACGAGCGTCGCGAGCCGGAACGCCGTCAGGTCGCCCAGGCGCGGGAGTCGCCGGGAGGTCACGTCCTGGGTGAGCACGCCGGAGACCGCGATCGCCAGGCCCGACGACGTCGACAGGAACGCCGCGAACGCACCCGCGGTCACCATCCCCGTGAGCACCTCGCCGAGCAGCCCCGGCACCACCAGCCGCGGCAGCTCGAGCACCAGGCTGTCGGCGGCGCCCGGGTCGGCGCCGTACGCGCGGCCTATCGCGGCGTAGACGGGCGGGATGACGTAGAACGCGCCGAGCAGCGCCAGCACCACGAGCGTCGTACGACGGGCGGCGCGGCCGTCGGGGTTGGTGTAGAACCGCACGACCACGTGGGGCAGGCCCATGGTGCCGAGGAACGTCGCGAGCACGAGCGAGTACGTCGTGTAGAGGCCCTGCGCGCCGCCGCCGCCGAGCGGGACCGACCAGTCGCCGCCGGTCGCGCTCGGGCCGCGGACGTCGTCGCCGGCCCAGACGACCAGCAGCACGGCGGCGGGCACGAGTAGCGCGCTGAGCTTGAGCCAGTACTGGAACGCCTGCACGAACGTGATGCTGCGCATGCCGCCGGAGCCGACGTTGACGAGCACGACCGCACCGACGACCACCGGCCCGACCCAGCTCGGGGCATTGATTGCGGCCGCCAGCGTGAGCCCGGCGCCTTCGAACTGCGGCAGCAGGTAGAGCCACCCGATCGCCACGACGAGCACGCTGCACATCCCGCGCACGCGCCGCGACTCCAGCCGCGCCTCGGCGAAGTCGGGCAGCGTGTAGGCGCCGCTGCGCCGCAGGGGTGCGGCGACGAGCACGAGCAGGACGAGGTAGCCCGCCGTCCAGCCGATCGGGTACCAGAGCATCTCGGCGCCGAACGTCAGCAGCAGCCCGGCGACGCCGAGGAAGCTGGCGGCCGACAGGTACTCACCGCCGATCGCGCTGGCGTTGAGCCCCGGCCGCACGGTGCGGCTGGCGACGAAGAAGTCCGACGTCGTGCGCGAGAACCGCAGCCCCCACGTGCCGATCGCCAGCGTCGTCAGGGTCACCAGCACCACGGCGACGAAACCCGGAACGGTGCTCACGACGGGCTCACTTCTCGAGCTCGCCCATCAGCTCGGCGAAGTCGCGCTCGTTGCGCTCGGCCCGGCGCACGTAGCGCCAGCCGAGGAACACCAGCCACGGGTAGACCAGGACGCCGAGCAGCAGCCACGCGAGCGGCAGCCCGAACACACGTACGTCGTCCAGCCCGGGCGCGAGGTAGAACACCAGCGGCAGGCTGCCGACCGTCACCGCGAGCGCGCCGAGGACGCGTGCGGCCAGGAGCAGCTGCTCGCGCAGCAGGGAGCCGAGGTAGACGCCACCGAGCGGGGTCTCCTCGTCGATGTCCCCGGTGCGGGGGCGCGGCCGCGCGCTCGCGTGCCGGTCGGGGCCGGTGACCCGGACGCGTCGCGGCGGGTCGGGCGTCGCCTCGGTCACTCGGGGCCCCGGTGCAGCAGCCGCTCGCGCAGCTCGCGGGTGTTGCGGCGGCTGACGACGAGCTCGGTGCCCGGTGCTGTGCCTGGTGCTGTGCCCGGGGCGCCGACGACGACGGTGCAGCGCCCGGACTCCATCCGCACCTGGGTGACGTGGGCGGTGGCGACCAGCACCGAGCGGTGGATCCGCACGAACCCGGCGTCGGCCCACTCCTCCTCGAGCGTCGACAGCGGCACCCGCACGAGGTGCGAGCCGGACGCCGTGTGCAGGCGCGCGTAGTCGCCCTGGGCCTCGACGTGCGTGACCGCCGAGCGCGGCACGAACCGCGTGACACCCCCGCGCTCGACCGGGATCTGCACGTCGGCCACCGCGGTCGCGACCCGCTCGCCCGCGCCGTCGACCACCCGTCGTACGGCCTCGGCGAGCCGCTCGGCGCGCACCGGCTTCAGCACGTAGTCGACGGCCCGCAGGTCGAACGCCTCGACGGCGTGCGCCTCGTGGGCGGTGACGAACACGATCGGCGGCGGCTCCTTGAAGCGCGTCAGCACCTCGGCCAGCTCGAGCCCGGTCAGCCCGGGCATCTGGATGTCGAGGAACACGCAGTCGACGTCGCCCTCGCGCAGCACGCGCAGGCCGTCGGTCGCGGAGTCGCAGGTGCGCACCGACGCGACCCGCGCGTCGCGCGACAGCAGCCACTCGAGCTCGTCGAGCGAGGGCCGCTCGTCGTCGACGACCAGCACCCGAAGGCCTGCGGCGCTCACGCCGACACCCCCGCCGCGAACTTCGGCACCCGCACGACCACCTTGGTGCCCGCGCCGGGCGCCGTCTCGACGACCAGCCCGTAGTCGTCGCCGTACGTCGTGCGCAGGCGGGCGTCGACGTTGCCGAGCCCGACCGAGTCGAGCGCGTCGTCGCCGGCGAGGGCGCGGCGCACGCGCTCGGGGTCCTCGCCCGCGCCGTCGTCCTCGACCTCGATGACGCAGTCCTGGCCGCGGTCGCGGGCGGTGATGCGCACGTGGCCGGTGCGGTCGACGCCCTCGAGCCCGTGCCGCACGGCGTTCTCGACGAGCGGCTGGATGCAGAGGAACGGCACCGCCACCGGCAGCACCTCGGGCGCCACGCTCAGGGTCACCTGCAGCCGGTCGCCGAAGCGGGCCTGCTCGAGCAGGAGGTAGCGCTCGATCGAGCGCAGCTCCTCGGCCAGCGTCGTGTAGTCGCCGTGGCGGCGGAAGGAGTAGCGCGTGAAGTCGGCGAACTCGAGCAGCAGCTCGCGAGCGCGGTCGGGGTCGGTGCGCACGAAGCTCGCGATCGCGCCGAGCGAGTTGTAGATGAAGTGCGGGCTGATCTGGGCGCGCAGCGCGCGCACCTCGGCCTCGGCGAGCCGGGTGCGCGACAGCTCGAGCTCGGCCAGGGCGAGCTGTCCGGAGACCCAGGTCGCGACCTCTTCGGCCGCTCGCGCCAGGCCCGCCGTCTGGTACGGCGCCAGCGCGACCAGGGTGCCGACGATGCGGTCGTCGACGACGAGGGGGCTCACCACCGCGGTGCGCACCTCGCACCCGGGGATCTCGCAGGCCAGGTCGCCGCGGTCGAAGCTGCGGGTCCGCCCGCGGTCGAGCGTCGCGGCCAGCAGCGCCGGGACCTGCGCCTCGTGGTGGTGCCCGGCGCCGTCCCACGCCAGGCAGACAGCGGTGTCGGTGACCGCCAGGGCCGGCGTACCGAGAAGAGCGCGGAGGTGTCCGACGGCCTTCGTCGCGCTGTCGGTGGTGAGGCCCTCGCGCAGCGCGGGGGAGGCGAGCGAGGCGCGGTGCAGCGTGCGGAACGTCGCCCGGTCGGCCTCGGTGCCGAGGTGTCGTCGCCGCCACAACCGCGCCATGGGCTCATCCGACCACACGGGCCGACGGTTCGGTCAGCGGAAGTCGATGAGCAGCGTGCCGGTGTCGTCGAGGGCGACGCGCGGGATCGTGTCGGCGGAGTCGACGAACGGGTCGTCGCCGGCCAGCGAGATCGGCACGGTCGGCTCGAGCGTGGGCTCCGGGGCGGGCGGGGCGACCCGCTCGGCGACGCGGGACCGGTAGCAGCGGGCCTGGTAGGGCAGCTGCATGCCGTCCATGCCGCGGCCGTAGTCGTCGTAGAGCGCGAGCAGCTCGGCGATCACCCGGGCGCGCTCGGCCTCACCGAGGACGGCGATGTTGGAGCGCGAGAGGACGAGGTCCTGGATCGAGCGGCGGTCGACGACCTGCCAGTGCTTGAACGCGGCGTCGTCGACGTCGTGGAACTCGGCAGAGGCGGCGACGGCGCCCATCGGGTCGACCAGGTGGTCCTGGGTGCCGATGACGCGGCCGAGCTTGCGGACCCACGGGATGCGCTCGTCGCGCTCGTTCCACACCGCGGCCAGGTGGCCGCCGGGGCGCAGGACGCGGGCGACCTCGGACAGCGCCTTGTCGGCGTCGAACCAGTGCAGGCACTGCGCGGCCACCACGACGTCGACCGACTGGTCGGCCACGGGGATCTCCTCGGCGCCCGTCGCCGACGTGCGGACGTCGGGCAGGCGGCGGCGCAGGATCTCGAGCATCGCCTCGTCGGGCTCGGTGGCGTGCACGTCGTGACCGGCGGCGACCAGGCGCTGGGTGAGCTTGCCGGTGCCCGCGCCGAGCTCGAGGACCGTGACCGGGTGGTCGCCGACGAGCCACGCGACGGCGGCGTCGGGGTAGGACGGCCGTCCGCGGTCGTAGGCGTCGGCCACGCCGCCGAACGAGCGGGCGTGGCGCTGGGGGTCCTCGCTCATCGGGGCTGATCGTACGGCGCCGGGCCGGGTCTCCGCGGTCGACGCGCGGCCGCGTGAGTACGGTGCTCGGGTGAGCACGGATCCCCTCGCCTGGCTGGTGACGCTCGAGGGCGTCCCCTCGGCCTACGCCGCCGCGCGCGACGGGATCGACGTCGTCCTGCGCGACCGCGGGCTGCGTCGTACGACGCCCGAGACGACCGCTGAGTCGCTGCTGCGCGGCGCCCACGCGAGCGCGGTGCTGGAGGGGTCGACAGCGACGCTGGCCCAGGTGCGCGAGGGTCAGGGCGACGAGATCGCCGGCGACAGCGTGCGCGTCTCGACCGAGCTGCTCTCGCTCGCGCCCACGCTCGGCCGCTCGCCCCTGCAGGCCCTGGCGCGCGTGCACGCGCTGGCGGCCCGGGGCTCGGTCGAGGACGAGCGGCTGGGGCGGCCGCGCGACGAAGAGTCTGCCGCCCGGCTCCGTGACGTGGCGGCGGTGCTGACCTCGACGACCGACGCGCCGGCGCTGCTGGTCGCGGGACTCGTGCACGCCGAGCTGATCACGGCCGCACCGTTCCCCTCCCACAACGGCATCGTGGCCCGCGCGGTCGAGCGGCTGGTGCTCATCGCCCGCGGCGTCGACGAGAAGTCGCTCATCGTGCCCGAGGCCGGCCACCTCGCGCTGCGCGAGGCCTACGAGTCCAACCTCCGGGGCTACGCCGAGGGTGGTGCCGCCGGCGTGCACGCCTGGACGCTCTACGCAGCCGAGGCCTACGCCGCCGCGGCGGAGGCGAGCCCGCTGCGGCGCGGGGCCGAGTAGGTCACTCCTCGCCCAGGGCCACGGCTCCGAGCACCACGAAGAACGCCGCCCCGGCGGTGACGCCGAGCAGGCTGGCGCGGGGTGCGCCGCGACGGACGCCGACGACGCTGGCCACCACGTCGACCGCGTCGATGGCGATGCCGGCCTGCAGGACCGCACGTCGTACGGCGGGCTCGGGGTGTCGCAGGCCGAGCCCGAAGGCCAGGTCGCGCACCGCGAAGAGGCGGCTCATCACCGCCGCCGACGGGAGCGCCTCGGGCAGTGCGCCCAGGCCGAACGTGCGCCAGGCGGTGCCGGGAGCGACCCAGCCGCCGACGCCGACGGCGGTGCGGGCTCCGGACAGGACGGTGAGTGCAGCAGACATCGTGTTCTCCTCGTTTGTAGTGGTCACTACAAACGGTAGTTGTAGTGGTCACTACGATCAAGGGATGGGTTATCGCCACACGCGTGAGGAGCTGCTCGAGGGCGCCGTCGAGGCCGCGCTCGAGGACGGCCTGCACCGCTTGACCTTCGGTCGGCTCGCCACCCGCCTCGGAGTGACCGACCGGGCGATCGTCTACTACTTCCCCAGCAAGGACGCGCTCGTCGAGCAGGTGCTCACGGTGGTCGGCGAGCGGCTGGCCGGCGTCCTCGGCGAGGCGGTCTCGGCCGGCGCTCGCGACCACCGCGACCTCGTCCGCTCGGCCTGGCCGGTGCTGTCGCGGCCGCAGGCCGACCCGCTCTTCGCGCTCTACTTCGAGGCGATCGGGCTGGCCGCCTCGGGCGCGGAGCCCTACCGCTCGCTGGCCGGACCGCTGGTCTCTGCCTGGGTCGACTGGTTCGCCGCCGTGGTCGTCGGGCCGCCCGCCGTACGACGGCGCGAGGCGGAGGCGGCGCTGGCCGTCATCGACGGGCTCCTCCTGCTGCGGCAGCTGAGCGGGTCGGCGGCGGCCAACCGGGCGGCCAAGGTGCTGCTGGCCTGACCGGGCCTGGGTTTCGACGCGCTGCCGCGGTGAACGTGCAGGTGGCGCCCGAGACTCTGAGGTCTCGAGCGCCACCGCTGACACGTGAACCGCTGGCTACCAAGCGTGCAATCTCAGCTTGCTGTCCCGGGAGTATCCCGATGGCAGGCGCCCTCAAGAAGGGTGGTTCGCCGCGTGGGTACCCAGTTCACGTGCTGCTCTTGAGTTGTTCATCCCCATGTCTACGCCGGTGTGACCGGCGACACAAGCCTTGACTTTGGGCGGATCGGCGCGTTCAGCCGAGGAGTCGCTGCGCGATCTCGCGGCCCGTCGGTGGCTGCGTGAGGCCGAGGTCGCCGGGCGTCACCGGGGCTCCGTCGGGGGTGCGCCCGGTCAGGTCGAACGGCACCCCGTCGGCGCCGCTGGAGCCGAGGAGGCCGTCCAGCACGCGGCGCACGGTCCGCAGCACCTCGAGGAACGCGGCCGAGTCGACCACGTCGACGTCGCCCGAGACGGCTCCGGAGGAGCTCGGCTGGTGGCGGTAGCGGACCGCGTGAGCGGTCACGCCGGGCAGCACGCGCACGGCGTCACCCAGGGTCGCGTTGATCGCGGTCTCGCCGGGGCGGCCGCCCAGCATCGTGGACAGCAGTCCCATGGGCACCTCGGGTCGGTCGGGATCGATCAGGCCGGCGGCTCGACGACACGTCGACCGCAGTCCTGGTGGCCCCGCAGGACACGTCCGGCCGCCGGGGGCCGAACCGGCATGACCTCGGGGGGAATGGTCGGCACCCGCGCGGCGCCGCAGGATCGTGCTCGTCACCACCACCAGCCACCACGAGCCACCACCGAGGAGACCACCATGGACGTCCGCGACACCTACCTCGCCGCCTGGAACGAGACCGACCGCGAGGCCCGCGACGCGCTGCTCGTCGCCGGCTGGAGCGCGAGCGCGACCTACACCGACCCGATGGCCTCGGCCCGTGGGCTCGACCACGTGTCCGACGTCATCGGCGCCGTGCACGGGCAGTTCCCCGGCCTGGTCTTCGCCCCGATCGGCGACGTCGACACCCACCACGACGTCGCGCGCTTCCGGTGGGGTCTCGGCCTGCCCGGCGAGGAGCCGGCGGCGGTCGGCGCCGACGTCGTCACCCTCGACGCCGACGGCCGGATCGCCACCGTCGTCGGGTTCCTCGACCGCGTGCCGGGCTGAGCGACCTAGGTTGGCGGCCATGACGACCGACCTCGCGACCCGCGACGGAGCCCGGGTCGGCAGCATGCTGCGGACCTGGCGCACCCGACGCCGGCTCAGCCAGCTCGACCTCGCCGCGCTGGCCGACGTCAGCACCCGGCACCTGAGCTTCGTCGAGAACGG
The DNA here is from genome assembly GCA_025964985.1 of Nocardioides sp. GTDB lineage: Bacteria > Actinomycetota > Actinomycetes > Propionibacteriales > Nocardioidaceae > Nocardioides. Next base: position 15,665 of record JAOPXU010000314.1, read on the forward strand.
GCGGTCCCGACCCACGGCCGACATGATCCTGCGCCTCGCCGGCCACCTCGACGTACCGCTGCGCGAGCAGGACCGGCTGCTGCTGGCCGGCGGGTACGCGCCGCGCTTCGACCGGCAGGAGCTCGACCCCGGGTCGACGGAGGTGGTGATGGCCGGGCTGCGCGACCTGCTCGACGCCCACCTGCCCTACCCGGCGCTGCTGCTGGACTCGTGGTGGGACGTCGTCGACGCCAACGCCGCGGCCCAGGCGCTGATGGCGACGTGCGACGTCGACCTGCTCGAGCCGCCGGTCAACGCGCTGCGGCTGAGCCTGCACCCGCGCGGCCTCGCCCCGCGGATCCGCAACCTCGACGCGTGGGCCGGCCACCTGGTCCGTCAGGTGACCAGCCGCGCCCAGCACACCCACGACCCGCGGCTCGACCAGCTCGCCGCCGAGCTGCGCGACCTGGCGCCGTCGGCTGCCGCGGCCGCTCTGCACCACGGCCCGGTGCTGGCCCTGGAGCTCGAGACCGACGACGGCGTGCTGCGGTTCTTCACCGTGGCGGCCCAGCTCGAGACGGCGTCGGACAGCCTGCTGGAGGGGCTGCACCTGGAGACGTTCGTGCCGGCCGACCAGGCCACGCGGGCGGCCTTGCAGCGCTGAGGCTGCGTCCGGCTCAGGCGCCGCGCTGCTTCTTCCGTGCGTTGGTCCACAGCACGCCGCCGACGGCGACCGCGCCGCCGACCGCGAGGACCGCGAGCGTGGGCGCGGCGGGGGGCAGCGTGACCCGGCTGCGGAGCGCGACCGGCTTGACGAAGACGAGCACCGGCCAGCCGCGGGCGGCGGCCTCCTTGCGCAGGTCCTTGTCGGGGTTGACGGCGTGGGGGAAGCCGACGGCGGCCAGCATCGGCACGTCGGTCACCGAGTCGCTGTAGGCGTAGCACTGGGCGAGGTCGTAGCCGCGCTCCTCGGCGAGCCGCACCATCGCGCGCGCCTTCTCCTTGCCGAACGCGTAGTAGTCGATCTCGCCGGTGTACTTGCCGTCCACCACCTGCAGCCGCGACGCCACCACGTGGTCGGCGCCGAGCATGTCGCCGATCGGCTCGACCACCTCGGTGCCCGAGGCGGAGACGATCACGACGTCGCGGCCGGCCAGGCTGTGCTCGGCGATCAGGCCGACGGCCTCGTCGTAGACGATCGGGGCGACCACGTTGTGCAGGGTGTCGGCGACGATCTCGCGCACGGTCGCGACGTCCCATCCGGCGACCAGGCTCGACATGAACTGGCGCAGCCTCTCCATCTGGTCGTGGTCGGCGCCGCCGGCGAGGAACACGAACTGCGCGTACGCCGAGCGCAGCACCGCGCGGCGCGAGATGAGCCCGCCCGCCTGGAACGGCTTGGAGAACGCCAGGGTGCTCGACTTGGCGATGATCGTCTTGTCGAGGTCGAAGAACGCCGCGGCGCGGGCCATGCCGCCATCGTAGGTGCGCCGGCCACGCCGAGCCGTACGCCGGGCCGAGGCCTGTGCGATCGACCAGGAGTCGTCCACAGGCGCGCGGCTCCCCGGCGTCGTCCACAGGCTCCGCGGCGCCGGGGGTGGGCGCTCCTACGGTGCGGGCAGCCCTGCTCCATGACCTCCGACCCCGGAACCCATGACACCCACACCGCCCCGGCCGCCCGTCCGGCCCCGCTCGTCGTCACCGCCGACCCGGCGCTGCGCGACGAGCTCCAGCGCCTTGCCGCCGCCGCCGGCGTCACGCCCGACCTCGCGGCCGACCCCGGCCACGCCCTGCGCTCCTGGACGCGCGCCCCGGTCGTCCTGGTCGGCGGCGACCTGGCCCACGCCCTGGCCGACCTCGGTCCCGACCGGCGCGACGGCGTCCACGTCATCACCTGGGGCGCCACCGACACCTCGCTCTTCCGCGCCGGCCTCGCCCTCGGCGCCGAGAACGTCGCCGAGCTGCCGCGCTCCGAGGGCTGGGTCGTCGAGACCCTCACCGACCTCGGTGAGGCCGCGCGCCCGCGCGGGCTGGTCATCGGCGTGGTCGGCGGCTCCGGCGGGGCCGGCGCCACCACGCTCGCGTGCGCGCTCGGCCAGAGTGCCGCGCGCACCGGCGACACCGTCGTGGTCGACACCGACCCGCTCGGCCCGGGCCTCGACCGGGTCCTCGGCCTCGACCGCCACGACGGGTTTCGCTGGGACGCGCTGTGCCAGACGACCGGACGGCTCAGCGCGCGGGCGCTGCGCCAGGCGCTGCCGCGACGCGACCGGCTCGGCGTCCTCACCTGGTACGCCGGCTCGACCGCGACCCTGCAGGCCTTCGCCGTCCGTGAGGCACTGTCGGCCGCCCGCCGCGGTCACGAGACGGTCGTCGTCGACCTGCCGCGCACCCCCGACCCGCTGGTCGACGAGGTGGCCTCGCGCTGCGACGTGCTGCTCGTCGCGACCGTCGCGACGGTGGCGGGCGTGGCCTCGGCGGCCCGGGTCTGTGCCCGCCACGACGCGCACCGGGGGCTCGCGCTGGTCCTGCGCGGCGGGCCGCTCCTCGACCACGAGGTGGCGCGCGCGACGGGCAAGCCCGTCCTGGGCGCCGTACCCCACCAGCGCGCGCTCGCCGAGGCGATCGACCTGGGCCTGGGCCCGGTCCGCAACCACCGCGGACCACTCGGCCGGGCCTGCGCCGACCTCCTCGTGCGGATCGCCGTACCCGTCCCGCCGGCGGGGCGGGCCGCGTGATCGACGACCTTGCGCCCGCCCTGGTCGACGTCGTCCGCGAGCGGCTCGCGCGCAGCCCGGGCGAGCTGACACCGCACCGCGTCGCGGAGGCGCTGCGCGACACCGGACGGCCGGTCGGCGACGCGACGGTGCTGGCGGTCCACGAGGCGCTGCGCCGCGACGTCGTCGGTGCCGGACCGCTCGAGCCGCTGCTCGCGCTGCCCGGCGTCACCGACGTGGTGGTCAACGGCTCGGGCGAGGTCTACCTCGACCGGGGACACGGCCTCGAACGCAGTGCGGTGCGGTTCAGCGACGAGGAGTCGGTGCGCCGCCTGGCCCAGCGGCTCGC
>JAOPXU010000319.1 GCA_025964985.1 Nocardioides sp.
CTGCTCGACCCGACCGGCCACGCCGGCCAGCCGCTGGCTCGCCGCGACCGCGGCGCCCGCCCCGCGGTGCCCGCCCTGCGCCCAGCCGTCGAGCCGGTCACGTGAGCGGTCGAGCACGGTGAGGGGCAGCGCCGCCAGGGCGTTGCCCGGGGGCCGGCGGGCCACGACCGGGTGCGGCCGCGTCGGCGCCACCCGTCGTACGGCGAGCCAGGCCAGGCCGTAGCGGCGCAGCGCACCGGCGTCGACCACCTGTTGGATCCGCGGGAACAGCTCGTCCTCCTCGTCGCGGACGTCCTCGCGCAGCACGGTGACGAGCCGGTCGATGAGTTGCGGCCGGTCGGCGCGGCCGGGGTCGCTCTCGAGGGCGGTCACGATCTCGTTGACCTCCTGGTGCTCCTCCTCGATGCGCAGCGTGAGCTCCTCACCGTCCGGCAGGTGGCGGCGCATGATCGGCCACAGCACCGACTCCTCGGCGAAGGCGTGGGGGAACACCAGCCGGTTGACGTCGCGCAGGACGGCGTCCTGCTCGGTGCCCGTGGTCGCCACGAGCCGGTGCAGCAGCTCGTCGAGCCGCACGTGCTCACGCTTCTGCAGGGTCAGGACGCTGAGGCGTCCGCCGAGCTCGGTCTGGTCCTGGTCGCTGAGCGAGGTCATGTCGGGGCGGTACCCCCGGGTGTTCGGGGTACCGCCTCTCACTCCCAGCAACGGAGTGCTCCGGATCACGCCCCTCAGGACACCGCATGACCGCCACCCAGGCGCGCGCCGACGTGACCTCCCCCGCCCGCAAGCCGCTCGGGCAGCAGGTCGTGACGCTGCTGACGACGACCGACCACAAACTCATCGGCAAGCTCTACCTGATCACGTCGTTCGTCTGGTTCCTGCTCGGCGGGCTGATGGCGCTGGCCATCCGCTCCGAGCTCACCAGCCCGGGCCAGCAGGTCGTCAACGAGGAGCTCTACAACCAGCTCTTCACGATGCACGGCACGATCATGCTGCTGCTGTTCGCGACGCCGCTGTTCTTCGGGTTCGCCAACGTGATCATGCCGTTGCAGATCGGTGCGCCCGACGTGGCGTTCCCGCGGCTCAACATGTTCAGCTACTGGTGCTACCTGTTCGGCGGGCTGATCGCGGCGTCCGGCTTCCTGACGCCGGGCGGTGCGGCCGACTTCGGCTGGACGGCGTACACGCCGCTCTCCGACGCCACCCGCAGCCCCCACGTCGGTGGCGACCTGTGGATCATGGGCCTGTGGCTCGCGGGCCTCGGCACGATCCTCGGCGCGGTCAACTTCATGGTGACGATCATCTGCATGCGCGCGCCCGGCATGACGATGTTCCGGATGCCGATCTTCACCTGGAACACGCTGGTCACCAGCCTGCTGGTGCTGATCGCGTTCCCGATCCTGGCCGGCGCACTGCTCATGCTGGAGGCCGACCGCCAGTTCGGCGCGAAGGTCTACGACCCCGCCCACGGCGGCAACATCCTGTGGCAGCACCTGTTCTGGTTCTTCGGCCACCCGGAGGTCTACATCATCGCGCTGCCGTTCTTCGGCATCGTCTCCGAGATCATCCCGGTCTTCTCGCGCCGCCCGATCTTCGGCTACGTCGGACTGGTCGGCGCGACCCTGGTCATCGCCCTCTACAGCGTGGCCGTGTGGGCGCACCACATGTTCGTGACGGGGTCGGTCAACGTCGCGTTCTTCTCCGGGATGACCTTCATCATCGCGATACCGACCGGCGTGAAGTTCTTCAACTGGATAGGCACGATGTGGGGCGGATCCCTGTCCATGGACACCCCCATGCTCTGGTCGGTCGGCTTCCTGGTCACCTTCCTGTTCGGCGGCCTGACCGGCGTCATCCTCGCCAGCCCGCCGCTCGACTACCACGTCACCGACACCTACTTCGTGGTCGCGCACTTCCACTACGTCGTGTTCGGCACCGTCGTGTTCGCGATGTTCGCCGGTTTCTACTTCTGGTGGCCGAAGTTCACCGGGCGGATGCTCGACGAGCGGCTCGGCAAGCTGCACTTCTGGCTGCTGTTCGTGGGCTTCCACACGACGTTCCTCGTCCAGCACTGGCTCGGCGTCGAAGGGATGCCGCGGCGCTACGCCGACTACCTGCCCGAGGACGGATTCACCTTCCTCAACCAGGTCTCCAGCGTCGGCGCGTTCCTGCTGGCCCTGTCGACGCTGCCGTTCCTCTACAACGTCTACATGTCGCGCAACGCCCTGGTGGTGGCCCACGACGACCCCTGGGGCTGGGGCCGCTCGCTGGAGTGGGCGACGTCCAGCCCGCCGCCGCGGCACAACTTCCACCACCTCCCGCGGATCCGCTCCGAGTCGCCCGCCTTCGACCTGCACCACCCGGAGGTCGCCTCGATCGAGGTCGAGGAGAACAGTGCCGAGACGGGCGCGGGTCCGGTCGACGCCCCCGACCAGCGCGGTCGTGCCGAGAACCTGAAGGAGACCTCCGGCTCGCCCGATGGCGGCCCGGACCCCGACGCCGTCGCGTCGGAGTCGCAGCAGGAGAAGAAGGGCGGCGGCACCCTGCGTCGCCTCGCCATGGCCCTGTTCGTGGTGGTCGCCGTGGGCGGCACGCTCCTGGCGTTCCTGCTGATCGGCATCCTGCAGAGCAAGTAGCCGCTCGGCCAGGTGGTGCGGGAGCCGGACCCGTGCTGACCTACGATCGTGGACCAGCACCAGCCAGCTCTCGGGAGGAGCCACCGGTGATCACCCGACGCACCCTGCTCTCCTCGGGCACCGCCACCGGCACGGCCGCGCTCCTCGGTGGGCACGCCGTCGCCCAGGAGACCGAGGCGCGGCTCGGCGCCCCGCTGGCGTCGTTCGTCTCGGCGCCCGACCTGTTCAACGGCGACGTCGGCGACCTCAGCACGCTGTCGTCCTGGGACGGCGGGCCCAACTCGGTCAACGAGTCGTGGCAGGCCGCCATCGAGAAGTGCCTGAGCGCGCTGGCGCAGCACCGCCCCGACGCCGTGCTGGTCGCCGGCGACCTCGTCGAGGGCCGCTGGAACCTCGACACCCAGGGCCGCGGCCTCTTCGGCCAGGTCAGCCAGGAGAGCGACGAGGCCAGCCTCGCGGCCTGCCGCCAAGCGATCACCACCGCCGGCGGCGTCTACTACGGCCACTACCGGCGGCTGTTCCACGACCGCGGCCTCCGGCTGCTGCCGGCCCTCGGCGACCACGAGATCCTCGACGACCGTCGCGGCGTCGACATGGACGACCGCTGGTCGCCGGGTGGGCGCATCGTGGTCGGCGGCGACACCGGCGCGCCCGACAACCGCTACCACCTGGTGCCGCACGCCAAGAGCACCTGGGCCGACCACTTCACCACCGCCGCCGCGGGCGGTCACCTCTACGGCCGACGCCCGCGCGGCACCGAGGCCGAGCGCACGGCGTACGCCGTCGACATCGGCACCAAGCTGACCGTCGTGACCGTCGACGTCTTCAGCCACACGCCGCTCGGCGTGCGGATCGGCGTCTTCGACGGCCAGCTCGAGTGGCTGCGGCGGACGATCCGGACGGCCAAGCGGCAGGGCCGGGTGGTCGTCGTGCAAGGCCACGTGCCGATCCTGCAGCCCTACCGCTCGCTGCGCAGCGGCGGCCTGCGCGTGCCGCAGGGCCGTGACTCGCCGCTCTTCAAGGTGCTCAAGGCCGAGGGTGCCGACTTCTGGTTCTGCGGCGAGGTGCACGACACCTCGGTGCGCCGGCACCCGCAGGGCGGACCGGTGCAGGTCTGCCACGGCTCGATCTTCCGCTACGCCTTCAACTACGTGCACGGGCGCGTCTACTCGGACGGCTCGACACTGCTCGACTACTACGAGATGACCGTCGAGGGCGTCAGCCCCGAGCGCGGCATCTGGTCGACCGACCACACCAAGGCCCAGCCCAGTCGGATCCTCTACGGCGCCCCCGCGCACCGCGGCACGCTGCTGACGCGCCAGGGCCGGATCCGGCTGCAGACCGACAAGCTCGCGCCCTACGCACCGAGCACCGACACCCTCGGCTACCGCGACAACCTGGCCCCGGCGCCGATCTAGCGGCTCACGTGCTGAGCGCGTGGACCAGGGTCTCCTGCAGGTAGGCGACCCACTCGTAGATGTCGTGGGCCTGGGCGCGCGGGTCGTCGTCGGGCAGGGCGTACCAGTAGTCCTCGTCGCCCTCCTCGACGCCGAGGCGGCTGGCCAGCGCGAGCCGGACGTCGGCGAAGGAGCGCAGCCACGTCAGCGCCTCGGGCTCCTCGAGCTCGACGTCGATCATCAGGCCCTCCTCCTCGAGCAGCGGCGGCAGGCCGGCGTCCTCGAGGGTGTCGATGACCGTCGAGGCGGCGCGGGCCTTGCCGTCGCGCAGCGAGCCCTCGGTGAAGCGCCGGAACTCGGCCGCCGCCTCCTCGTCGTCGGGGTACGCCGTGGGGAACAGTCGGGCCAGCACCGGGTCCTCGGGCGCGGCGGTCGGACCAGAGAAGTCCATCAGCGCCTCGAAAGGGTCGCGGTCGTCGACGGTCGCGGCCTCGTTGCGCAGCAGCTCGACCAGCTGGCCGGTCAGCGAGCGCAGCAGGTCGGCCTCGAACCCGGTGAAGGTCGCGATGACCCTGCCGCTGCGCCGGTGGCGGGTGAACGCACTCACGGCTTCACTCCGACTTCGACAGGGTGGCCCACAGGCCGTACTCGTGCATGGCCTGGACGTCGCGCTCCATCTCCTCGCGGGTGCCGGTGGAGACGACGCTGCGGCCCTCCTCGTGCACCTCCATCATCAGCTTCTCGGCCTTCTTCTTGGTGTAGCCGAAGTGCTTCTGGAACACGAAGGACACGTAGGACATCAGGTTGACCGGGTCGTTCCACACGATGGTCACCCAGGGGGTGGCCAGGACGGTGATCTCGTCGTGCGCCGGGACTTGCTCGAGCCCGGGATCGACCTCGACAGGACTAGCAGCAGGCACCTGTTCATGGTGGCACACTCGCCGTCGTGGCCGACCTCCCCGCACCCCCTCCCGCCCACCTCGCCGTGACCCTGGAGGCCGGGGTGCTGCGTCTGACGATGGACCGGCCCGAGGTCCTCAACGCGATGAGCCCCGAGATGAGCGTCGCCCTCGCCGAGCAGCTCGAGCGGGCCCACAGCGACGACGCCGTGCGCGTCGTGGTGCTCACCGGCTCCGGCGACGCCTTCGGCACCGGCGCCGACATCGGCGGCCTCGACGCCCACGAGCGCTTCGACGTGCGCGCCATGGACCTCACCACGCGGATGGTCCGCGCCATCGTCGGCTGCGACAAGCCGGTCCTCGCCGCCGTCAACGGCATCGCCGCGGGGGTGTCCTGCTCCCTGGCCCTGGCCAGCGACGTGATCGTCGCGCACGAGTCGGCGGCCTTCCTGCTGCCCTTCGCACGCATCGGCTTCATGGTCGACGGAGGCGCCTCCGCCACCGTGGCGGCCGCCGTCGGCCGCGCCCGCGCCATGCGGATGGGACTGCTGGCCGAGCCCCTGGGCGCCGCCGAGGCGCTGGACGCCGGCCTGGTCACCCACGTCGCAGACGCGGCGTCGTACGACGAGCTGGTCGCGACGCTCACCCGCCGCCTGGCCGCCGGTCCCCCGCTCGCCCAGGCCGCCACCAAGCGGGCCGTCAACGCCGCCACCCTCGGCCACCTCGACGCCGCTCTCGACCGCGAGCGCACCGGCCAGACGCTCCTGATGCGCACCGCCGACGTCGCCGAGGGCATGCGCGCCTTCTCCGAGCGCCGCAGGCCGGTCTTCCGTGGCGAGTAGCTCGCGATAGCTCGCCCGGGGATAGTTGGTCACCAGGTCAGTGTCAAGACGCGTCTTAGGCCTGACCTGGTGACCAACTATCCCCGGGCGTGACTCCCCAATACCTGTTTGACAGTCGCACCCGTACGCCGCACACTGACTACCCAACACACCTTGGGGAGTTGGGATGGACGAGGACGACGGGCAGGTCAGCGCGCTGCGGGCGACTGCCCACCCGGTACGGCTGCGGATGCTGTCGCTGCTGACGGGGAGCGAGATGAGCGCGGCCGAGGTGGCGCGCGAGCTCGACCTGACGCACGCCAACGCGTCGTACCACCTGAGAGTGCTGCTCGACGCCGGCGAGCTGGTCGAGGCCGGCGAGGAGAAGATCCGGGGCGGTGTGGCCAAGCGCTACCGCTACCCGCACGAGCGCCACGGCCACCACGCGCGACCGGGCCGGCCGACCAGCGACGACCAGGTGTTCTACGTCCGGGCCGTGGCGCTCGAGCTCGAGCGGCGGATCCGGCAGCGGGTCCCCGGGCCCGGCCCGCACACCGACCTCGAGGGCTGGGTGCCGCCGGAGGTGTGGGCGCGCGCGTGCGAGCTGATGACCCAGGCCTCGCTGCTCCTGCACGACCACAACGCCGCGCCGCGCACGCCGGGCACCGTCCACGTCAGCCACACCTCGTGGGCCTTCCAGATGCGGCAGGACCCGACCGAGCAGGAGACCACGTGACCACCGCCAAGAAGGACAAGGTCGACTCGCTGGCCCCGCTGCGCGAGCGCAACTTCCGCTTCTACTACGCCTCGCGCGTCGTCAACATGCTCGGCAACGCGATGGCGTCGGTGGCGCTCGCGTTCGCCGTCCTCGACATCACCGACGACGACCCGGGCGCGCTCGGGTTCGTGCTCGCGGCCCACTCGGTCCCGATGGTGGTGCTGCTGCTGTGGGGCGGCGTCATCGCCGACCGCTTCCCGCGCAACCTGGTGATCCAGTTCTCCAACATCGCCTCGGCGATCACCCAGGGCCTGATCGCGGCGCTCGTGATCACCGGCGTCGCCAACCTCTGGAGCCTGGTCACGCTGAGCTTCGTGCACGGCATCGTCTCGGCCGTCAGCTTCCCGGCGATGGCGAGCATCATGCCGCAGCTCGTGCCGCGCGGTGAGCTGCAGCGGGCCAACGCCCTGATGTCGTTGGCCCGCTCAGCCCTGACGATCCTCGGGCCCACGGTCAGTGCGCTGCTCGTGGTCTTCGTGGGTTCCGGCTACGCACTGGCCGTCGACGCCGCCACCTGGGCGGTCTCGGCGGTGCTGCTCGGCTTCGTCACGCTGCCGACCAAGGAGCGGGCGACC
>JAOPXU010000353.1 GCA_025964985.1 Nocardioides sp.
TGGACCCGGGGGTCCGAGCGGATCGTCGCCGGGTCGCCGATCGCGATGACCTCACCGAAGTCGAGGACCCTGATCGTGTCGCAGACGTTCATCACCAGGTCCATGTCGTGCTCGACCATCAAGATGCCCATGCCCTCGGCGGCGAGGTCCTTGAGGAGGTCGCCGAAGTCGTCGGTCTCGGTCTCGTCGAGGCCCGAGGACGGCTCGTCGAGCAGCAGCAGCCTCGGCGCACCGGCCAGGCAGCGCGCGAGCTCGAGCAGGCGGGCGGTGCCGGTGGGGATCGAGTCGGCGCGGTCGTCGGCGTACGACGCGATGCCGACGCGCTCGAGCAACCCGTCGATGTCGGAGCCCGAGGGCTTGATGATGCCGCGGAAGCCGCGGTGTATGTCGAGGGCGACCTTGACGTTCTCGCGCACGGTGAGCGACCCGAAGGCCTCCAAGCGCTGGAACGTGCGCCCCATGCCCATCCGCGAACGGCGGTGCACCGGGGTGCGCGTGACGTTCTTGCCGTTGAAGCGCACCGCGCCCTTGGTGGGGCGCTGCAGGCCGCTGATCACGTTGAAGCAAGTGGTCTTGCCCGCGCCGTTGGGTCCGATCAGGCCGGTGATACGGCCCGCCTCGGCCTCGAACGAGGCGTGGTTGACCGCGGTCACCCCGCCGAACTGGACGACCACGTCGTCAACCTCGAGCAACGACACCGTCGCTCACCTCCTTCTGGAGCGTCACGCCGTCACCGGCAGGAACGTGGGTGGGGGCAGGAACGGGTCCGCCGTCGTCGGCGGTCTGCTCGACCACCCCGTCAGGCCCGTCAGGCCCGTCAGGCCCGTCAGGCCCGTCGACGGGACCGTCGGGGGTCGTCAGCTGCGGCAACCCGGCGGCGACCCGGTCGCGGATGCGGCGGTCGAGGAAGCGGCCGAGCTTGAACAGGTAGCTGGACAGGCCGTTGGGGTCGCGGCCCGCGAGGACGGCGCCGACGCCGATGATCATGAACATCAGGCCACCGAGCTTGACGTCGCTGCCGAAGATGCTGACCGTCTCGGCCTGCAGCACGGGCAGCAGCATCAGCCCGGTGCCACCGAGGACCGCCCCGGTGACCGAGGTGATGCCGAAGACGACCGCGAGCAGCAGCAGCGGCAGGCTGTTGAAGAAGATGAAGTCGGCCTCGCCGACGAGCTGGCGCAGCCCGGCGAGCAGGGCGCCGGCCAGGCCCGCGATGCCGGCCGAGGCGGCGAACAGGCCCACGCGGAACCACCGCATGTCGAGGCCGAGGGTGCCGCAGGCGGCCGGGCTGTCGCGCATGGCGATGAGCATCCGGCCGATGACGCCGCGCCGGACGAGCAGGACCCCCATGCCGATGAGCACCATGAAGCCCACCATCAGGAACACGTAGGCCCCGGTGGAGGTGAACTGGAAGCCCAGGATCGACAACCGCTCGGCCTCCAGGGCACCGCCGGAGCCGAACCCGATCGAGGGGCTCTTGAAGACGACCTTCTCCATGATGACGGCGAAGGCGAGGGTGGCCAGCGCGAGGTAGAGCCCGGTCAGGCGCAGCACCGGCAGCGCCACCAGCGCACCGACCAGGGCGGCGATGACGGTCGCGACAACCAGGCCGTAGAGGTTGGGCTCACCGAGCTTGGCGTAGGTCAGCGCGCCGACGCCGGCGAAGGAGAGCTGGGCCAGCGACACGTGTCCGCCGTAGCCGGTCAGGAGCACCAGCGACAGCATCACGATCGCGTAGGTGGCCGCCGTGCCGAGCCGCAGCAGGCTGACCTCGCTGGCCGTGGTCACGAAGAGTGCGACCACGAGCATCGTGATCGCCCCCGTGATGCCCATCCGCGGCAGGGACGGCACCGGGGCGGAGACCATGCCCTTGACCTGGCCGATGCGCAGCTGGGCCTGGGGGGCCAGGACGATGACCATGAACAGGAAGATCGGCACGATCGCCGGGCGCACGGTCGACAGCAGCTCGGAGTCGGTGGAGTAGCCGATGGCCAGCGACTCGAACACGCCGATGCCCATGGCGCCGGCGAAGGTCATCGGGAGGCTCTTGAGCCGCCCGACCATGGCGGCGGCGTAGGCGTTGACGACCAGCAGGGTCAGGCCGAAGTAGTCGAGGCCCACGACCGAGACCAGCAGGATGCCGGTCAGGGCGGCGAGCGACATGCCGATCATCCAGGCCAGGGCGGCCGCGTTGTCGGGCTTGCCGCCGAAGAGACGCAGCAGGTCGGGGTTGTCGACCGAGGCGCGCATGGCCGTGCCGATGCGGGTCTTGTTGAGGAGCAGGTAGAGACCGACCGCCACGACGATCGAGGACAGGATGGTGATGAGCTGCAGGCCGGTGATCGACGTACCGGCGATCTGCCAGCCGGGCACCCCGTCACCGTCGGCGAAGGTCTGCCAGAACGGCGGGACGAACCGGGGCGCGTCGGGCTCGATGCGGTCCTCGGGCCAGCGCTGCTGGGCGAACCCGATCAGGCCGACGAAGAGCCCGACGGTGACGACCAGCGAGACGCCGACCGGTGCGTTGCCCAGCCCGCGGGTGATGAACCGCTGCATGATGAAGCCGATCAGCGGCGCGATCACGAACAGCACCAGGACCAGGGCCAGCGGGACGCTGAGGCCCTGGCGGATGGTGAGGTCCCAGAAGACGAACGAGAGCACCATGCCGAAGGCGCCGTGGGCGATGTTGAAGACCCGCGTCGTCGTGTAGGTCAGCACCAGCCCGCTCGCCGCGATGGCGTAGGCGGCCCCGGTGAACAACCCGGGGATGAGGAAGGCGAAGAAGGTCTGCATGGGAGTCCTCGGCTAGGTCCGCTGGATCAGCTGGTCGACGAGAGGCCGTTGCAGGAGTACTTGGTGCCGCCGGCCGGCACCCACCTGCCGCCGGTGAGCTTGATGAAGCGCCAGCACTCGCCGGTGCCCTTGGACCCCACGGGCTGCGGGGCGTGCATGTCGTTGGCGGTCCAGTCCTTGACCTTGCGGGTCTCCGCGATCAGCGACTCCCGCGTCAGCTTGCCGCCGAGCTTGGCCGCGAGCTCGACGAACAGCCGGGCCGCGGACCAGGAGAAGACGCCGAAGAACAGCGGGTCCGTGCCGGGCTTCACCTGGCCGAGCCAGGACTTGTAGAGCTGGATCTCCGCGTTGTTCTCCTCGAAGGGGGCGAAGTTGGTGTAGACGGTCGTGCCCTCGACGGCGCTGCCGCCCTGCTCGACGAAGTCGGGGTTGTAGTCGGTGGGGTCGCGCAGGTAGAGCTTGGGCTCGTAGCCCTGCTGCTGCATCGCCTGGCGCATCCGGACCGAGAAGTTGAAGGCGGTCGTGAAGAACACGACCTCGATGCCCTCGCTCTTCATGGCCGAGACGTAGGAGGCGTAGTTGAACTCCGAGGTCGCGATGCCCTGCACGATCGGGAAGTCCATGCCGCGCTTCTTCATCGCCCGCACCTGGGCCTGGGCGTTCTCGGAGGCGGCACCGGCGTCGGAGTAGAAGAACGCCGCCTTCTTGGCCGCGGCCGAGCCGACCGTCTTGACGACGTAGTCGGGGACGGCGTTCTCGAAGAAGCTGGTGTTGACGGCCTGGACGCCGAAGCACGTGGTGCAGTCGTTGCGGACCTGGGTCACGGCGCCGCCACGCAGGTCGGGCAGGCCGCAGCTCTGTGCGGTCTTGGCGCCGCCGGAGTCGAACGCCGAGACCGAGCCGACCATCGCGAAGACCTCCTTGCAGGCCTTCGTGTACTGCTCCTGGTCGCCGCTGGCGTCGGTGCGGCTGTCGTAGTTGACGAGCCGGAGCTTGCGACCGCAGATGCCGCCGGGCACGGAGGCGTTGAAGTAGGCGGTGAACGCGGTGGTGGCGTCCTGGGCAGTGGCGAACAGCCCGGGCACGGGACCGGAGATGTCGGAGGAGTTGCCGATGACGATCTCGGAGTCGGTGATGCCGGTCTGGTTCTTCAGGCCCTCACAGCTGGCGCTGCTGGGCGCCTCGACGGCCGGGTCGGTCGCCGCCTCGCCGGGCTCGGTGCCGCCGCCGGTGCCGCCGGTGCCGCCGCCGGTGTCGCCGGGGGCGACCGGGGCGCCCGGGTCGGTGCCGGCGCCCGGGACGGTGCCGGACCCGGGGACGCTGCCGGTGCCGGGGTCGACCGCGGTGCCGCCCTCGATCGTTCCGTCGATGGCGACCGTGCCGTCGACGCCGTTGGCCGAGCCGTTGGTGCCGGCGACGTCCTCGGGGTCGAGGTTGGAGCCGCACGCGGCCAGAACCAGCACGAGCGCGCCGATGGCGAGCACACGGGCTCGCGGCTGGCGGGCGGATGTGGCGCTGCGGGGCGTTGACACGTGACCTCCGGGGGGTTTCGCTGCGAAAACTAGAACCTGTACTAGTTCTGCAACGAGGCCTGACCCTAAAGGTGACGCGTGTCACCGGCAAGATGTGGGCTTTTCGGGTATCGCCACCCATCTGGGGGTGCAAGACGTGTCTTGGTCCGGTTCTGGGGCTCGCGAGGCGCGGTCCGGGGTCGCTTGTGACGCAGTGTTCGCACCCCTACCCCGGCGGTAGACCACCGGGGTGGTGGTGCGAACACTGCGTTGCAAGCGGCGGGCCGGGCGGCGACCCGGCCGCAGCGTCAGGCGCGGGCCTGGCTGACGGCGTACAGGCAGACGGAGGCGGCGACGCCGGCGTTGAGGGACTCGAGGGTGTTGGCCATCGGGACCGAGACGAGGAAGTCGCAGGTCTCGGCGACCAGGCGCGAGAGCCCGTCACCTTCGGCCCCGACGACGATGACCAGCGGCCCGACGGGCAGCTGGGGGTCGGCGGCGAGCTCGGGCAGCGTCATGTCGCCGTCGGCGGCGAGGCCGACGACCATGCAGCCCTCGTCCTGGTAGGCCTTGAGCTGGCGCACCAGGTTGACCGTCTGCGCGACGGGCATCCGGGCGGCCGCGCCGGCGCTGGTCTTCCAGGCCGAGGCGGTCATGCCGGCGGCGCGCCGCTCGGGGATGACGACGCCGTGGGCGCCGAACCCGGCGGAGCTGCGGATGATCGCGCCGAGGTTACGGGGGTCGGTGATCGAGTCGAGGACGACGATCAGCGGCTTCTCGTGGTTCTTGTCGGCCAGGTCGAGGAGGTCCTCGGGGTGGGCGTACTCGAACGGCGGGATCCGGGCGGCGAGGCCCTGGTGGACGGCGGCGCTGGTGAGCCGGTCGAGCTCGCCCTTGCTGACCTCCATGAGCGCGATGCCCTTGTCCTGGGCGAGGCGGAAGGCCTCGCGCAGGCGGCCGTCGCGCTCGGCGCCCTCGGCGACGTAGAGGCCGGTGATCGGCACGCCCTCGCGCAGCGCCTCGACGACGGAGTTGCGGCCGGCGATCCACTCGGCGTCGGTGCCCTTGCGGCGGGGGCCGCCCTTGGACGCCGCCCGCTTCTTGGCCGCGACGGCCTTGTGGGCCTTGTGGTACTCGCGCTCGGTCGCCTTGGGCGTCGGCCCGCGACCCTCGAGGCCGCGCTTGACGCGACCCCCGGACCCGGCGGTCGGCTTCTTGCTCGCCTTACGGATCGAGCCTTTCCTCTGACTGTTGCCTGCCATCAGCTCAAACTCCACTTCGGGCCGGTCGGGGTGTCCTCGACCTCGATACCGGCTGCTTTGATCTGGTCACGGATCGCGTCCGCACGGGCGAAGTCCTTGGCGGCGCGGGCCTCGGCGCGCTGCTCCAGGAGGCCGGCGACGAGGGCGTCGACGGCCGCGGTCAGGGCGGCGTCGTCGCTGGCGCGCTCGCCCCAGGCGGGGTCGGCCGGGTCGAGACCCAGGACGCCGAGCATGGCGCGGACCGACGCGGCGTGGGCCGCCACGGTGGCGGGGTCCTCGCTGCGGTTGGCCTCGCGGACGGTGTCGAACAGGACGGCGACGGCGGCGGGGGTGCCGAGGTCGTCGTCCATGGCGGTGGCGAAGGCCTCGGGCACCTCGGCGACCTGGCCGACCTCGCCCGGGCCGGCCTTGTCGAGGAACGTCTCGATGCGGCGGAACCCGACGGCGGCCTCGTCGAGCGCCTCGAAGCTGAACTCGACGTGCGAGCGGTAGTGGGCGCTGACCATGTAGAAGCGCAGCTCGATGCCGCGCACGCGCTCGAGCACCTTGGGCACCAGCAGCGAGTTGCCGAGCGACTTGCTCATCTTCTCGCCGGCCGTGGTGATCCACGCGTTGTGCATCCAGTACGACGCGAACGGGTGGCCGGCCGCGCGCGACTGCGCCTGCTCGTTCTCGTGGTGGGGGAAGCGCAGGTCGACGCCGCCGCCGTGGATGTCGAAGGCGGGGCCGAGGTACTTGCCGGCCATCGCCGAGCACTCGATGTGCCAGCCGGGCCGGCCGCGGCCCCACGGCGAGGGCCACGACGCGGTGGCCGGCTCGACGCCCTCCTTGAAGCCCTTCCACAACGCGAAGTCGCGCGGGTCGCGCTTGCCGCGCGGGTCGGCGTCGCCGGCCGGCTCCATGTCGTCGACCTTCTGCCCGGTCAGCTCGCCGTACGACGTCCAGGAGCGCACGTCGAAGTAGACGTCACCGGAGCCATCGTCGGCGGCGTAGGCGTGGCCGCGCTCGATGAGGGCCTCGATGAGCTCGACCATCTCGGGCACGTGACCGGTGGCGCCGGGCTCGTAGGTCGGGCGGAGCACGTTGATGCTCGCGAGCGCCTCGGTGAGCCTGCCGTGCATCTCCTGCACGAGGTCGAACCACGGACGGCCCTGCTCGGCGGACTTGGCGAGGATCTTGTCGTCGATGTCGGTGACGTTGCGGATGAACGTGACGTCGTGGCCCGTGTGAGTCAGCCAGCGCCGCAGCACGTCGAAGTTGACCGCCGAGCGCACGTGGCCGACGTGGGGCTCCGACTGCACCGTGAGACCGCAGACGTAGACGCCGACCTTCCCCTCCTCGAGGGGTCGGAAGTCGCGCACCTCGCGCGTCGCGGTGTCGTAGAGCCGGAATGCCACCAGCCAAGTCTAGAGAGGGGCCGCCCGGGACTACTCATCCCCGAACCGTGTGACGGATGAGGCGGATGTGACGTACCGTCGACGGGTGCGTCCTCCCCTCGCCCGACCCCTCGCCCGGCCCGCCCGTCGAGACCTCCTCCGCGGCGCCCTCGGCGCCGGTCTGGCGTCCTGTTACGTTGCCGCGGTGAGCGGTACGGCGGACGCAGCGGCCTCCGCCCGGCGCATCCACTACCGCCAGTGGGACTCCTCGGCCGAGCTGGCGACCGGCCGTTCGTCGGGCGTCGCCGTGGCCGCGGGTCGGGGCCAGTTCGAGACCGCCACCTCGCGCCGCAAGGTCGGCTCGACGGGCTACGAGCTCGCCACCTGGGAGTCCGTCTGGGTCACGCCCGGGTTCTCCTTCACCCAGCTCATCGCGTCGTGGTCGGCGGTCACCCCGGCCGACAGCTTCGTCGAGGTCCGCGTGCGCGGCCGCGACGCCGCCGGCACCACCACCTCCTGGGACCTGATGGCCCGCTGGGCCCTGTGGGACACCTACACCGAGCGCACCACCGACTCCTCGCAGTCCGACGACCTCGCCAGCGTCGACACCGACACCTGGTCCGCGCCCGCCGGGCTGCGCTCCTACCAGCTGCGCGTCGTGCTCGCCCGCCGCGCCGGCTCGACCGCCCGGCCGTCGTTCGACACCGTCGGCGCCGTCACCTCGGCCCTGCCCTCGACCGCCCCGGCGATATCCGCGCCCGGCGTCGCCCGAGGCGTCGTCCTCGACGTCCCCCGCTACTCGCAGATGGTCCACCGCGGCCACTACCCGCAGTGGGGCAACGGAGGCGAGGCGTGGTGCTCCCCCACCTCGACCTCGATGGTCCTCGGCTACTACGACAAGCTGCCGCGCCCCGCGTCGTACAACTGGGTCCCGCAGGACCATACCGACCCCTGGGTCGACTACGCCGCCCGGATGACCTTCGACCACGACTACGACGGCACCGGCAACTGGCCGTTCAACACCGCCTACGCCGCCCCGCTGGCCGGCAAGGCCTTCGTCACCCGGCTGCGCGACCTGCGCGAGGCCGAGCGCTTCATCAAGGCCGGCATCCCGCTGGTCGCCTCGGTGACGTTCGGGTCCGGCGAGCTCACCGGCGCCCCGATCAGCTCGACCGCCGGGCACCTGCTGGTCATCTCCGGCTTCACGCGCTCCGGCGACGTGGTCGTCAACGACCCGGCGTCGACCACCCGCGCCGGCGTACGACGCACCTACGACCGCGGCGAGTTCGAGCGGGCCTGGCTCCCGCGCTCCGGCGGCCTCGTCTACGTCATCCGCGACGCCGCCCACCCGCTGCCGGCGGGCTCCCCCGGCAACTGGTGAGGGGTCCGAGAATCTCCGCTGGAGCGGTGGTTCTCCGGCTTCTTGCACGAAACTCCATGACAGAAGCCGGAGAAACGTGACAGATGCCAGCACTCAGACCCCGTAGCCGCCGTCGACGTCGAGCTTCTGGCCGCTGACGAACCCGGCCCGGTCGGAGGCGAGGAAGCAGACGGCCTCGGCGACGTCGGCGGCCGAGCCGAAGCGCCGCAGCGGGATGTTGGCGCGCGTGATCTCGAGGTCGGCGTCCGAGAGGTCGCCGGAGCCGATCAGCCGCTCGGCCATGCCGTCGGTGAGCATGCCGGGACCCACGGCGTTGAGGCGTACGCCGAAGCGCCCCTCCTCCGCGGCCAGCGCGCGCACCAGCGCCTCGACGGCGGCCTTGGGCCCCGAGGAGAGCCCGTCTCGCACGGGGTAGCGGGCCGTGGCGGCGGTGGTCACGGCCACGACGGAGCCGCCCGCGGCACGCAGGTGCGGGAGCGCGGCGTGCACGACGGCGAAGAACGCGGCGGCGTCGGCGGCCAGCTGCTCGGCCATCTGCGCCGGGCTGACCCGCGACAGGTGCACCATCGGCACGTGCGGGCCGGCGGCGTGCACGAGCGTGTGGAGGCCACCGCCGTCGGCGACCACCTGGTCGACGACGCCGGGCACCGAGTCGAGGTCGCCCAGGTCGAGCCGGTACGCCGTGCCGGTGGCGGGCGGCGTACGCCGGTAGGTGACGGCGACGCGCGCTCCCCGCTCGGCCAGCATGGAGGCGATCGGGGCGCCGAGGCCACCGTTGCCGCCGACGACCAGGGCCACGCCCGGCCGGGACGCGAAGTCGGCGGCGAGGTCGCTCACGACGCGGTGAACCCGACCGAGTGCCAGCCGGTGGCGCCGTCGGGCAGGACGTCGGCGCGCACGCTGGTCTGCACGTTGCCGTCGGCGTCGGTGGCGCGCACGGTCACGGTGTGGTCGCCCGGCTCGACGTCGGCGGTCGCGCGCCACTGGACCCAGGTGTCGGAGTTGGCGGCCTCACCGAGCTCGGCCGGCGTCCAGGGTCCGCCGTCGACCTGGATGTCGACCGCGGAGACGCCGGTGTGCTGGAGCCAGGCGGTGCCGGCGACGACGACCTGGCCGGCCGGGACCTCCTGGCCCTCGCGCGGGACCTCGACCTTGCTCGCCATCTTGACCGGCCCGAGCTCTCCCCAGCCGCGCTGGGTCCAGTAGGCGTCGACGGCCTCGAAGGTCGTGACCTCCATGTCGACGACCCACTTGGTGCCGGACACGTAGCCGTAGAGGCCGGGCACGATCGTGCGGACCGGGTAGCCGTGGTCGCGCGGCAGCGGCTCGCCGTTCATGGCCACGGCGAGCATCGCCTTGCGACCGTCGGTGAGCGCGTCGAGGGGGGTGCTGCAGTTCCAGCCGTCGACCGAGGTCTGCAGGACCGCCTCGGCACCGGCCTGCGGCCCGGCCTCGGCCAGGATCGGCGCGAGCAGCGCGCCGCTCCACCAGGCGTTGCCGACGAGCTCGCCGCCGACCTCGTTGGAGACGCAGTTGAGGGTGATCCAGGCCTCGACGCCCTCGCGGGCGATCAGGTCGTTGTAGGTCAGCGTGATCTCGCGGTCGACCATGCCGTGGATGCGCAGCGACCACTCCTCGGCCAGGACCACGGGCCGCGAGAACGCGGTGTCGATCAGGTAGAAGTCGTCGGCCGGGGTCATCCACGGCTGCACGCCGTCGACGTCGACCCGTACGCCGGTCGGGATGGTCGGGCTCGAGACGGGCAGGCGCAGGCTCTTCTGCTCCTCCTTCTGCTTGCGCACGTCCTGGCCGAAGAGGCGCCCGGCGATGGTGGAGACGCCGGCGACGCCGACCACGGCCCCGACGATGACCAGGAAGTCGCGGCGCCGTCCGCGCCACAGGTCGCCGAACAGCTGCTCGTCGGTGAGCGCCTGGAGCCGGCGCAGCCGCTCGCCGAGCAGGGCCATCGAGCCGACCATGGCGACGTAGCCGAGCGCGACGGGCACCAGCCGGGCGACGGTCGCGTCGACCGAGGTGAGCACGGCGATGCCGCCGATGACGGCGACGACGCCGTAGCCGGCGACGGCCACCCACCAGCGCGTGCGGGCGAGCCGTCCGACGAGGGCGAAGAGCACGGTGAGGATCAGCAGGATCGCCGGGATCGTCACGGCCTTGCCGGAGTTGTCCCGCGCCCAGTTGACGATCCCCGACGGCGTGCTGTCGCGCACGAGGTCGGCGACGGCGACGACGGCGCCGGGTTGGTTGAACCACTCCGTGAACGCGAAGTTCACGGCCAGACCCGCGAAGCCGGCGATCACGCCGGCGAACGACCAGGCGGCCGTGGACCTCTTCATGGCGCCATCATGGCTCAGGCATGATCGCCGCGTGACCTCTGCGGACCCGACGGACCCCTCTCGCCTGCCGCCGCGACTGCCGCGCACCGGCATCGGGGTCGACGTGCACCGCTACGCCGACGGGGTCCCGATGCACCTCGCCGGGCTGTCGTTCCCCGACGAGGAGCAGGGGCTCGAGGGCCACTCCGACGCCGACGTGGCCGCCCACGCCGCCTGCGACGCCCTGCTCTCGGCCGCCGGCCTGGGCGACCTCGGGTCCAACTTCGGCACCTCGGAGCCCGAGTGGGCCGGCGCCTCCGGCGTCGCCCTGCTCACCGAGACCGCACGCCGCGTGCGTGCCGCCGGCTTCGTCGTCGGCAACGTCGCCGTCCAGGTCGTCGCGGTCCGCCCCCGCATCGGGGCGCGGCGCGCGGAGGCCGAGGCCGCCCTGTCGGCAGCCGTCGGCGCTCCGGTGTCGGTCTCGGCCACCACCACCGACGGTCTCGGGCTCACCGGCCGCGGCGAGGGCGCCGCCGCCATCGCCACCGCCCTGGTCGTCGCCACCGACTGAGCCGTCGGGCGCGGGTCAGGCCGCGGCGACCTTGCGGTGCCCGACCAGCACGACCCCGTCGACCACCTTGACGGCGTACGACGGCACGGTGACGTGGGCGTCCTCCAGGCAGCGCCCGGTGCGCAGGTCGAAGGCGTGCTTGTGGGCCGGCGAGGCCACGAACGGGACGCCGTGGCGCATCCCGACGATCCCGCGCGCGAGCATCGAGGCCTTGGCGAACGGGTCGTGGTTGCCCAGGGCGTAGACCTCGTCGTCGCCGAGGCGGAAGATCGCGACCGACTGCCCGTGCACCAGCGCCGCCACCCCCCGCTCGACCTCGAGCTCGGCGACCCTGCACACGGGCTGCCACTCCCGAGAGGGCGACCGAGGCGTCATGTCCTGGAACGTAGATCGGCGCTCGGCACGGTGACGTTTCGCCGTGTTACGGGCGTGAAAATCCTCAGGCCCGCGCAG
>JAOPXU010000374.1 GCA_025964985.1 Nocardioides sp.
GCATGGCCGGCTACACCGCGCCGGCCGTCTTCGGGCGCCTCGGCGACGTCGTCGACCTGGTGCCCCTGTTCTTCGAGCTCGACGGCACCTTCCCCCACCACGAGGCCAACCCGATCGAGGCCGAGAACCTCGTCGACCTGCAGGCCAAGGTCCTCGAGGAGGGCGCCGACATCGGTCTGGCCTTTGACGGCGACGCCGACCGCTGCTTCCTCGTCGACGAGCGTGGCGAGGCGGTGTCGCCCTCGACCCTGACCGCCCTCATCGCCGCCCGCGAACTGGCCAAGGAGCCGGGCGCCACCGTGATCCACAACCTGATCACCAGCCGCGCCGTGCCCGAGATCGTCCGCGAGCTCGGCGGCCACCCGGTGCGCACCCGGGTCGGCCACTCCTACATCAAGGCCACGATGGCCGAGACCGACGCGATCTTCGGGGGAGAGCACAGCGGCCACTTCTACTTCCGCGACTTCTGGCGCGCCGACTCCGGCATGCTCGCCGCGCTGCACGCCCTCGCCGCGCTGGCCGAGTCCGACGGCACGCTGTCCGAGCTGCTCGCCCGCTACGAGCGCTACCCGCTCTCCGGCGAGATCAACTCGACGGTCACCGACGCCGCAGCCATCACCGCGACGATCGCCGAGACCTACGGCGGTCGCGACGGCGTCACCACCGACACCCTCGACGGGCTGACGGTCAGCCACGCCGACTGGCAGTTCAACGTGCGCTCGTCCAACACCGAGCCGCTCCTGCGGCTCAACGTCGAGGGCAAGGACGAGGCGACCATGACGGCGACGCGCGACGACGTGCTCGCCCTGATCCGCGGAGGCAACTGACATGGCCATCGACAAGGCCCTGCTCGACATCATCGTGTGTCCCGACTGCCACGGCGAGCTCGCGCTCGCCGCGGACGGCGGTGAGCTCGTGTGCCAGTCGTGCGGACTGGCCTACCCGGTGCGTGACGACATCCCCGTGCTCCTCGTCGACGAGGCCCGCAAGCCTTGAGCTGGTTCGACGAGTCCCGTCTGGACGACGAGGTCGCGCTCGGCGCGGCCGACCTGCGCCTGCGCACCCTGGCCGAGTCCGGGGCGCGCGTACGCCGTGAGGCCGGTGGCGCCGCCGAGGCCACCGCCATCGGCGTCACCCAGTCCCAGGACTCCCGGCCGCGTGCCGTCATCGCGGCGGGCCCCGACTCGCGGCTGCTGCGCGCGGTCCTCGAGCCGTTCTGCCCGGTGCCGTTCGTCGCCTGGCCCGGCCCCGCCCTGCCCGGCTGGGCCGGGAGCCTCGACCTCGTCGTGGTCCTCGCGCCGGTCGGCTCCGATCCCGGCACGGCGTCGTCGGTGGCCGAGGCCGTGCGCCGAGGCTGCCAGGTGGTCGTGGCCTGCCCGCCCGGCTCGATGGTCGCCGAGCACGCCGAGGGCCGCTACACGACGATGCTGCCGATCGTCACCGACGACGCCCTCGCGGCGGCCGTCGTGATGCTGTCCTACCTGAGCCAGCTCGGGCTCGGACCCGAGGCCGAGGCCGACCGGGTCGCCGACGCCCTCGACGACGTCGCCATCTCCTGCTCCCCGCTGCGCGACATCTCGATCAACCCGGCCAAGATGCTCGCCATCTGCCTGGCTGACGCCAACCCGCTCGTGTGGGGCGGCTCCGTGCTCGCCGCCCGCGCGGCCCGTCGCGTCGCCGAGTCGATCCGCCGCTCCAGCGGCCGCACCGCCCTGGCCGGCGACGCCGAGCACCTGTTGCCCGTCATCGAGGCCACCCGGGCCCGCGACGTCTTCGACGACCCGTTCGACGGGGGACTGCCCGGCGACCTGCGTCCGGTGCTCGTCGTCCTCGACGACGGCGCCGACGACCCCGTCGTCCGCGAGAACCGCGGCCGGCTCCAGGCGGCCGCCGCCGGGCGCGGCGTACGGGTGGAGACGGTGACGTCTGAGGCCCCCGGCGAGGTCGCCCGCTACGCCTCGCTGCTGCTCACCGGCACCTACGCCGCCGAGTACCTCCGCCTCGGTCTCGTCGACTAGTCACGCCGACCCGTCCCCTCGAGGCGACGGGTGAGCGCGCACTCACACGCCGACCCGTCGCCTCGAGGCGACGGGTCAGCGTCGTGCGGGCCCCGTACGTCGGGCCCGGACGTTCCCGGCGCGACGATGACGGCCTAGGCTTGTCCGGGTGAGCGCTGGCCTCTTCGGACTACTCGACGACATCGCCGTGCTCGCACGCCTGGCCGCGGCCTCGGTCGACGACGTGGGCGCCGCCGCCGCACGCGCCAGCGCGAAGGCGGCCGGCGTGGTCGTCGACGACACCGCCGTGACCCCGCAGTACGTGCAGGGCGTCGCCGCGAAGCGCGAGCTGCCGATCATCAAGAAGATCGCGATCGGCTCGCTGCGCAACAAGCTGTTCTTCATCCTCCCGGCGGCGCTGCTGCTCAGCCAGTTCGCGCCCGACTGGGTGCTGCCGGCGATCCTCGTCTGCGGCGGCACCTTCCTCGCCTACGAGGGCGCCGAGAAGGTCTGGGAGCGCGTCAGCGGCCACCACGCCGACACCGGCGAGCTCGCCACCGAGGTCTCGCCCGAGCAGGAGAAGACGATGGTGGCCGGTGCCGTGCGCACCGACTTCATCCTCTCCGCCGAGATCATGGTCATCGCCCTCAACGAGGTCATCGAGGAGCCGTTCGTCTCTCGCGCGGTGATCCTCCTGGTCGTCGCCATCGGCATCACGCTGCTCGTCTACGGCATCGTCGGCGCGATCGTGAAGATGGACGACGTCGGCCTGGCCCTGGCCCAGCGCTCCTCGGCGCTCGCCCAGAAGGTCGGCCTCGCCCTGGTCAAGGCCATGCCGCGCCTGCTCGCCGTCATCTCGCTCGTCGGCACCGCCGCGATGCTCTGGGTCGGCGGGCACATCCTGCTCGTCCAGCTCCACGAGCTCGGCGTCGACCCGCCCTACGACTTCGTGCACCACCTCGAGGAGGAGGCCGCGAGCGCCCTGGAGGCCATCGGTGGCGTCGTCGGGTGGCTGGTCAACACGGCCCTGTCGGCCGTGGTCGGCCTCGTCGTCGGCGCGATCGTCGTGGTGGTCATGCACCTGCTGCCCTCGCGCAAGCGCGACGCCGCCGCCCACTGAGCGGCACTGGGGCAGCACTGGGGCAGCACTGACGCTGCACTGACGCTGCACTGACGAGGGCCCCCCGGACCCGTCCGGAGGACCGCTTCGCACCCCTGCGGGGATTGCCGTATCACCCCTCCGCTGTCCTACGCTGACGGGGTCGCGTGGGAGATCCCGACGAACGCGCAGATGCGCGACGCAGACGTCATTCAGCAGCAGCCTCCTGAGGAGACACCTGATGGACTTCAAGGTCGCAGACCTTTCCCTGGCCGAGTTCGGCCGCACCGAGATCGCCCTCGCCGAGCACGAGATGCCCGGCCTGATGGCGATGCGTGAGCGCTTCGGCGACTCGCAGCCGCTCGCCGGCGCCAAGATCGTCGGGTCGATCCACATGACGATCCAGACCGCGGTCCTCATCGAGACGCTCACCGCGCTCGGTGCCGAGTGCCGCTGGGCCTCGTGCAACATCTTCTCGACCCAGGACCACGCGGCTGCCGCCGTCGTCGTCGGCCCCAACGGAACCGTCGACAACCCCACGGGCACTCCCGTGTTCGCCTGGAAGGGCGAGACGCTGGAGGAGTACTGGTGGTGCACCCAGCAGATCCTCGACTGGGGCAACGACCTGCCCAACATGATCCTCGACGACGGTGGCGACGCCACCCTCCTCGTGCACCTCGGCGTCCAGGCCGAGAAGACCGGTGTGGCGCCCGACCCGGCCTCCGCCAAGAGCGGCGAGCAGAAGATCATCTTCCAGGTCCTCAACGACGTCCTCGCCGAGAAGAAGGACTACTGGGGCCCGATCGCCAACTCGATCAAGGGCGTCACCGAGGAGACCACCACCGGTGTGCACCGTCTCTACGAGATGATGCGCGAGGGCTCGCTGCTCTTCCCGGCGATCAACGTCAACGACTCGGTCACCAAGTCGAAGTTCGACAACAAGTACGGCTGCCGCCACTCGCTCATCGACGGCATCAACCGCGCCACCGACGTCCTCATCGGCGGCAAGGTCGCGGTCGTCTGCG
>JAOPXU010000394.1 GCA_025964985.1 Nocardioides sp.
ACGCTCCCGCATGACGACGTAGGTCTAACCGTGCACCTCGACCTCGGACTTGTCGTCGTGGTCGACCCGCACACGGTCGCCGAGCTCGACGGCGCGGGCGTGGGGGCCGACGGCGGCGCCGCGGGCCCAGGCGAGGCGGCGGGCGCCCATGGCGGCGGTGGCGGGGATGACGATGCCGCCGGAGGAGCGCCGCTCGCCGGCCTCGCGGTCGAGCTCGCAGAGGACGCGGTCGTGCAGCATCTTGATGGGCTGCTTGTCAGCCATGGTGGGCTCCGTCAGCGGGTGGCGCGGCGTAGCACGAGGATCACCACGACGGCTCCGACGACGCCACCCACGGTCTTGAGGATGTTGTCGGTGCGGGGCTCGCCCGTGGTGCCGTCGACGTAGTGGGCCTTGACCGCGGCCACCTGCCGACCGGCGATGGTCTTGGGGTTGGAGCGGTGGAGGAGCTGGTCGATCGTCGTCGCCAGTCGTTCCCGGGTCTCCTCGATCTCGCGTTCGAGATCGGCCAGTTCGTCGCTCACCCGGGCAGGGTATCCGAGGTCCGCGGTCCGTACGACGGGAGGGAGGCCCGGTCGATGGTCCGGGGGTCGAAGCCGAAGGGCAGCTCGAGCCGGTTGGCCCGCATCAGCAGGTCGTCGGTGAGCACGTCGTACGTCGCCCCGTCGGCCACCACGTGGCCGTCGCTCAGGACGACCGAGCGCGGGCAGAGCTCGAGGGCGTAGGGCAGGTCGTGGGTGACCATCAGCACGGTGACGTCGAGGGAGCGCAGGATGTCGGCGAGCTCGCGGCGCGAGGCCGGGTCGAGGTTGGACGACGGCTCGTCGAGCACGAGGATCTCGGGCTCCATGGCCAGCACGGTGGCGACGGCGACGCGGCGGCGCTGGCCGAAGGAGAGGTGGTGCGGTGGGCGGTCGGCGTAGTCGGCCATGCCGACCTTCTCGAGCGCGTCCATGACGCGGGTGTCGAGGGCAGCGCCGGAGAGGCCGAGGTTGGCGGGGCCGAAGCCGACGTCGGCGCGGACGGTGCCCATGAAGAGCTGGTCGTCGGGGTCCTGGAAGACGATGCCGACGCGGCGGCGGATCTCGGGCAGGTGCTGCTTGGCGACCGGGAGGCCGCTGACGGTGACCGACCCGACTCCGGCGGTGAGAATGCCGTTGAGGTGCAGGACCAACGTCGTCTTGCCGGCGCCGTTGGGGCCGAGCAGGGCGACGCGCTCGCCGGCGTGGACGTGGAGGTCGACGCCGAAGAGGGCCTGGTGGCCGTCGGGATAGGCGTAGGCGAGCCCCTGGACGTCGAGGACGGGGGTGGTCACGAGGGCAGTCTGCCGGTGTAGCCGCGCGAGAGCATCGCGAGGTGGACGCGCTCGCCGCGCTCGTAGCTGCGGATGAACAGTGCCCCGAAGGACTTGGCCAGCACCGGCCAGTGCCGGGGGTCGCGGGCGCTGAAGCCGCGGGACTCACGGGCGACCTTCATCCGCCGCAGCTCGTCGGTGACGACCTCGAGGTAGCGGATCATGAAGCCCATGATCTGCACGAGCAGCGACGGCATCCGCAGCCGCGTCAACCCCTGCAGCAGCGCCTGCGACTCGGTCGTGGCGGCGAGCGTGAGGCTGGCCATCACGCCGAGGGTCGCGGTCACGAACAGCTTGGCGCCGGCGTGCAGCCCGGCCTCGCTGACGGTGAGGCCGAGGAACTCGGTGCGCGGGCCGCTCGCGACGAACGGCAGCAGCAGCGCGAAGAACACGAACGGCACCTCGACGACCATCCGCTTGAGCAGGTACGTCGGGGGCACCCGGCTGAGCGCGATGACGACCAGCAGCAGCGCGAGGTAGGCGGCGTACGCCGGCCACCACCCGCGCGGCGTCGCCACGACGACGAGCATGAACACCACGAGCGCGACGATCTTGAGGTGCGCCGGCGTGCGGTGCACCGGTGAGTGGGCGTGGAAGTGGAGCTGGTGCCCGTGGGCGCCGCCCATCAGCGACCCATCAGGCGGAGGTGTCGGAGGTGTCGGAGGTGTCGGCGGTGTCGGCGGTGTCCGCGGGGGCCTGCTCCGCGTCGGGGGTGCGCCGGCGCAGGGCGTAGGTCAGGCCGGTGCCGAGCCCCAGGACGACGAGGACGCCGACCACGCCGGCGAGGCCGCCGCTGATCCGACTGTCGTCGACCCCGGTGGTCTCGTAGCCGGCGAACGGACCGTCGCCGGCGCTGTGGTCGGTCTCGGTGTCGGCGAAGCCCTGGTCCTCGGAGACCTTGGTCAGGCCGTCGGGTGAGCTGGCGGCGTAGAAGCTGAAGACCCCGGCGAGCAGGAGCGCGACGACGAAGATGCCGACGGCGACCGCACGGGTCGAGACCGCGCGCCTCATGCGGCGACCGCGGCCGTGCGGACCTCGAGCGTGCGGGCGGGGAGCACGGAGCGCGCGCCGTGGACGAGGTCGGGGCGCACGGCGATGATGCTGCCGACCGCGAGGAAGGTGATGACGCCCTCGCCGATGCCGATGAGCAGGTGGACGCCGACCATGGCGCCGGTGAGGTTGTCGAGCGGGATGGGAGCGGCGCCGCCGACGGCGTAGAGCCCGACGAAGACCAGGGCCGCGACCGGGACGCTGGCGAAGGCGCCGATGCCCGCGGCGACCGGCACCATCGCCGTGGTGCGGGGCAGCACCACCATCACGGCGCGGAAGACGAGCCAGCCGACCAGGACGGTCGTGATGCCCATCAGGACGATGTTGGTGCCGAGGGCGGTGATGCCGCCGTCGGCGAACAGCAGGCTCTGGACGATCAGCACGACGCTCGTGGCCAGGACGCCGGTCCACGGCCCGATGAGCACCGCGGCGATCGCGCCGCCCATCAGGTGGCCGCTCGTGCCGCCGGCGACCGGGAAGTTGAGCATCTGCGTGGCGAAGATGAACGCCGCGACCAGCCCGGCCAGCGGGGCGGTGCGGTCGTCGAGCTCGTGGCGGGCCTTGCGCAGCGACACCGCGACGACCGCGACGGCGACCGCTCCGGTGGCCAGCGACGTCGGAGCGTCGAGGAATCCGTCGGGTACGTGCATGCCACTCCGTCGTCCAGCGGTCGGACCGGCTCAGTAGGTTGAGGCCCGGCTTGATCCATCACTCTAGGTTGCTGCGACTTGTTCGCAACAGCACCCCTCTCCGGATTGGAGCACTTCGTGACCGACCGCCTCGCCCCCGGTGACCCCGCCCCCGACTTCACGCTCACCGACGACACCGACGCCGAGGTCTCGCTCTCGGAGCTCACGGGCGCCGACGGCGGCTCGCGGGTCGTCGTCTACTTCTACCCGGCCGCGATGACCCCCGGCTGCACCAAGCAGGCGTGCGACTTCAGCGACTCCCTCGACTCGCTCCAGGCCGCCGGGCTCACCGTCGTCGGCATCTCCCCCGACAAGCCCGCCAAGCTGGCGAAGTTCCGCGAGAAGGAGGGCCTGACCATCCGGCTCCTCTCCGACCCCGACAAGGCGGTCATGCAGGAGTGGGCGGCGTTCGGCGAGAAGCAGATGTACGGCAAGACCGTGCAGGGCGTCATCCGCTCGACGTTCGTCATCGGGCCCGACGGCGAGGTCGAGGTCGCGCAGTACAACGTCAAGGCCACCGGCCACGTCGCCAAGCTGCGCCGCGACCTCGGGCTCGACTGACCCGTCCGGCATGATCTGAGCCCACACCGCCGGAGTGGTGGAACTGGCAGACACGCAGGTTTTAGGTACCTGTGCCCATAGGGCGTAGGGGTTCGAGTCCCCTCTCCGGCACCGGCTGCCCGGCAGCCATACTGAGACGGTGAGCGAGCAGAGCCCCTGGGGCACCCCACCGCCGAGCGGCCCCTACGGCTCGCCGAACCCGCCCCCGCAGCCCCCTGCGCCGCCGTACCAGCCGCCCACCGGCGGCGGCGGTGGCGGCGGTTGGAGCGGCGGGCCCCCCTCGTACGGCGGGCCGCCGTCGGGTGGGCAGCCGCCGAAGCGCAAGACGGGGCTGATCGTCGGGATCGTCGCCGCGGTGGCGCTCGTGGTGGCGGCGTTCGTGGTGACGCTGGTCGTCACCCGCGGCGACGACGAGCCCGAGCAGGCCTCGAGCAGCTCCTCCAGCTCCGAGCCGACCTCGGAGGCCACGTCGGAGGAGACGTCGAGCGAGCCGACCGAGACCACCGAGCCGACCGAGCCGACCGAGGACGACCCGAGCACGGCGACGTCCGACCCGGCGCCCGGCGACGTCATCACCGGCGACGGCTACTCCTACTCCCTGCCGGCCGCCGGCTGGAAGGACGCCTCGGCGGACGCGAAGGAGCTGGCCGCGACCATCGACACCGCGATCATCCTCGGCGCCTCGATCGACATGTCGCAGAGCAGCATCATCGTCGAGGCGCTCACCGCCGGCACCGCCTCGTCGCTCGACGACCTCGAGGGGCTGTGGAAGCGCAACCTGTCGAGCTCCGACGGCGCCACCCCCGTCGACATCGAGGAGACGACCCTCGACGGCGAGCGGGCGATCGGCGTGCGGATCGAAGACCGGGTCAACAACGCCGGCCTGCCCATCACGCAGGTCGCCTACCTGGCCCTGCACGACGGCCGGCAGTACTCCATCGGCCTGTCGTTCCCGCAGTCCGGCGACGAGGTGTCCGAGGGCGACTTCGAGACGATGCTCGCCAGCTGGAGCTGGGACTCCTAGGCCAGCAGGTCGGGCAGCACCGGCGCCAGCGCGCGCAGCGCGGCGCCGCGGTGGGAGATCGCGTCCTTCTCGTCCTTGCCGAGCTCGGCGGTCGTCAGGCCCGGGCGGTCATCGGCGACGAAGAGGACGTCGTAGCCGAAGCCACCCTCGCCCCGCACCTCGCGGATCACCGACCCGGTCATCCGCCCCTCGACGACGTGCTCGCGCCCGCCGGGCAGGACCACCGCGACCGCGCACGTGAAGTGCGCGCCACGCCGCTCGTCGGGCACGTCGGCGAGCTGGTCGAGCAGCAGCCGGTTGTTGCGGGCGTCGTCCTTGGGCGGGCCCGACCAGCGGGCCGACAGCACGCCCGGCATCCCGTTGAGGGCGTCGACGCACAGGCCGCTGTCGTCGGCGATCGTGGCCAGGCCGGTCGCCGCCACGCCCGCGCGCGCCTTGAGCACCGCGTTGCCCTCGAAGGTGGGCGCGTCCTCGACCGGCTCGTCGTACGACGTCACGTCGTCGAGCCCGAGCACGCGCAGCCCGGGCACGTGCGCGGCCAGGATGCGCTCCATCTCGGCGATCTTCTTGGCGTTGCGCGACGCCAGGTGGATCTCAGGCACCGAGCGCGACCCGCTGGAGGTCGGTGAGGTCGGCGCAGCCCTTCTCGGCCAGCGACAGCAGGGCGTCGAGCTCGCGACGGTCGAACGCCGCGCCCTCGGCGGTGCCCTGGATCTCGACGTAGGATCCGGCGCCGGTCATCACGACGTTCATGTCGGTCTCGGCACGCACGTCCTCGACGTAGGGCAGGTCGAGGCGCGGGACGCCGTCGATGATGCCGACGGAGACCGCGGCGACCGAGTCGGTCAGGGCCCCGGAGACGCCCAGCGAGGCGCACGCGTCGACCAGGGCGACGTAGGCGCCGGTGATCGCGGCGGTGCGGGTGCCGCCGTCGGCCTGCAGCACGTCGCAGTCGAGCTGGATGGTGTTCTCGCCCATCGCCTTGTAGTCGATGACCGCGCGCAGCGAGCGACCGATCAGACGGCTGATCTCGTGGGTGCGCCCGCCGATGCGGCCCTTGACCGACTCGCGGTCCGAGCGGGTGTGGGTCGCGGCCGGGAGCATCGAGTACTCCGCGGTCACCCAGCCCAGGCCCGAGCCCTTGCGCCAGCGCGGCACGCCCTCGGACGCCGACGCGGCACACAGCACGCGCGTCCCGCCGAACTCGACGAGCACCGAGCCGGCCGCGTGGTCGAGCCACCCCCGGGTGATGGTCACCTTCCGCAGCTCGTCGTCGGCGCGGCCGTCCTCGCGCGGGGTCGGGTTCGGGGTCTCAGTCATGCGTTCGACCCTAACGAGGGTCGGTCGGGGCACCGGCACCCACGTCGTACGTCGTCCGCACACGTCGGTCGAGGAGTTCGCGCTGGCGACGGTCACGAGACCACTCGGCCGCAGGGACAGGTCGAGCCGGGCACGGACCTTGCGGTGGCGTGGTCTCGTGACGGTCGCGGGCGACCTCCTCGACCAACGTGTCGTGACGTCGTACCCCGACGCTCCTTGCGGCGGGCACAGCGCCCCGCGATACTCCGGCGGTGGACCGGACGCTGCAGACGCAGCTGGTGAGGGCTGACCTCGCCCAGCGCGACGCGGCGTACGTCGCCTCGGTGGTGCCGGTGCTCGGTCGCCTGATGCGCCTCTACTTCCGTTCCGAGGTGCGCGGGATGGACCGGCTGCCGGTCGAGGGCGGGGCGCTGATCGTGTCCAACCACTCCGGCGGGCTGATGGCGATGGACGTGCCGATCATCGCGTCGGCGTTCGTCGAGGAGTTCGGGGCGCACCGGCCGTTCTACGTGCTCGCCCACGACGTGCTGATCAACAACGCGGCCGGGGCGTTCTTCCGGCGCTGCGGGTTCCTCGCCGCCAACCGCGACAACGCCGACGCGGTGCTGTCGTCGGGGGCGGTCACGATCGTGTTCCCCGGCGGCGACTACGACGTCGCGCGGCCGACGTCGAAGGCCAACGTGATCGACTTCGGCGGGCGCACCGGCTACGTGCGCACGGCCCTCGACAACGGCGTCCCGATCGTCCCGGTCGTCAGCATCGGCGGCCAGGAGGCGCAGCTGCACCTGTCGCGCGGCGAGCTGATCGCCCGGCTGACCGGGGTCGCGTCGAGGTTCCGCTTCCCCTACCTGCCGGTCTCGGTGGGCTTCCCGTTCGGGCTCTCGGTGGGCTTCCCGCCCAACCTGCCGCTGCCCACCAAGATCACCACCCAGGTGCTCGACCCGATCGACGTCGCGGCCGAGTTCGGTGCCGACCCCGACATCGCGGAGATCGACGAGGTCGTGCGCGGCCGGATGCAGGACGCGCTCGACGAGCTGAAGCGCCAGCGGCGCTTCCCCGTGCTGGGCTGAGGAGCACGTCGTGCGCGGGGTCGAGCGGATGGACGGGGCCGACGCGGGGTTCCTCTACATGGAGACCCCGACGCAGCACATGCACACGCTGAAGATCGCGGTGCTCGAGCCCCACGACGCCCTGACGTTCGACACCTTCCGGTCCGGCGTGCTGGCCCGCCTCGACAAGCTGCCGCCGCTGCGCCGCAGGGCCGTGAACGTGCCGTTCCACCTCAACCACCCGGTGTGGGTGACGCTGCGGCGCATCGACGAGGGCCACCACTTCGTGCGCCACCGCGTCGGCGGCACCGGCTCGCGCCGCGACCTGGAGCGGCTGATCGGCGAGATCGCCTCGACCCCGCTCGACCGCGCCCACCCCCTGTGGGAGCTGCACTTCTGCGAGGGCCTGGCCGACGGCGGCACCGCGATCGTCGGCAAGATGCACCACGCGCTGGCCGACGGGATGGCGGCCAACGCGCTGCTCGGCAACGTCACCGACGTCGCGGGCTCGGCCGACTTCCTGCCGCGCGGGGCCCGCGAGGGCTCGGCGCCGGCGCCCGACGAGACACCCGAGCCGGCGGCGCTGGTGCGCTCGGCGCTGTGGGACGCGATCCTGCAGCTCGCGCTCGTCCCGATGCTGCTGTGGCGCACCGTGCAGGGCATCCGGTCGGTGGTGCGCTACCGCCGCGCCGAGAAGCCCGACGTGCCCCGGCCCGTGCTCGACGCGCCGCGGACGTCGTTCAACCGCGCGCTCACGCCGAACCGCTCGTTCGCGACCTGCACGATCCCGCTCGAGGACGTCAAGGCCGTACGCCGCGCCCATCCCGGGGTCACGCTCAACGACGTGGTCCTGGCCGTGGTCGGCGGCGCGCTGCGCTCGTGGCTCGACGATCGCGGCGAGCACCCGTCGGGATCGCTGATGGCGGGGGTGCCCACGGCCACCGACACGCCCGACCCGGGCGGCCCGCCGCGCCTGCACGGCAA
Source organism: Nocardioides sp. (assembly GCA_025964985.1). Lineage (GTDB taxonomy): Bacteria > Actinomycetota > Actinomycetes > Propionibacteriales > Nocardioidaceae > Nocardioides. The sequence continues at coordinate 8,032 of JAOPXU010000394.1, forward strand.
CCGGGTCTCCAACCTGTTCACCTCCCTGGCCACCGACGTCGACGACCCGCACGAGCGGCTGCGGGCGATCAACCGGGTGACCACGCACTCCAAGCAGATCCAGCGCGAGCTCGGCCCCGAGATGCTCACCGAGTGGGTGCAGTTCACGCCGCCGGCCCCGTTCAGCGCGCTCATGCGGCTCTACTCGCGGGTGTGCGCCGCGTCGTGGCACGCGCCGCCGTTCAACGTCGTGGTCTCCAACGTGCCGGGCCCGCGGGCGACCGCCCACATAGGTGAAGCGGAATTGTCGGACTTGTTCAGCGTGGGACCGATCCTGGAAGGGATCGGCCTCAACGTGACAGTCTGGAGCTACGTGGACCGCATGAACTTCTCGCTCCTCAGCTGCCCCGAGCTCATCACTGACCTCGAACCGCTGGCTGCGAGGTTCGGTCCCGCCCTCGAGGAGCTGATGAGATGACCGTCCGACACCTGAAGCGCGCCACCCGCGGCGTCCTCCGTGCCAGCACGTGGGGAGTCCGCACCGGCGTCGGTCTCGGCGTACGCCACCTGGTCGACCTGCCGGTCGTGCCGGCCGTCCCCGAGGGCCGTCGGCTCGACCTGCCGGGTCGCGGTCGCGCCTACGTGGTCGACGTGCCCGGGCCGCGGCCCGACTCCCCCACCGTCGTGCTCCTGCACGGCCTGGCGACCACCGCCCACCTGTCATGGTTCACGGCCCTGGGCCCGCTTGCCGAGCACCACCGCGTGGTGGCGCTCGACCTGCGCTGGCACGGCCGCGGCATCCACACCGACCGCTTCCGCGTGGCCGACTGCGCCGACGACGTCGCCGCGGTGCTCGACGAGCTCGGCATCGACGAGGCCGTCATGGCCGGCTACTCCCTCGGCGGTGCGGTGGCCCAGGAGACCTGGCGCCGCCACCCCGAGCGCGTCGCGGGCCTCGTCCTCTGCTCGACCGCCGCCTGCTGGCGTGACCTGCGGCGCGAGGCGATGTTCTTCGGCGTCCTCGGGCTGGCCATGCACCCGCTGTCGCGCCTGGCCGGCTCGCGGGTCGCGCGCCGCGCCGCCGCCCTGCCCGACCTGCCGGGCCTCGACTCCAGCAACCTCGCGGCCTGGGGGCTGACCGAGCTGCGCAGCACCAGCGGCTGGACCCTGCCCGAGGTGATGGCCGAGCTGGGCCGCTTCGACTCCCGCTCCTGGCTCGGCGACGTCGACGTCCCGACCTCGGTGCTGGTCACCGAGCGCGACGGCGCCATCCCCGCCGTCCGCCAGCGGGCGATGGGCGCCGCGATCCCCGGTGCCGTGGTGCTCGACGCGCCCGGCGGCCACGCCTCGATCTTCCTCGACCACGCTCGCTGGGTGCCGCTGTTCCTCGAGGCGGTCGCCTCGGTCACCGACCGGGTGCCGACCCGCGGTCGCCTCGCCGGCTGACCGGTCCGGTCTCGCTACTTCACCTCGGCCTTGACCAGGCGCCACAGGCCGAGCGCGAACGGGATCACGAGCCAGAGCGTGCCGGAGACCGCGATCTGCGCCCACTCCTGGCCCGAGGCGCGGTAGTCGCCGGTGAACAGCGGCATCTGCGCGGTGTTGAACTCGATCCACGGCACGACCTCGTCGAAGCCGTCGACGAGGGCACCGAGCGCACCCCCGACGATGGGCACGATGAACGTGTAGACGAAGTAGGCCACGATCGCGGCCGCCGAGTTGCGCAGCAGCATCGCCAGCGCGAAGCCGACCAGGACGCCGATCAGGCTGGTGAGCAGGAAGTTCTGCACCTCCTGGTGGCCGAGGTCCCAGACGGCCTCGCCGCCGTTGGCCGGGCTCAGCAGGGTGCCGAGCGAGGCGATCAGGGCACCCAGCACGAGGGCGGCCACGGCCAGGCCGAGCCCGGCGACGATCTTGGCGGCGATGACCCGGGGCCGGCGCGGCTCGAGCGTGAACGTCGCCAGCCCGGTGCGCTGCGTCCACTCGCTCGTGACCAGCAGGATCATCAGGATCGGGAGGAAGTAGCCGAGGATGCCGCCGGTCAGCCCGAGCATCTCGACCTGGCCCTGGGCGTCCTCGGGGAAGGCGAGCACGGCGATCGTGGTCGCGATCGCGACCAGGGCGAGGATCGCGATGGTGAACCAGCGTCCGGCGCGGGTGTCGAAGGCCTTGCGGGTCTCGACGGAGACCAGCCGCGTGAACGGCACGCGCTGGTCCTGGCTGATGTCGATGGTGCGCGGCGGGTGGACCTCGGTCGTGGTGGTCATGCTGCGGCTCCTGCCTGGTCGCTGCCGGCGCGCACGGCGTCGCGCTGGGTGTCGGAGGTGAGCTCGAGGAACAGGTCCTCGAGGCCGGCCGCGCCGTTGCGCAGCTCGGTGAGCACCACCTGGTGCTCGAGGGCGGCCCGACCGATGTCGGCGGGGGTGGCCGCGACGCGGAACCCGTCGCCGTCGGGCGTGGCCTCGAGGCCCGTGCGGCGCAGGGCGTCCTCGAGGGCGGTGCGGTCGAGCGCGGAGACGACGGTGCTGACCCGACCGCCACCGGCGGCCCCGGCGAGCAGCGTCTGCTTGTCGCCGCGGGCCACGATGCGGCCACGGCCGATGAGGATCATCTCGTCGGCGACGAGCTCGACCTCGTTGAGCAGGTGGCTCGACAGCAGCACGGTCCCGCCGCGGCGGGCGTAGCCGCGCAGCAGGTCGCGCATCCACCGGATGCCGGCCGGGTCGAGGCCGTTGGCCGGCTCGTCCAGGATCAGCACCTGGGGCTCGCCGATCAGCGCGGCGGCGATGCCGAGCCGTTGCCGCATGCCGAGGGAGTAGTGGCGCACCCGCCGGCCCGCCTCGGTCTCGGTGAGGCTGACCCGGTCGAGCATCTCCTCGACGCGAGCCCGGGGCAGCCCCATCGTGCGCTGGGCGAGGGTGAGGATCTCCCGACCGGTACGGCCGGCGTGCTGCGCCGAGGCGTCCAGCAGGACGCCCACCTCCAGACCGGGGTTGGGCAGGTCGGCGAACTGCCGGCCGTTGATGGTGACGCCACCGGAGGTGGGCGGGGTGAGCCCGACCATCACCCGCATCGTCGTGGACTTGCCGGCCCCGTTGGGACCGAGGAACCCGGTCACCCGTCCTGGGCTCGCGGTGAACGTGACGTCGTCGACGGCGGTGAAGCGGCCGTAGCTCTTCGTGAGGGATTCGATGGTGATCATGGCCCGAGCATCGCCGCGACCTGCAGCCGCGCACATCAGGGAGGGTGCTGGAGCAGCCCCTGAACGAGCCCCTAGGGAACTCGGGGGTCCCCTGAGCACGTCCCCGGACTCGGAGTCCTGCGCGGGAACACTCCGCCACCGCGAACTGTTGTGCCGCACATGAGAATCGAGATCTGGTCCGACGTCGTCTGCCCGTGGTGCTACATCGGCAAGCGCCGCCTGGAGACCGCCCTCGACCGCACCGGTCACCGCGACGACGTCGAGGTCGTCTACCGCTCCTTCCAGCTCGACCCGGCCGCGCCCCGCGTCCCTGACCAGACGGTCGCCGAGCACCTGGGTGCGAAGTACGGCGGCGGAGCGGCCGCCGGCCAGCAGATGGTGGAGCGGGTGGAGGCCGTCGCTGCGGAGGAGGGGCTGCTGTTCCGGCTGGGCGAGGCCCAGCGGGCCAACACGGTCGACGCCCACCG
>JAOPXU010000403.1 GCA_025964985.1 Nocardioides sp.
ATCAGGCGGCCGGTACGTGTCCGGGCGATTGCTGCGAGCGGGATCCGCGATCCCGGCTCGGGACGAGGGCGGGCGCGGTCCCGGCCCAGCAGGGCGAGCCACGGCACCAGCGCCACCGCCGCGACGAGCGACCACAGGGCCAGCCCGTCCCGCCAGCCGCCGCCCGCCTGGCTCACCGGCACGGTGAGCACCGAGGCGCCGGTCAGGCCGAGTGCCAGCGCCGTCGAGTAGACCGCGGTGAGGGTGCCGATGCGGTCGGGGAAGTGCTGCTTGACCAGCGACGGCAGCACGACGTTGGCCGTCGCCATGCCGCCGAGCGCGAGCAGCGAGAGCAGCAGGAACGCCGCCACGTCGTCGACGCGGCTGCGGCCGAGCAGGCCGAGGGTGACGCAGGCCAGGGCGATCGCGGTGAGCCGGTGCGGCCCGACCACCGAGGCCAGCCGGCCGGCCACCGCCCCGAAGACCGCGAAGGCCACCACCGGCAGGGCCGTGAGGACGCCGGCCTCGGTGCCCGACATGTCGAGCCCGGCGCGGACGTCGTCGAGCACGGGGCCGACGCTGACCGCGGCAGGGCGCAGGTTGACGGCGAGGACGACGATCCCGAGCAGGATCAGGACCCGGCCGCTCGTCAGGCCGGCCGGGCGGGTCGCCGGCTCGCCGGCGGGGGCGGTCACGCGGTGGCGGTGAGCTCGGCGAAGACCTGCTCGACCCGCTCGCGCAGCTTCTCGCGGGTGCCGGCGTTGTCGATGACGTGGGTGGCGATGGCGAGGCGCTGCTCGCGGGTCGCCTGGGAGGCGATGCGCGACTCGGCGTCCTCGCGGGTCCAGCCGCGGTCGCGCAGCATCCGCTCGATGCGCGTCTCGTCGGGCACGTCGACCACGACCACGGCGTCGAAGCCGTCGGCCCGCCCGGTCTCGGCCAGCAGCGGGATGTCGTGGACGACCAGGTCGTCGGGTCCGGTCGCGGCCTCGAGGGCGGCGTACCGCTCGAAGACGAGGGGGTGGACGATCGACTCGAGCAGCGCGCGCTGCTCGGCGTCGTTGAAGACGATCGCGCCGACCTTGGGCCGGTCGAGGTGGCCGTCGGCGGTCAGGACGTCGGTCCCGAAGGCCGCCACCACCTGGTCGAGGCCGGGCGTGCCCTTCTCGACCACCTCGCGGGCGAGCACGTCGCCGTCGATGATCGTGGCGCCCAGCTCGCGCAGGATCGCGGCCACCGAGCTCTTGCCCGAGCCCACGCCACCCGTCAGTCCGACTCGCACCGCTCAAGCCTAACGAGACGCCGGGTCTCAGTCGCCGCCGCCTCCGCCACCGCCTCCGCCGCCGCCTCCGTCGCCCCCGCCCGAGTCGCTGCCACCGGAGTCGCTGCCCCCTCCGCCACCGTCGTCCCAGCCGTGGTGGCGGGAGTCGTCCGACACGACGACCCCCGAGGCTCCGGCTCCCGAGTCGTCACCGGACCACTGGCCGCGGCTGCGACCGCGGCGGGGCGCGGGCCGCAGGACGAGGACGGCGATGCCGACCAGCAGGGCAGCGACGAGGACGAGGACGAGCGTGGTCATGCGCGGGTGGTTCCCCCTGGCGCCCGACCCGAACCCCGTCCGACCCGAATCCCGTCCGGCCGGGTCAGGCGCGCACGGCGTCGGCCGCGGCCGGGGCGCCGAGCGTGGTCTCCGCGGTCGCGCGGCACACCTCGTCCCAGGGCGTCGGTGCCAGGCCGAGCGCGCGCTCGGTCGCCGAGGAGTCGAGCACGAAGGGCCGCTCGAACTGGTGGACGGTCTCGCGCATCTCCCGCAGGAACGGCACGACCAGGCCACCCACGGTCAGCATCGCCCGCGGCCAGGTCGCGACCCGGACCGGCTCGAGCCCCGCAGCGCGGCAGACGTCGGTCACGGCCTCGGCCTGGGTGCGGGCCGGGTTGGTGGGCGCGTGCCAGACCCGGCCGTGGGCGCTCACGTCGGTGGCTGCCGCGACGAGGGCGCGGGCCATGTCGCGGACGTCGGTCCAGGAGTGCGCCACGTCGCTGCGGCCGAAGACCCGGGCCGTGCTGCCCGCCAGCGCCTTCGCCGCCACGATCGGCACGTGCGCCTGTGTGACGCCCGGGCCCATGAAGTCGGAGCCGCGGACCTCGACCGCCCGGATCCGTCCCGCCTCGTGCCGCGCTCGGGCCTCCGCCCACATCTCGGCGCGCAGCCGGCCCTTGGTGCCGGCCGTCGTGTCCGGCTGCCCCTCCACCATGGGCGCGTCGACCACCCCGTAGCCGTAGAGGCACGAGGCCGTGGCGAGCACGGCGCCGGTGCGCTCGGTGGCCGTCAGGAACGCCTCGGCGACCGGGGGCCACCAGCTCGACCACACGTCGTACGACGGCGGGTTGACGCAGTTGTAGAGCACCGACGCCCCTGCGGAGAGGTCCGCGAGCGCGTCGGCGTCCGCGACGTCGAGCGCCACGCGCCGCACGCCCGCGATCTCCTCCCCCGCCCCTGACCGGCTGACGAGCACCACCTCGTGGCCCGTGGCCACCAGCTCCCTCGCCGTCGCCGTCCCGACAGGACCCGACCCGACCACCACGTGCTTGCTCATCTGCTTCTCCTCCGTCGATATGAGAGCACCGCTCTCGTTTTGTCGAGCATGCCACGACTCGGGCACCAATACAAGAGCGGTGCTCTCATCTGTTGCCAGCGCTCTCGTCCCGGGGCAGGATCGAACCATGCCGACCGCCCCCCGCACCGCCCGTGCCACCGCTCGCGCCGAGCTCACCCGCGCGATCCTCGACAACGCCACGGCGCAGCTCGCCGAGATCGGGCCCGCCGCCCTGTCCGTGCGGGCCATCGCCCGCGACCTCGGCATGGCCTCCTCGGCGGTCTACCGCTACTTCCCGAGCCGCGACGCCCTGCTGACCGCCTTGCTGGTCGAGGCCTACGACGCCCTGGGCGCGGCGGTCGAGGAGGCCGACGCCGGCGTGCGGCGCGGCGACCTGCGCGGCCGGTTCCGTGCCATGGCCAAGGCCCTGCGCGCCTGGGCGGTCGAGAACCCCCACCAGTACGCCCTGACCTACGGCTCCCCCGTGCCGGGCTACGCCGCCCCGGGCGACACCGTCGCCCCCGCCCAGCGGGTCACCTACGCCCTGCTCGGCCTGGTCCGCGACGCCCAGCAGGCCGGACGCCGTCCGCACGGGCCCGACCGGGTCTCGGCCGCCGAGAAGGCCTCGATCGCCCCGGTCACCGCGTTGGTCGACCCGCCGCTCAGCCCGGCCTACGCCGTCCGCGCGCTCATCGCCTGGTCGACGCTGTTCGGCCACGTCTCGCTCGAGCTGTTCGGGCACATGCACCAGGGGGTCCTCGACTACGAGACGCACCACGCCACCGTGGTCGACCAGCTCGCCGCCGACCTCGGGCTCGCCTAGTGGCGGGGGCGGCAGGTCCGGCGGGCCTGGAGGAGGGTGACCGCGTCGCCCTCCTGGTGCCGCCCTCGACGGCCTACCTCGACACGGTGCTCTCGCTGCTGGCCCGCGGCGTCGTCCCGATCCCCCTCGACCCGCGGCTGACCGACCACGAGCGCGAGCGCATCCTCACCCCGCTCGACCCGACCCTCGTCGTCACCGACGAGGCCGGGCTGGCCGCGGTCACCAACGACGACCGCGGCACCCCGCGGGCCCGCCCCATGCACTGCACCAGCGGTACGACGGGCACGCCGAAGGGCGTGTGGAGCGGGATCCTCCAGCCGGCCGACGCCGAGGCGCTGCTCGCGGAGGAGCGCGACCTGTGGGGCTTCGCCGCCGACGACGTCAACCTCGTCCTCAGCCCGCTCTACCACTCGGCGCCCCTGCGCTTCGCCATGGGCACGGCCCTGGCCGGCGGCCGCGTCGTCGTGCCCGGCCCCTTCGACCCCGCCGCCGTGACGGCCGCGATCGAGGCAGAGCGGCCGACCACCATGTTCTGCGTGCCGACGCACCTGCAGCGGCTCTTCGCCCACTGGGACGCGGTCGGGGTGCCCGACCTGTCGTCGTACCGCCTCGTGGCCCACGCCGGTGCGCCCTGCCCCACCGACCTCAAGCGGCGCCTCATCGACCTCTTCCCGGCCGGGTCGACGTGGGAGTTCTACGGCTCGACCGAGGGCCAGTTCACCGCCTGCCGCAGCGAGGAGTGGCTCGAGCGGCCCGGCACGGTCGGGCGCGCCCGGCCCGGACGCACGCTGAGCACCGATGCCGACGGGACCATCTGGTGCTCGGTGCCGCCCCACGCGCGGTTCTCCTACTACGGCGACCCCGACAAGACCGCCGCCGCCTGGCGGGGCGACTCCTTCACCGTCGGCGACCTGGGCCGGCTCGACGACGACGGCTACCTCCACCTCGACGGGCGCCGCGAGGACCTGGTGATCTCCGGGGGCGTCAACGTCTACCCGCTCGAGGTGGAGCAGGTGCTCGGCGAGCACCCTGGCGTCGTCGACGTCGCGGTCCACGGCGTCGACGACCCCGAGTGGGGCCAGCGCGTCTGCGCGACGGTCGTCGGCAGCGCGTCGGAGGACGAGCTGGTGGCGTGGTCGCGCGAGCGGCTCGCGCCGCCCAAACGACCGAAAACCTGGACATTCGTCGACGAGCTGCCCCGGACGCTGACCGGCAAGGTCCGCCGCGACCTCCTCTGAGACGCCCGCGTGGCGGCGTACGACGGCCCACGGGCCCGTGTCGACCCGCCGGCGACGTCACAACGAGAACACGTTCTAGCAATTCTCCCCAGAAGGCATGACACGGACCCCGTTCTCCGGCACAGTGACGTGGGTCACGGGGTGCCTCTCGCACCCCGCCCAGGACATGGAGGGAATGTCATGACTTCGATGCACCGCGCCCTGAGGCGCCCACTGCTCGCCACGGTCGCCATCTCGATGGCGGCCGGACTCGCCGCTTGCAGCTCCGACGACGGCGGTGACAACGAAGAGTCCTCGCAGGGCGTGACCCAGGACGCGAGCGTCGAGTTCACCGGCGAGCCGATCAAGGTCATGACGATGGCGCCCATCGACACCGAGGTCCTCAACACGCCCGCGATCCTCGGCATCGCCGAGGGCGCCGTCATCGGCATCAACAACGCCGGCGGCATCAACGGCCACGAGGTCCAGCTGATCACGTGCAACGAGGGCTTCGACCCCAACATCGCCGCCGACTGCGCCCGCGACGCGGTCGACCAGGGCGTCGCCGCGGTCGTCGGCGGGTTCACCATCAACGCCCCCAACGTGCTGCCGATCCTCGCCCGCGCCGACATCCCGTGGGTCGGTCCCCCGCTCGTCAGCTCCAACGAGCTCACCGACCCCGGCGCCTACCCGGTCAACTCCGGCATCATGTCGATGGCCGCCCTGGGCAAGCGGGCCGTCGAGGACGGCTGCGAGAACATCGCCAGCGTCGCCACCCAGACCGGTGACGCGGCCAGCGACGCCCTCGCCGCGCTCGTCGACCGCGGCATGGCGACCGCCGGTGCCGACGCCCCCGAGGTCATCCGCGTCCCCCAGATCGTCTCCGACTTCAGCGGCGTCGCCCAGCAGCTCGACGGCTCCGACTGCGTGATCATCTCCGCCCCGCCCGCCATCGTCACCGGCGTGGTCGCGGCCAACGCGAGCCTCGGCGCCGACGTCGAGTACTACATCTTCGGCGGCGCCCTCACCTCCGAGGTGATCCGCCCGCTCGGCGGCGCCCTCGAGGGTGCGATCACCACCAGCAACTTCCCCGTGGCCAGCGACCCGGCCTGGGACGAGGCCAAGCAGACCGTCGGCGACCTCGCCGACGACGACAACGGCGGCTGGACCTCGATCTTCGCCCAGAACACCTGGGTCGCCTACCAGGTGCTCGCCAGCGCGCTGGCCGACATCGAGGGCACCACCGGGGCCGACGCCACGGCGGCGCTCGACGCGGCCTCCGCGGTCGACACCAAGGGCCTGACGCAGCCCATCGATTTCACGCAGGAGAACGACGCCGACGGCCTCAACCGGGTCTTCAACAGCCAGATCAAGTTCCTGCGGGTCAAGGACTCCGACGTCACTCCCGAGGGCGACTTCTACGACGTGGACACGGCTCTCGAGACGGCGGGCTAGCGTGAGCAGCCCGACCTCGGCAGGGCCTTCCACCGCGACCCGGGCGCCCGGCGCCCACGCTGCCGGCGCCCCCGGGCGCAGCGGCTCGAGCGGCACCCGGGGCGACACCGTCTTGGAGGTGCGCGGCCTCACCGCCGGCTACGGCGGTGGGCCCGCGATCAACGACATCGACCTGTCGGTGCGGGCCGGCGAGGTCGTCACCCTGCTCGGCGCCAACGGCGCAGGCAAGACGACGACCCTGCTCACCATCGCCGGTGAGCTGAGCCCGATGCGCGGCACCGTGGTGGTCAACGGCGACAGCCGTCGACGCCGCCTGCACCACCGGGCCCGCCACGGGGTCGGGCTGCTCACCGAGGAGCGCTGCGTCTTCATGCAGCTCACCGGCTGGCAGAACCTCAAGCTCGGCCGGGGCAAGCCCGAGGACGCGCTCGCGCACTTCCCTGAGCTCGAGCCCCACCTGGGCAAGAAGACCGGGCTGCTGTCCGGCGGGCAGCAGCAGATGCTCGCGCTGGCCCGCGTGCTAGCCGGCAAGCCGAGCGTGCTCCTGGCCGACGAGCTGTCCCTGGGGCTCGCGCCCCTGGTCGTCGAGCGGCTGCTGCGCGCGGTGCGCGCGGCTGCCGACGACGGCGTCGCCGTGGTGCTCGTCGAGCAGCACGTGCGCCAGGCCCTCGCCGTCGCCGACACCGTGCACGTGCTCCGGCGCGGGCGCGTCGTGCTCAGCGGTCCGGCGTCCGAGCTGCGCGACGACCCCGAAGCCCTGACCCAGCACTACCTCAGCGGAGAGGCTGCGACCGCCTGATGGACCTCCTGCGCTTCGCCCTGATCGGACTGGGCACCGGCGCCATCTACGCCCTGCTCGGCCTGGGCCTGGTGATCATCTACCGCGGCTCGGGCGTCATCAACTTCGCCCACAGCGGCTTCGCGCTCGCCGGCGGCTACGTCGCCTACGAGATGCAGGTCGAGCGCGGCGCCGGCGCGATGGTCTCCCTCGGCCTGGCCGTGGTCGTCGGTGCCCTCCTGGGGCTGGTGACCCAGCTCGTCGTGCTCCGGCCGCTGCGCCGGGCCAGTCCGCTGGCCCGCGTCATCGCCACCCTGGGGCTGCTCGCGATCCTCACCGAGCTCGTGCTGCTGCGCTACGGCGTCACCCAGGTGCTCACGCCCTCGCCGCTTCCCACCGACCCGATCGACGTCGTCGGCGACATCCGCGTCGGGCAGTACGTCTTCACGCTCACCGCCATCGCGGCCGTGGTCACCCTGCTCCTGGTGCTCACCGCCTCCCGCACGCGGCTGGGCCACGCCATCTCGGCGGCGTCGGAGAACCCCCGTGCCGCCTCGGCCCTCGGCTGGTCCCCCGACCTGCTCGCTGCCCTGACCTGGTCGCTCGGCGGCGCCCTGGCCGGCCTGGCCGGCGGGCTGTTCCCCTCGATCACCTTCGGCTTCATCGCCCCGTCGTCCTACGCCGTGCTCATCATCGGCGCGCTCGCCGCGGCGCTGATGGCGCAGTTCCAGTCCTACCCGCTGGCCCTGCTCGGCGGCCTGATCGTGGGCTGCGCGCAGTCGATCGTCGCCGACCTCAGCAACACCACGGGCCTCGCCGACTCGGTGCCCTTCGTCTTCATCATCGTGCTGCTGGTGCTGCGCGGACGCGGGCTGCCGCTGCGCGGGAGCCTCACCGACCGGATGCCGCGCGTCGGCACCGGCCGGATCCGGCCCTGGCTCGTCGTGGTCTCCTCCGCGGTCGCCGTCGGTCTGGTCGCCGGCGTCGTCTCCGACGACTGGCTCGCTCCCGTCACCGTCACCACGACCACGGCCCTCGTCGGGCTGTCGGTCGTCGTCCTCACCGGCTACGCCGGACAGCTCTCGATCGCGCAGTTCGCGCTCGCCGGCGTGGGCGCCTTCGCCGCCGGCCAGCTCTCCGCCGACCGCGGCTGGGGCTTTCTGCCCGCCCTGGTCGCCGGCATCCTCGCCGCCGCGCTGGTCGGGTTCCTGTTCGGCCTGCCCGCCCTGCGCACCCGCGGCGTCAACCTGGCCGTCGTCACCTTCGGCCTGGGCTTCGCCCTGTTCGTGCTCGTCTTCAGCCGACCCGAGTGGTCGCAGGCCAAGCCGACCGACGTCAGCCTGCTCGGCCTCGACCTCGACCCGCTCGACCACCCGCGCCGCTACGCCGTCATGTGCGTGGTCGCCCTGGTGCTCGTCGGTCTCCTCGTGGCCAACCTGCGCCGCGGACGCGCCGGACGCCGACTGCTCGCCGTACGCACCAACGAGCGGGCCGCTGCCGCCATCGGCGTCAACGTCTTCGAGGCCAAGCTCTACGCCTTCACCCTGTCCGCGGCCATCGCCGGCATCGGCGGCGTCCTGCTGGCGTTCAGCTACGAGAGCGTCAGCTTCGGCTCGATGTTCCCGACCGGCGCCTCCATCAACGTGCTGGTGCTGTCGGTCATCGGCGGTGTCGGCTTCGTGATCGGCCCGCTCCTCACCGCGATCGGCACCCAGGGCGGGCTCGTCAGCCTGCTGCTGCCCGACAACACCACCGTCGGTGGCGTCGCCGCCGAGGGCGGCTTCGGGCAGTACATCCCGATCCTGCTGGCCGCGATCCTGATCATCACGCTCGTCTTCAACCAGGACGGCGCCGCCGGCGAGCTCGAGAAGGCCGGCCACAAGATGCGCAAGAAGGCGCCGGCCGACGAGGCCGCGCCGGAGCCCGCTCACGACGTCACGCTCGCCAAGGGCGAGCGGCACACCGAGCGGGTCGCGCCACGCACCCTGGAGGTCACCGGCCTGACCCAGCGCTTCGGCGGCTTCACCGCCCTCGACGACGTGGGCCTGACCGTGCGACCGGGTGAGGTGCTCGGCCTGCTGGGCCCCAACGGCGCCGGCAAGACCACGCTCATCGACTGCGTGTCCGGCAACAACCGGATCACCGCGGGCCGGATCACGTGGGACGGCCAGGACATCTCGCGCTGGGCGCCGCACCGGCGCTCACGGGCCGGGCTGTCGCGCTCGTTCCAGTCGCTCGAGCTGTTCGACGACCTCACCGTCCGCGAGAACCTCCTCGCCGCCGCCGAGCGTCGTGACCGGGGCGCCTACCTGACCGACCTGCTGCACCCGGGCCGCCCCGAGCTGCCCCCGCAGGTCGCCGACGCGGTGGCCGAGCTCGAGCTGCTGCCGCTGCTCGACATCCGCTGCGAGGACCTCTCCTACGGCCAGCGTCGCCTGGTGGCCATCGCCCGCGCGGTGGCCGGTCGTCCCTCGGTGCTGCTGCTCGACGAGCCGGCCGCCGGCCTCGACGAGCGCGAGAGCGCCGAGCTGGGCCGCCTCATCCGCCGCCTGGCCGTCGACTGGGGCATGGGCGTCCTGCTCATCGAGCACGACGTCGCCCTGGTGCTCGCCAACGCCGACCGCGTGGTCGTCCTCGACTTCGGTCGCAAGATCGCCGAGGGCACCCCCTCGGAGATCTCCGCCGACCCCGCCGTCCGCCGCGCCTACCTCGGCGAGGCCCCCGACGACGACGTGATCGTCGCTCCGGCAGAAGCCGCACCGATCAGCTAGTAGGAGACCCCGCGGCCGGCTGCGTACGCCGGCTGCGGGGGTCTCGACTCGCGCTCGTCAGGGCTCGCCCGGCTCGACCACCGTCGTGCGGAGTCACTGATGACCAACGGGACCACGAACCGCTCGGCGCCGGGGTCGTCTGCACGACGAGTGAATCAAGGGCGCAGCGACGAAGGAGCAAGCACTCGAGCGAGCGAGGAGGAAGACGGCCCCTCAAGGGCGCCGAGCACGTCCGAGCGGAGCGAGGACAGACAAGGGGGCGCCGAGCACGTCCGAGCGGAGCGAGGACAGACAACACAGCCTCGCTAGCAAGCGAACTGTCGCCTATACGCCTGAGGGCTGACTCCGCGCACCCGCGTGAAGTGGTGCCGCAGCGTGGCGGCGTTGCCGAAGCCGACCTCGGCGGCGATCTGGTCGACGGGGTTGTCGGTGCGCTCGAGCATCTCCTCGGCGAGCTGGAGGCGCTGGGCGGTGACCCAGGAGTGCGGGGTGGTCCCGGTCTCGTCGCGGAAGCGGCGGGCGAAGGTGCGCGGGGACATGTGGGCCTTGCGGGCGAGGGTCTCGACGTCGAGGTTGTCGGCGAGGTTCTCGGTGGCCCAGGTGAGCACGGCGCCGAGGGTCTCGGCCTGGGTGTCGACGACCTGGCGGGCGATGAACTGGGCCTGGCCGCCGTCGCGGTGGGGCGGGACGACGATGCGTCGGGCGGTGGAGGCGGCGACGCGGGCGCCAAAGGTCTGGCGCATGAGGTGCAGGGAGGCGTCGATCCCGGCGGCGGAGCCGGCGCCGGTGAGGATGTTGCCGTCGTGGCAGTAGAGGACGTCGGGCCGGACGATGGCGCGGGGGTACATGGCGGCCATCCGGTCGGTGAAGCGCCAGTGGGTGGTGCACTCGCGGCCGTCGAGCAGGCCGGCCTGGGCGAGGGTGAACGCAGCGCTGCAGTGGGCGTAGACGATCGCCCCGCGCTCGTGGGCGTCGACGACCAGGTCGAGGACGCGGGGGTCGGGGTTGAGGAAGTCGTACCAGGGCGAGATGCAGACCAGGTCGGCGTCGGCGGCGGCGTCGAGGCCGGCCTCGACGTGCAGGTCGTAGGTCGAGCGCCCCGTGACCCGGCCGGGCCGCGGCGTGCACACGGTGAAGTCGAAGACCGGGTTGTCGTCCTCGGGGTGGTGGGGCTCGCCCCAGACCTCGACGAGCGAGCCGAGCCCGAACGGCTCGGCTCCGTCCTGCACCACCACGGCCACCTTCTGCATGTCGGGGAGCCTAGCGCGCATCTGGCAGGAATTCGACCAACACGGTCATTACTGCCACTCGTGGCAGGATCATCTGAAGCGCATGATCACTGCCATGACCTTCTTCGTGATCCTCAGCGTGGCCGTGGTGCTCGTCATCGCCGCCACCGTCCGCAACGTCTTCCACGACGCGCCCGCCGCGCGCCCCCGCTCCCACCGCGTCGACCCCGACTTCGTCTCCCCCGGCTCGCGGGTGCCGTACGACCGGGCCGCCTGATCGGCGTACGTACGCCAGCACCCGGCACCACCCGGAAAGGCCGAAGGCCCGGCCCCCTCGCGGGGACCGGGCCTTCGTGCGTGGTGCTGGTGGGGCAGACCCTCAGGCCTGGCCGCCGGTGAGCTTCTCGCGCAGCGCCTGCAGCGCCTCGTCGGAGGCGAGCGAACCGCCGTCGCCCTCGCCCTCCTCGACGTCGCCGCCGGAGGAGTAGGACGTGGCCTCGCCGGCCTCGGCCTCGGCCGTCTTGGCGTCGGCCTGCTGCTTGACGTGGGCCTCCCAGCGAGCGTGCGCCTTGGCGTACTGCTCCTCCCAGACCGCGCGCTGGTCGTCGAAGCCCTCGAGCCACTCGCCCGTCTCGGGATCGAAGCCGTCGGGGTAGACGTAGTTGCCCTGCTCGTCGTAGGTCGCCGCCATGCCGTAGAGCGTGGGGTCGAACTCCTCGACGTCGGAGGCGGTCGCGGTCTCGTTGGCCTGCTTCAGCGACAGCGAGATCCGGCGACGCTCGAGGTCGATGTCGATGATCTTGACCATGACGTCGTCGTTGACCTGGACGACCTGCTCCGGGATCTCCACGTGGCGCTCGGCCAGCTCGGAGATGTGCACCAGGCCCTCGATGCCCTCCTCGACACGGACGAACGAGCCGAAGGGCACCAGCTTGGTGACCTTGCCGGGCACGATCTGACCGATCTGGTGGGTCCGGGCGAAGTGCTGCCACGGGTC
>JAOPXU010000064.1 GCA_025964985.1 Nocardioides sp.
GGCCTCGATCGTCTGGGAGAGCTCGACCTCCATGGCCGCGTCGAGCAGGGGGTTGCGGGCGATCTCGTCGAGGTAGAGGCCCACGCTGTCGCGGCCCTCGATCTCGCGGGTGACCCGTGATGCGGTCCTGGTTGCCATGGGGGACCCTCCTTCAATTCTCGTAGCCGACCTTGCGGTTACGTCTGGTCCAACGTTGGTCCGGGAAGGTGGATTCCCACATCACCCGGAAGGCTTGCCGCTCGTGCTAGGCCTTCGACAGGAACGACGCTTCGGATGGCTCCAGAGTTGCCGGACCGCGCAGATCTCAGGGACTTCTCAATCTTCGGCGGCCGACGCAGGGAACTGAAGGACCGCGGGCGGGGTGACCGTGAGGTCAGCCGCGTCGCGGCTCGTCGGCGAGACCGAGGACGTCGAGGATCCACGCCAGCGTGAACGCGCGGTCCTTCCAGGCCTGGTAGCGCCCCGAGACGCCACCGTGCCCGGCGCTCATCTCGATCTTGAGGAGCACGTCGGCGTCGGCGGCCCGCTCTCGCAGCCGGGCCACCCACTTGGCGGGCTCGACGTAGAGCACGCGGGTGTCGTGCAGCGACGTCTCGGCGAGGATGCGCGGGTAGGGGTGGGTGCCGACGTTGTCGTAGGGGGAGTACGCCGCGATCGCGTCGTAGGCGTCCTCGTCGGCCTCGGGGTTGCCCCACTCGTCGTACTCGGTGACCGTGAGCGGGAGGCTCGCGTCGAGCATCGAGGTGAGCGGGTCGACGAACGGCACCTGCGCCACGAGGCCCGCGAAGGCGTCGGGCGCCTGGTTGGCGACCGCCCCGATCAGCAGGCCGCCGGCGCTGCCGCCCTCGCCGACCAACCGGTCGGGGGTGGTCCACCCCGCCTCGACCAGGTGCCGGGCACAGGCGATGAAGTCGTCGAAGGTGTGCTGCTTGTGGGCGAGCTTGCCGTCGTCGTACCAGCGGCGGCCGAGCTCGCCGCCGCCGCGCACGTGGGCGATCGCGAACGCCGCGCCGCGGTCGAGCAGGGACAGCCGCGCGATCGAGAACGCCGGGTCGGTCGACATCTCGTAGGCGCCGTAGGCGTAGAGGTGCAGCGGGACCGGCTGGCCGCCGGCGCGGGCGTCGCGGCGCACGACCAGCGAGATCGGCACCTGCTCGCCGTCGACCGAGGTCGCCCAGAGGCGGTGCTCCTCGTAGTCGTCGCGGTCGTAGCCGCCGAGGACCGGCGCCCGCTTGAGCAGGGTCAGCTCGCGGGTGCGGACGTCGTAGTCGTAGACCGAGGAGGGCACCGACATCGTGGTGTAGCCCAGGCGCACGGTCGGCTGGTCGAAGCGCGGGTTGGCGCCCGACCCGACGGTGTAGACCTCCTCGTCGAACTCGACGAGGTAGTCGTCGGCCACGCCGGTGGCCGGATCGAGCTCGAGGATGCGCAGCTGGGTGAGCCCGTTGCTGCGCTGGTGGACGACGAGGTGGCCGGCGAACGCGTCGACGTCCTCGAGGCGTACGGCGGGGTCGTGGGCGATCAGCGGCACCCAGCCCTCGCGGGGCGTCGGCTCGGGCGGGGTCACCGCGAGCTCGAAGTCGGGCCCTGCGGCGTTGTGCATCACCAGGAAGCGGTCCTCGCCGGCTATGACGGCGTGCTCGAGGGAGTACTCGACGCCCTCCTCGCGCTCGGCGAAGACCCGGAAGACCCCCTCGGCACCGTCGGGGGCGTCGGCGTCGAGCACGAGGTACTCGCTGGTCGTCTTCGAGCCCGACGCGACCACGAGGTAGCGGTCGCTGCGGGTGCGGCCGCAGCCGACCCAGAACCGGCCGTCGGTCTCGTGGAAGACCAGCTCGTCGTCGGCCTGGGTGGTGCCGAGGCGGTGGCGCCAGACCTTGTCGGCGCGCCAGGAGTCGTCGACGGTCGTGTAGTAGAGGTGCTCGCCGGCGCGGTCCCAGGTGCCGCCGCCGAGGGTGCCGGTGATCTCGTCGGGCAGCAGGTCGCCGGTCTCGAGGTCCTTGAAGCGGATCGTGTAGCGCTCGTCGCCCACGACGTCGGTGGCGTAGGCCAGCAGCCGGCTGTCGGGGGTGATGGTCGAGCCACCGAGGGAGAAGAAGTCGTGGCCCTGGGCGAGGGCGTCGAGGTCGAGCAGGACCTCCTCGCCGGGCAGCGCGGGCTGGTCGGGCGAGGCGTCCTCGGCCGGGCGCGGCGGCGTCCAGTCGTCGGGGCCGGCGACGGGCACGCGGCAGCTGGCGCCGTACTCGCGGCCCTCGAAGGACCGGCCGTAGTACCAGTGCTCGCGCACCCGGGTCGGCACCGACAGGTCGGTCTCGCGGGTGCGGGCCTTGATCTCGGCGAAGATCTGGTCGCGCAGGTCGGCGAGGTGGGCCGTCTGCTGCTCGGTCCAGGCGTTCTCGGCCTCGAGGTGCGCGAGGACCTCGGCCGACTCCTTGTCGCGCAGCCAGTCGAGGTCGTCGACGCGGGTCCGTCCGTGGTGCTCGGTGGTGACCGGACGGCGCTCGGCAAGGGGAGGGGCTGCGGGGCGCTCGGTCATGTCGGCACCGTATCCACCGCTCACCACCCTCACACCGGGGCCTCTGACAGGATCCGTCCCGTGGTCCTGTCGCTGCAGCCCGTCCCCGGTGCCCCGCTCGACGAGCTCACGGCGCACCTCGTCGTACGCCGCTTCCTCGGCGAGCAGGGCGGGGCCGCCCGCGCCCGCGAGGCCGCCGACGCGATGGTCGGGCGGATCCGCGAGCGCACCACGGTCTACGACGTCGTCGACGGGGTTCCGGCCGGACCGGTCGGCCGGCTCTGGACGGTCCAGCAGGGTGAGGACCGGTCGGTGCTGCACCTGCGCCTCGACGATGCCGGCCTGGCGCCCGAGGTGCGCGTGCTGGTCGAGGACGTCGCCCGCGCGGCCGGGTGTGGGCGGCTGACCGCCGCGATCCACCCCGAGGACCCGGTCGGCCAGGCGTTCGCCGACGACCCCGGGTTCGAGACCGCCGCGGTGCAGATGCGGCTCGACCTCACCGGCGACCTGCCGGGAGAGGGGGCCGTCGTCCTCGAGCCGATGGACCAGGCGGCGTACGCCGTGTGGGAGGCCGACGAGATCGAGTCCTACGCCGAGGCGCGGGCGAAGTCGGGGGAGAGTCCCGAGCAGGCGCTGCGGGTCTCCCGCGAGCAGCACGCCGAGCTGCTGCCCCACGGGCTGGCCACCGAGCACCACGCGTTCTTCGTGGGCCGCGTCGACGGCGTCCAGGTCGGCACGCTGTGGGTCGGCACCGAGCGGCCGATGGCCTTCGTCTACGACGTCATCGTCGACGAGGCGCACCGCCGCCAGGGCCACGGCGGCGGGCTCATGCGCGCCGGTGCGCTGTGGGCCCGCGAACGCGGCTCGCACGCGCTCGGCCTCAACGTCTTCGGCTACAACCACGGGGCCCGGGCGCTCTACGAGGGCCTCGGCTACGAGGTGGTCGAGCTCTTCGTCGGCAAGCAGCTGTGAGCCCGTCGTGACCGACCGGCCGCTCGACCTCAACGCCGACCTCGGCGAGGAGGTCACCGACGACGCGGCGCTGCTCGAAGTGGTCACCAGCGCCAACGTCGCCTGCGGCTACCACGCCGGGTCGGCGGCGACCATGCGCGCGGTCTGCGAGGGAGCCGCCGCGCGCGGGGTGTCCGTCGGGGCCCAGGTGTCCTACGCCGACCGGCCGAACTTCGGGCGCGTGCCGGTCGACGTCGCCTACGAGATCCTGCGCGAGCAGGTCGCCCACCAGGTCGGCGTCCTGGCCGAGATCGCGACCGCCGCAGGGACCGCCGTCCGCTACCTCAAGCCGCACGGCGCGCTCTACCACCGGGTGCTCGACGACGAGGAGCAGGCCGCGGCCGTGCTGGCCGGCTCGGGCGTCCTGCCGGTGCTCTCGATGCCCGGTGAGCTGCTCGACCAGGCCGCCGGCTCCGGGCGGAGGGTGCTGCTCGAGGGCTTCCCCGACCGCGCCTACGACGCCGACGGCCGGCTCAGGCCGCGCCGCGAGCCCGGTGCGGTGCTCGAGGACAGTGCGGCGATCGCGGCCCGAGCCGTCGAGCTGGCGCCGGGCGTGCACTCGGTGTGCGTGCACGGCGACACCCCTGGGGCGGTCGCGCACGCCCGCGCCGTCCGGTCCGCGCTCGAGGCCGCCGGGTGGCGCCTCGAGGGGCTCGCGGTTCCTCCACAGGACTAGTCCGCAGCCTGTGCACTGGCGTCTCCTGTGGTGGATGACGGGGCTCTCGCTGTGGAGGAGCCTGTGGGACTCCGGGAATGTCACGGGCGCCCTTGTGCCGCCCGTCGCGCCCGGCGTAGAACTCTCCCTACCGAAGCACCGGCCCACCGCGAGGAGGGACACGGACGACGGGGATCGGCAGGAACGACGAGCTCTCCTCACGGAGTCCTTCGGGGCGAGGTGAGCGGCACCCGGTGACGGGAGGCCGGGCTCGTGACGAGCGCTGGATCGTCTGGCAGTCACCGACCGGACGCCCCGAGGGCCTCTTGATGCTCATACCACCAAGAGGCCCTCGACCTTTTTTCGCGCACTCGGTGGCCGACTCGTGGGCGCTGGCCGACGATGGGCCTGTGCCGCACCTCCGCCTCGTGCCCGTCGGCCCCGCCGCGGTGCTCGCCGAGGTCGCCGACGCCGGCGAGGCCCTCGACCTCGCGGCCTGGGCCCGCACGGTCGGCGTCGGGGCGCTCGAGGTGGTCCCGGGTGCAGGGACCGTGCTCTTCGATGGCGTCGAGGACCCGGTGGCGCTCGAGACGGTGCTGGTCGGCTGGCGGCCCGGTGGGGCTGTGGCCGAGGGAGCGGGCGCGCTGGTCGAGGTGCCCACCACCTACGACGGCCCCGACCTCGACGACGTCGCCGAGCGCTGGGGCACCGACCGCGACGGCGTGGTCGAGCGGCACGCCGCGCTCACCTTCGTCTCGGCCTTCTGCGGCTTCGCCCCGGGCTTCGCCTACCTCACCGGCCTGCCCGACGAGCTCGCCGTGCCACGGCTCGACACCCCGCGGTCGAGGGTCGCGCCGGGCTCGGTCGGCCTGGCCGGCGCGTGGTGCGGCGTCTACCCGACGGCCTCGCCCGGAGGCTGGCGCCTGCTCGGACGCACCGACGCGGTGCTGTGGGACCCGACCCGTTCGAGCCCGGCGCTGCTCGCGCCCGGTACCCGCGTCCGGTTCGTGCCCCGGTGAGTCGGCCGAGGGGGTGGACCGTCCTCGACGCACCCGGCCTCGTCACCGTGCAGGACGACGGCCGCACCGGCCTCGCCCACCTCGGCGTGCCCCGCGCCGGGCCGCTCGACCGGCCGGCGGCTGCGCTCGCGTGCCGCCTGGTCGGCGACCCGGCCGGTACGGCGGTCCTCGAGGTCACGCTCGGTGGCGTGGTGCTGCGCGCCGACGCGGGGCGCTGGGTCGCGGTGACCGGAGCGCCCTGCGCGGTCGAGGTCGCTGGTCGAGCCCGCGGGCACGGGCGGGCCGAGTGGGTGCCGGCCGGCGCGGAGCTGCGGCTCGGGCCCGCCACCCGCGGGGTGCGGTCCTACCTCGCCGTCGCAGGAGGCTGGGACGTGGAGCCGGTCCTCGGGTCGCGCTCGACCGACACGCTCGCCTGGGTCGGCCCGCCCCGGGTGACCACCGGCTCGCGGCTGCCGGTGGGCGAGCCGGGCGGACCGCCCGCCGCGCTCGACGTACCGGTGGGGGAGCGGGGTGGTCCGGTCCGCCTCCGCGTCGACCCGGGGCCGCGGCTCGACCGGTTCGCGCCGGGCACCCTCGACCGGCTCTGCCGCACGTCGTACGCCGTCGGTGAGGCGTCCGACCGGGTCGGCCTGCGGCTGAGCGGGGAGCCGCTCGAGCGGGTCGACCACGGCGAGCTGCCCAGCGAGGGGATGGTGCTGGGCGCGGTCCAGGTGCCGCCCGACGGACGGCCCGTCGTGCTGCTGGCCGACCACCCGGCGACCGGCGGCTACCCGGTGGTGGCGGTGGTGCGCGCCGACGACCTCGACGCCGTCGCGCAGCTGCGGCCGGGCGACCCGGTCGGCTTCACACGCGCTTGATCATCTCCACCGAGGCCTCGACGGGCTCGAAGCCCATCTCCTCGTTGATCGAGACCATCCAGTCGTTGGTCTCGGCGTTCTGGGTGACGACGCGCCGCATCTCCGGGTGCGCGGACTGCACGGCCAGCAGGTTGGCGGCCTTGGTGGCCATGCCCAGCCGGCGGCCGCGGTGCCCGCGGTCGACGAAGGTGCCCCACTGCGAGACGTCGGTGCGCACGCCGGCGGGCGGCACCGACAGGGTCGAGTACGCCGCCACCGACCCGTCCGGCGCGACCGCGATCGTGCACCACACCCGGCGTCCGGCCTTGCGCAGCGCCGCCTCCTGCTCGCGGAACCGCTCGGCGGTCATCACCTCCTCCTCCCACTCGGCCTCGCCGGTGGGGGCGTCGACGGCGAGCTGGCCGAAGATCCGCACGAACGACTCGAGCAGGTGCTCGGGCACCTCGTCGAGATGGGTCTCGATCGCGTAGCCGGCGTGCTTGGTGGCGGAGTGCGCCGCCCAGCGCTCGAGGTCGGTGACGGGGACCGGCAGCTGCAGGTGGCGCACGACCTCGACGTTGGAGAACGAGTAGTCGGCGTTCTCGGCGAAGCGGCGGTAGCGGTGGTTGGTCACCTCGTCGAAGGGCAGCTTGGTCTCGGCGAGCAGGACGGTGCGCCCCATCCCGACGGCGACCGCCTCGACGGCCTCGAGCATCTCGCGGCCGTGGCCCCGTCCCTGCGCGTCGGGGTCGACGTAGGCCCCGACCCAGCACTTGTCGAGGTTGTCGAGCAGGCTGCCGAACAGCACCCCGCTGGCCACGAGCCGGCCGTCCTCCCAGCCGCCGAGCAGGACCTTCTTCTCGCCGGAGTCGTCGTGGCGCCACATGCCGGCCATCTCGGGCCACGAGTAGAACGCCAGGTCCTCGCGGCCGACGAGCATGGCGCGCCGCTCGACGTCGTAGGCGGCCCGCAGGGCCAGGTCGCTGTCGATGTCGACGGGCTTGATCTCCACGACCGGCGAGGCTACGCCGGGTCGACGGCCTCCGGCACGTCGTTCACGGGCTGCCACGGGCGCAGCGCCGGGTCCTCGATCGAGTACGACCGCACCGGCCCGGGCGGGCGCCCCGCGGTCTCGAAGCGCACCGTGACCACCCCGCGACCCGAGCCCCACACCCAGCCGCGGCCCATCTCGTCGTGCTCGACGTCCTGCCCCGGCGCGTACGTCGCCCGCCGCGCCCGCACCCCGGCCTCGACCGGGTCGAGCTCGGGCACCTCAGGCTCCTCGGCCGTCTCGCCGAACAGGTCGTCCTGGATCCAGTCCGCCAGGCCCGAGACGCCGACGCCGAGCAGCCGGACGCCGCCGGAGGTGTCGAGGTCGGTGAGCAGCGAGCGGGCCAGGCGCCCGATGGTCGCGGCGCTGTCGGTCGGCTCGGTCAGCGTCGAGGAGCGGCTCAGGGTGGTGAAGTCGTGCAGCCGCACCTTGATGCTCACCGTGCGCCCCGACAGCCCGTGCTTGTTCAGCCGGCCGGCGACCTCGCTGGCCTGCCGGGTCAGCAGCCCCTCCATCAGCCTGCGGTCGGTCAGGTCGGTCTCGTAGGTGCCCTCCGAGCTCACCGACTTGGTCTCGCGCTCGGCCAGCACGGGCCGGTCGTCGTCGGCGCGGGCGAGGGCGTGGAGGCCCGTGCCCTGTGCCTGCCCGACCAGACGGACGAGCTCGTCGAGGTCGACGGTCTCGAGCTCGGCGACCGTGGTGACGCCCGCGCGCCGCAGCCGCTCGGAGGTCACCGGTCCCACGCCCGGGATGACGTTCACGCTCATCGGTCGCAGCAGGTCGCGCTCGGTGCCCGGCGGCACCACCACCAGGGCGTCCGGCTTCTCCAGGTCGCTGGCCACCTTGGCGATGAACTTCGAGCTGCCCAGCCCGATCGACGCCGTCAGCCCGCCGGTCGCGACCGCCACCCGCTCGCGCAGCTCGGCGGCGTACGCCGTCACGGTCTCGACCTCGAGGTCGGGCAGGTCGGCGCGGGCCAGGTCGACGAACGCCTCGTCGAGCGACAGCGGCTCCACCAGCGGCGACACCGACCGGAGCAGCCCCATCACCACCGCGCTCGCCTCCTGGTAGGCGTGGAAGCGGCCGGTCAGGAACGCCGCGTGCGGGCAGCGCGAGCGCGCCTCGCGCGTCGACATGGCCGAGCGGACGCCGTAGCGCCGGGCCTCGTAGGACGCGGTCGCGACCACGCCCCGCCCGCCGACACCGCCCACCACGACCGGCTTGCCCTGCAGCGACGGCTTGTCACGCTGCTCGACGGAGGCGAAGAAGGCGTCGAGGTCGAGGTGGAGGATCGACGCCTGCTGCCGCACGCCGCGAAACTACCCGTTCGCCTCGCCGGGCCCGCACCCCACGACACCCACGGGCCTGTGCACACGACCAGCAGTCGTCCACAGCCGACCGCCCGACCCCCGTCGTCCCCAGGCCGCAGGCGAGCAGGGGAGGGGTGGGGGTGCGCCCGGGGACGGTCACGTCATGACCACACCCACTGCACCCAGCCCGTCCAGCCCGTCGAGCCCGTCCGGCCCGACCCGCCTCACCGCCCGCTCGCCCGAGGACCTGCTGGCCGCCGCGGCCGTCGTCCTCGGGTTCTGGCCCTCCGAGTCGGTGGTGATGCTGACCTTTGACGCCACCCACCCGTTCCACGCCCGCGTCGACCTGCCCGACGACCTCGGCGTCATGGACGAGCTCGCCGCCACCCTCGTGCAGCCGGCCGCCCACCACCGGGTCGGACGCGTGGTACTGCTGTTCTGGTCGGCCCACCCCGAGCGCGTCGACGCGGCCTGGGAGGCGCTGCGCGCCCGCCTGTGGCGCCACGACATCGCGGTGGTCGAGGCGCTGCGGGTGGGGGCCGACCGCTGGTGGCGGCTCGTCGGCTCCGACGGGCCCACCGCCGGGGTGGCCTTCGACCGGCAGCGGCTGGCCGCCCATCCGTTCCTCGCCCAGGCCGTCGTCGAGGGCCGGGTCCTGCACCGCTCGCGCGGCGAGCTCGCCGCCACCCTCGACGCCGACGACGCCGCCACGACCCGCGTCGAGGCCTGCACCCTCGTCCTCGCCACCCGCGACCCGGCCGCCCTGTCGTCGACGTCGGCGCAGCTCGCGGAGGGCACGTGGGTCAGCGACCTGGTCACCCGCCACCTCACGACAGCGCCCCGGTCACGACCGACCGACGCCGAGGTCGCGCGGCTGGTCTGCGGCATGCAGTCGCTGCGGGTGCGTGACGCGGCCTGGGCGGCGGTCTCGCGGGCCACGGCCCGGTCCGGCGTCGGCTTCTTCGCCGACGTGGTGCGTCGCACCCCGCGCGACCTGCTCCCGGCCGCCGCGGCGCTCCTGGCGTGGTCGGCGTGGCAGTCCGGCGACGGGGCGCTCGCGTGGTGCGCGCTCGACCGCTGCGACGAGGTCGACCCGGGCTACGGGTTGTCGGGCCTGATCGCCGAGGCGCTCGAGCGCGCGGTGCCGCCGTCGGTGATGGCCGAGGGCTTCGACTGGAAGGAGGGACTCGACGTGCACGCCTCCTGACGGCTCCCCCTTCCGGTCGGGAGCCCGCCCGGTCGCGGTGCCCTAGCCTCGACGCATGGGCGAAGAGGTCGACCTCCAGGAGTTCACCCCGGCCGACCGCACGCGGCACCGCGAGAAGGTGCGCCGCTGCCTCGACGTGTTCGCGCGGATGCTGCGCGAGGCGGCGTTCGACACCGACGACCCGATGACCGGCCTCGAGGTCGAGCTCAACCTGGTCGACGAGTCCGGCGACCCGGCGCTCAAGAACGCCCAGGCGCTCGAGGCGATCGCCGACCCCGATTTCCAGACCGAGCTCGGCCAGTTCAACATCGAGATCAACGTGCCGCCGGCCAAGCTGCGTGAGGGCGGGCTCGAGACCTTCGAGGACAACCTGCGGCGCAGCCTCAACGACGCCGAGACCAAGTCGGCCGAGGTCGGCGCCCACCTGGTGATGATCGGCATCCTGCCGACGCTGGCCGAGGGCCACATGGGGATGCACAGCATCAGCGCCAACCCCCGCTACAAGCTCCTGAGCGAGCAGATCCTCGACGCGCGCGGCGAGGACCTGGCGATCACGATCAGCGGTCAGGACCGGCTCGACACCACGTCCGACTCGATCCTGCCCGAGGCGGCGTGCACCAGCACCCAGCTGCACGTGCAGACCTCGCCCGACCAGTTCGCGTCCTACTGGAACGCCTCGCAGGCGATCTCAGCGGTCCAGCTCGCCGTCGGCGCCAACTCGCCCTACCTGCTCGGTCGCCAGCTGTGGCGCGAGACCCGGATCCCGCTCTTCGAGCAGGCCACCGACACCCGCAGCGAGGAGCTCAAGGCCCAGGGCGTGCGCCCGCGCGTGTGGTTCGGCGAGCGCTGGATCACCTCGGTCTTCGACCTGTTCGAGGAGAACGTCCGCTACTTCTCGGCGCTGCTGCCGATCACCGACCAGGAGGACCCGCTGGCCGTCCTCGAGGCCGGCGGCACTCCCGAGCTGCCCGAGCTGCGCCTGCACAACGGCACCATCTACCGCTGGAACCGGCCGGTCTACGACGTCACCGGCCCGCCCGGGGCCCGCGTCCCGCACCTGCGCGTCGAGAACCGGGTGCTGGCCGCCGGCCCCACCGTCGCCGACACAATGGCCAACGCCGCCTTCTACTTCGGGCTCGTGCGCCACCTCGCCGAGAGCGAGCGGCCGCTGTGGTCGCAGATGTCGTTCAGCGCCGCCGAGGAGAACTTCCACGTCGCCGCCCAGCACGGCATCGACGCCCAGGTCTACTGGCCCGGCGTCGGCCAGGTGCGCGCTACCGAGCTCGTCCTGCGCCGGCTGCTGCCGATGGCCCACGAGGGCCTCGCGTCGTGGGGCGTCGAGACCGCCACCGCCGACCGGCTGCTCGGGATCATCGAGCAGCGCTGCCTGCTCAGCACCAACGGCGCCGAGTGGTTCGTCGGCGAGATGGCCCGCCGCGGCGGCGAGGACCGCTTCGACGCGCTGCGGGCCACCCTGCTCGACTACCGCGAGCGGATGCACACCAACGAGCCCGTCCACACCTGGGCCTGAGGCTCACCGCCGCTCGGCAGCTGCTCCGACGGGGGAGCGGAGCCTCGTCCAGTCCCGCTGGACGCCGGTGGCCGGCTCGCGCCAGCTGCGCCGGTTGACGACGACCATGGGCAGCGCCTGCCCGAGCTCGGCCGCCGCCGTGCGGGCGGCGCTGAGCCAGGCGAGGTCGACGTCACGGACCTCGAGGGAGCCCGCCCGGGTCAGCCACACCAGCGCAGGCACGTGACCCGTGCGCCCAGCGCGCAGGCGCCGCACCATCGCCTCGAGCGCGTCGACGCGCAGCGCGTGGTCGAGGCGCTGGTCGCCCAGCGGCAGGGTCGCGGTGGCGCGTCCCGGCACGCCGACGTGCACCGTCGGTGGGAAGACCCGTCGCTGCTCGGAGACGGCGTGGTCGAGCACCGCGCGCCGCAGCAGCGCGAGGAGCGGGCGCGGCACCGGCTCGGTGATCGCGCTGCTCGGCGGTGCGGGTCCCAGGTCCATGGAGCCACCCTGCCCCAGGGTGCGGCCCCGGCGGCGCCCTCTCCACAGGGCGGGGGTGGCCCGGCGCGGTAGCGTGCGGGCATGTCGACCGTGGTGGTGGGATACGTGCCCAAGCCCGAGGGTGAAGCAGCCCTCGACAAGGCCATCGAGGAGGCCCGCCTGCGCGGCGCCGAGCTGGTCGTCGTCCACTCGCACCGGGCGCGGGGCGAGGACCTCGAGCCCGACCTGTCGGCCGTGCACGCCAAGCTCGAGGCCGCCGGCATCTCCTACGACGTCCGCCAGCTCGTGCGCGGGTTCGAGGCGGCCGAGGACCTGGTCAGCGTGGCGGAGGCCAGCGACGCCGAGCTGATCGTCATCGGGCTGCGCCGGCGCACCCCCGTCGGCAAGCTCATCCTCGGCTCCAACGCCCAGCGGGTGCTGCTCGACGCGCACTGCCCGGTGCTGGCGGTCAAGGCCTGACGGGTCCCGTCAGACCAGCGTGGCGGCGAGCTGGGCGAGCATGGTCTCGGCGTGCCCGAGCGTGAGGGATACGTGACCCTCGTCGGGCAGCAGGTGCACCGACGAGCCGGGCAGGTGGGCGGCCAGCCACTCAGCGTGGGCGAACGGCACCATCAGGTCGGCCCCGCCCTGCCAGACGTGGGCCGGCACGCGGACGTCGGCCAGGTCGAAGCCCCACGGACGGATGAACGCGAGGTCGTCGTCGACCCAGCCGTCAACGCCGTGGCGCAGCGCCTCGGCGAAGCCGGCGGCGAGGTCCTCGCCGAGGGTCGCCCCGCGGGCGCCGACGATGGCGGTGCGGTCGACCTCGGGCAGCAGCGAGGTCATCGAGTCGACGACCTGCTCGGGCGTCGCCGCGCGGAGCCCCTGGGCGTGCCCCTCCATGAACGGCCGCACGGCGTCCTCGCCCTCGAGCGCGAGCCCGAACTCCTCGACGTTGTCCTCGCCCATCCCGGCCAGGAAGTCGAGGTCGGGCTCTCCCCACGGGCCCACGCCGGCGACGCAGACGACGCCCGTCACCCGCCCGGGCAGCAGGGCCGCGGTGGCCAGTGCGTGCGGGCCGCCGCCGGAGGCGCCGATGGTGGCGCACCGCTCGACGCCGAGGTGGTCGAGCAGCGCCGCGACGTCGGCCGCCACGTCGGCGACCGTGCGGCCGGGCCGGCGCGAGGAGCCGCCGTAGCCGGCGCGCGAGAACGTCACCACCCGTACGCCGGCCGCTGCGGCAGCGGCGTCGAGGTGGCGGTCGCGGGTGCCGGCCCCCGGGGTGCCGTGGTGGGCGACGACGACCGGGAGGGCCGGGTCGCCAGGGCCGGTGTCGTGGGCCAGCAGGCGTCCGTCGGGCAGCGTCAGCGTCTCCATCTCGTCCTCCACCTCGTCAGCGTAGGAGCCGGTCGCCGTGCCTGCGGCAGGATGGGCGCATGGCGATCCACATCACCGGCGACGAGGCCGCCGACCAGGTCCTGACCGACAACAGCTTCGCGCTGCTCGTCGGGATGATGCTCGACCAGCAGTACCCGATGGAGCACGCCTTCCGCGGTCCGGCCAAGGTCGCCGACCGCCTCGGGTCCTTCGACCCCCACGAGATCGCCGCCGCCGACCCCGAGCAGTTCGCCGCGCTGTGCGCGACCACCCCCGCCATCCACCGCTTCCCGGGCTCGATGGCCGCGCGGCTGCAGGACCTGGCCGGCATCGTGGTCGAGACCTACGACGGCCGCGCCGAGCGGATCTGGACCGAGGCCGCCGACGGCAAGGACCTCGCCCGCCGGCTGCAGGCCCTGCCGGGCTTCGGCGCCCAGAAGGTCAAGATCTTCGTGGCGCTGCTGGCCAAGCAGCTCGACGTGCGCCCCGCGGGCTGGGAGGAGGTCGCGGGTGACTACGCCCTCGACGGCTTCCGCTCGGTCGCCGACGTCGTCGACCCCACCAGCCTGCAGAAGGTGCGCGACTTCAAGAAGGAGAAGAAGGCCGCGGCCAAGGCGAGCGCCGAGGCCGCCTCCTGAGGCGACCTGGCGCCGAGCGCCCGGGGTCCCGCGCCGCGGCCCGTGGTCCGGTCCTCACTCGACCCGTGGCAGAATGAGCGAAGCGGCTCTTGACGACAGCGGTCCTTGTCGCGCCCCGAACCACCCAGCTCCACTGCGAGGCCTGATTCGGGCCGAGCCAACTGCCCTGCCACCACCTGCCTGACGAGAGGTGTTCGTGTCCTCGAACGCACGCAAGATCCCCACCGAGGTGCTCGCGCACCCCGCCGTCGTCGAGCTCATCGAGCAGTCGGCCTCCACCGGGACCTTCAGTCCTGACTCCGTGCGCCGGGCCAGCGACGCCGCTGGCGTCGAGCCGCGCCACCTCAAGTCGCTGCTCGAGCACCTGAGCGGCCTCGGCCTCCACGTCGCGCTGCCCGCCGACGCGCGGGTCGCCGCTGCTGCGGCCGGCACGCGCAAGACCACCACGGCCGCCGCCAAGAAGACCGCGACGCCGACCAAGAAGGCAGCCCCGGCCAAGAAGGCCGCTGCGGCGCCCGAGGCCGACGCCGAGCCCGCGGCCAAGGCCGCGCCGGCCAAGAAGGCCCCAGCCAAGAAGGCCGCCGCCAAGAAGGCCGCTGCTGCTCCCGCGGTCGTCGCGGTGGGCCCCGACGGCAAGAAGGTCCTGCCCGACCTGCCCGACGAGCAGTTCGAGAAGGACGTCGAGAACGACCCGGTCATCAAGGAGGTCGAGGAGGAGGCCACCGCCACCTCCACGTTCGTCGTCTCCGCGGCCGACGAGACCGACGAGCCGGCCCAGCAGGTCATGGTCGCCGGCGCGACCGCCGACCCCGTCAAGGACTACCTCAAGCAGATCGGCAAGGTGCCGCTCCTCAACGCCGAGATGGAGGTCGAGCTCGCCAAGCGGATCGAGGCCGGGCTGTTCTCCGAGGAGAAGCTCGCCAAGGGCGGCAAGATCAGCGCCAAGATCCTCGAGGAGCTCGAGTGGATCTCCGAGGACGGCCGCCGCGCCAAGAACCACCTGCTCGAGGCCAACCTGCGTCTCGTGGTCTCGCTGGCCAAGCGCTACACCGGTCGCGGCATGCTCTTCCTCGACCTGATCCAGGAGGGCAACCTCGGCCTGATCCGTGCGGTCGAGAAGTTCGACTACACCAAGGGCTACAAGTTCTCGACCTACGCGACGTGGTGGATCCGCCAGGCGATCACCCGCGCCATGGCCGACCAGGCCCGCACCATCCGCATCCCGGTCCACATGGTCGAGGTCATCAACAAGCTGGCCCGTGTCCAGCGGCAGATGCTCCAGGACCTGGGCCGCGAGCCAACGCCCGAGGAGCTCGCCAAGGAGCTCGATATGACCCCCGAGAAGGTCATCGAGGTGCAGAAGTACGGCCGCGAGCCGATCTCGCTGCACACGCCGCTCGGCGAGGACGGCGACTCCGAGTTCGGCGACCTGATCGAGGACTCCGAGGCCATCGTCCCGGCCGACGCGGTCAGCTTCACGCTGCTGCAGGAGCAGCTGCACGCCGTCCTCGACACCCTGTCCGAGCGCGAGGCCGGCGTCGTCTCGATGCGGTTCGGCCTCACCGACGGCCAGCCCAAGACGCTCGACGAGATCGGCAAGGTCTACGGCGTCACGCGTGAGCGGATCCGCCAGATCGAGTCCAAGACGATGTCCAAGCTGCGTCACCCGAGCCGCTCGCAGGTCCTGCGCGACTACCTCGACTGAGCTCGACTGACGCTCACCCAGCACCACGACGACGGCCCCGGCGCACCGCGCCGGGGCCGTCGTGCGTCGGGACGCGAGTCCGTCGGAAAAGGTGAGACGCCAGGCCGTCCGATAGCTGGGGGGCAGTCCATCGGCGCGACCTGGCGTCGAGCACCATCATGCCACGCACGCCGCGCCGTTGGCACCACCACGCCCGGATGACCGACGAATCCCGCGCGCTGGACCAGACCGCGCCCGGCCCCGCCCGTGCGGACGCGTCAGGACGCGGCGATCAGGCCGACGGCGACCGCGCACAGCACGAGCCCGACCGCCTGGTCGCGGTGCACCCGCTCGCGCAGCAGCAGCGCCGCCAGCAGGACCGTGAAGGCCGGGTAGAGCGAGGTGATGACCGCGGCGACCGTGAGGAACCCGGTCTGGGTGGCGACGAGGAACAGCGCGGTCGCCGAGGCGCCCAGCGTGCCGCTCACCAGGCCGACGTACGCCGCCGGCTCCCGTGGCACCCACGGCTGCCGCAGGGCGCTCGCCACGACCATCACGACGGCGGCGCCGACCACCTGGTTGAGGGCCAGGGGCAGGAACCCCGAGTCCTCCGGGATCTGGGCCAGTGCGGCGAACAGCACCCCGAAGCCGAGCCCGGCCAGCACGCCGTCGAGGACTCCCGCCGCGCCGGAGCCGGTGGCGGGTGAGGCGACCGTCGAGGCCGGCTCGCGCGCTACCAGCCAGATGGCCGGCAGGGCCGCGGTGATGCCGAGCCAGGCGACCAGGCCGGGCCGCTCACCGGCGGCCAGCCCCGCGACCAGGGGCACCAGCGCGGCGCCGACGCCGGAGATCGGGGCGACGACGCCCATCCGGCCGGCGGCCAGACCGCGGTAGAGGAACGCGGTACCCACGCCGTTGCCGAACCCCGCGAGCACCGCCCAGGCCAGGTCGCCGGCGCGTGGCTCCCCGCCGAGCACGAGACCCAGGACGAGCACGACGACCGCCCCGCCGGCCTGCGAGGTCAGCGCGATGGCCCACGGGCTGACCCGGCGCGAGGCGACCCCGCCGACGAAGTCGGAGAGGCCGTAGGCCAGGGCCGCGCACAGGGAGAGCAGGACCACCACGGCCGACAGGTTGGCACACGCGGGCCGGGGACGCCGAAGGCCCCGGACACGGGTCCGGGGCCTTCGGGGTGTCTAGGGGATCCGGGTCGTGGTCAGACCCGGTCCGGGGTGGGGCGGAGCGCTCAGCGCTCCTCGGGTGCTGCGTTGCCCGGGGTGGCGACGAGCTTGTGGGTCTCGTCGAGCACAGAGGCCGCGATCTCCTTGAGCTTGTCGCCGTGCTCTCGCGCGTGGTGAGCACAGAAGAGCAGCTCTCCGCCGCTCTGGAGCTCGACGCGGAGGTAGGCCTGGGCACCGCAGCGGTCGCAGCGGTCCTCAGCAGTCAGGGCGGCGCTGGGGGCGGTTGCAGTCGTCACTTGAGGCCTTCTCTCATTCAGTCGGTGCTGTCTCAACGTAGCGAGCGGGACCAAGATTCCCGCCCTCACGTGGTGCACAACACTCGATACCGTCACGCAGGGTCTTCCCCGACCGTGGCACTTCCATGCCCTGGACGACGTCGTCCGGTGGGCCGATCGGGATGTTGAGTTGTACTGCTGCGGTGCTGCGGTGGTGCTGTAGCGAGTGTGACGCCGGGGAAGCCCGCCAGGGTGCGGAACACAGGAGTCGGCTGCGTTCGTGTCCTCATCGTGACGGGGCTGACCGGGGCGTGGGAGCAACGGGTCCCGGCGTGTCGCTAGTAGAT
Source organism: Nocardioides sp. (assembly GCA_025964985.1). Lineage (GTDB taxonomy): Bacteria > Actinomycetota > Actinomycetes > Propionibacteriales > Nocardioidaceae > Nocardioides. The sequence continues at coordinate 17,097 of JAOPXU010000064.1, forward strand.
TCGAGTGTGCCCCGCGCCCCGCGCGCGGCACACCACCCCTCAGTTCGAGCCAGGAGCCGACGATCGTCGACAACACCTACAACGCCGCCCACCTGCTCGTGCTCGAGGGGCTCGAGGCGGTGCGCAAGCGCCCCGGCATGTACATCGGCTCGACCGACACCCGGGGCCTCATGCACTGCCTGTGGGAGATCATCGACAACGGCGTCGACGAGGCGCTGGCCGGGGCCGCCCACCGTGTCGAGGTGACGCTGCACCCCGACGGCTCGGCCGAGGTCCACGACGACGGGCGCGGCATCCCCACCGACAAGGAGCCCAAGACGGGCCTGCCGGGCGTCGAGGTCGTCGCCACCAAGCTCCACGCCGGCGGCAAGTTCGGCGGCGGGTCCTACGTCGCCACCGGCGGCCTGCACGGCGTCGGCCTGTCGGTGGTCAACGCCCTGTCGGCCCGCATGGACATCGACGTCGACCGCACGCCGTCCAGCCTCGGCATCAGCTTCCGCCACGGCGCCGCCGGCATCTTCGACGCCGAGGGCCCCGACGCGGGGTTCGTCGAGCAGAGCGGCATGACCCGCAAGGGCAAGCGCGTGGCCAAGGGCGCCTCCGGCACCCGCGTCCGGTTCTGGCCCGACCGGCGGATCTTCACCAAGGACGCCCGCTTCGAGCTCGAGGGCCTGGTCGGACGCGCCCGGCAGACGTCGTTCATCGTCCCCGGCCTCGAGCTGGTCATCCGCGACCTGCGCGGCGAGACCCCGACCGAGGAGAAGTTCCGCCACGACGGCGGCATCGCCGAGTTCACCGAGTTCCTGGCCAAGGACGAGCCGGTCACCGAGGTGCTGCGCATCCAGGGCTCGGGCTCGTTCACCGAGACCGTGCCCATGCTGGACGCCCAGGGCCACATGACCCCCCAGGACGTCGACCGCGACCTCGGCGTCGACATCGCGGTGCGCTGGGGCACCGGCTACGACACCGAGCTGCGCTCGTTCGTCAACGTCATCGCCACGCCCAAGGGCGGCACCCACGTCTCGGGCTTCGAGGCGGCGCTGGTCAAGCCGTTCAACGAGGCGATGCGCGCGGCCAAGGTGCTCAAGGTCAACGACCCCGACGTCGACAAGAGCGACATCCTCGAGGGCATGACGGCGGTCGTGACCGTGCGCCAGGCCGAACCGCAGTTCGAGGGCCAGACCAAGGAGATCCTCGGCACCCCCGCGGTGCGCTCCGAGGTGCGCAAGATCGTGGCCGCCCACTTCACCGAGTTCCTCACCTCGACCAAGGCCGCCGACAAGCGCCAGTCGCGGCCGCTGATGGACAAGGTCTACGGCGCCGCGCGCACCCGCATCGCCGCGCGCCAGCACAAGGAGACGCAGCGCCGCAAGAACGCCCTCGAGTCGTCGTCGCTGCCCTCCAAGCTGGCCGACTGCCGCGCCGCCGACAACGAGCGCACCGAGCTCTTCATCGTCGAGGGCGACTCGGCGCTCGGCACCGCCAAGCTCGCGCGCAACTCCGAGTTCCAGGCCCTGCTGCCGATCCGGGGCAAGATCCTCAACGTCCAGAAGGCCTCGGTCGGCGACATGCTCAAGAACGCCGAGTGCGCCTCGATCATCCAGGTCGTGGGGGCCGGCTCCGGCCGCACCTTCGACCTCGACGCCGCGCGCTACGGCCGGATCATCTTCATGGCCGACGCCGACTCCGACGGCGCCCACATCCGGTGCCTGCTGGCGACGCTGTTCTTCAAGTACATGCCCGACCTGATCACCTCCGGGCGCGTCTACACCGCGGTCCCGCCGCTGCACCGCATCGAGCTGTCCAACCCGCGCAAGGGCCAGGACAAGTACGTCTACACGTTCTCCGACGACGAGCTGCAGCGGAAGCTCGCCGAGCTCAAGAAGAAGAACCAGCGGTGGACGGACCCGGTGCAGCGCTACAAGGGCCTCGGCGAGATGGACGCCGACCAGCTGGCCGAGACCACGATGGACCCGCGCCGCCGCACCCTGCGCAAGCTCACCGTCGACGACGCCGACGTCGCCGCGTCGGTCTTCGAGCTGCTGATGGGCTCTGACGTCGCGCCGCGCAAGGAGTTCATCGTCCAGGGTGCCTACGAGGTCGACGTCGAGGCGCTCGACGCCTGACTGGAGGCGTGACCCCGGGCGTGCTGGCGCGTTGTCCGCACGTGGGGATGCGGGGGAGCGTGCGGGCCTGGCTGGCGGGCGCCGTCGTGGTGGTTGCCCTCGTGGGCGGCAGCGCCGACGCGCGGCCGCTCGGCGGGCCGATCGACTTCCCCGACACCGACGCCGTGCTCGGCGGGTGCCTGCAGCTGGCTCCTCACACGGTCGCGGTGACCAACGAGCGGGTGCAGCTCGAGCTGCGCGTCGTCCTCGACGGGGTGTCCCGCGCCGAGGCGGTCGACGCGGTCGGCGGGATGCGCCGCGCCTACTCCCGTCTCGGCATCACCGTCTCCGCGACCTACGACGCCGCGCGGCTCAGCGGTCGCGACGCCGGCGGCCTGCTGGCCCAGGCCAAGGACCTCTACGGCGGCCGCCGTCCGGCCGGCACCGACGTGGTCTACGTGCTCACCGACCGCGACATCGTGACCAGTTCCGTCACCGGCGGCCAGCTGGCCGGGCTGGCCGACTGCATCGGCGGCATCCGCCACCCGCGCCGGGCGTTCGCGGTCGGCGAGGTCGGCTCGGTGTCCGCGCCCGGGGTCCCCGACGGCACCGCCAAGACGATGGCCCACGAGGTCGGCCACCTGCTCGGCGCGCACCACCACCACACCGGTCCCGAGGGTGTGCTCGACGGCGACCTCGGGCGGCCGCTGTCGCTGATGGGACCGGCGATCGAGCTGATCTCGCTGCGGTTCTCGCAGCTCGAGGCCCTGATGGTGCGCGGGCACGCCCAGCGCTACGCCGGACGCTCCTGAGCTAGAACTTCGGGTCGAGCCGGCCGGTGTCGACGTCGTAGACGAAGCCGCCGACGAGCACGGTCTCGGGCACGAGCGGGTGGGTGCGGACCTTCTGCACGTCGTCGGCGAGCGCCTCGAGCTGGTCGTGGACGACGTGGATGGTCTGCCAGCTGGCGTCGATGCCCGCGGACAGCTCGATGCGGGCGCGCAGCTCGGCCGCGGTGTTGGACGCCACGGCGCACCGGGTGTGCGGGGCGATGACCACGCGCTCGACGCCGAGCAGGTGCACGGCGAGCACGAGCGCCTCGAGCGTGTTGTGGTCCACCCGCCCGCCCGGGTTGCGCAGGATCTTGGCGTCGCCCGGCGCGAGGCCGAGCATGCCGAGCGGGTCGATGCGCGAGTCCATGCAGGTCACCACGGCCACGCCCCTGCGGGCGACGCCGTCGAGGCCGCTCGCGGTGAAGCCGGCGGTGTACTGCTCGTTGGCGGTGAGCAGGTCGTCGAAGTCAGGCACGACCCAGAATGTAGCGCCCTACGACGGGGCCCTGAGGAGCTGTCCGGTCTGCACACCACGCGTCGGCGCACCGCGGAACAGCGCGAGCGCCGCGGCGGCGGCGAGCAGCGCGACGACCGCCGCGCCCTCGAAGACCGCCTGCTCCTGCAGCACGCCCAGCTCGCGCACCCCGAGCGAGGCGTCCGTGCGGCGGGCGTCGTAGAGCTGGGCGAGGCCGTACGTCGTCAGCACCGAGATGCCGACCAGCATGCCGACCATCCGAGCGACCACCACGAGGGCGCTCGCGAGCCCGTGGGTGTGGTCGTGGGTGGAGGCCAGCATGGCGGCGTTGACCGGGGCCAGGGCCAGGCCGAAGCCGAAGCCGCCGAGGACCAGCGGCACCGTGGCCAGGGCGGAGTCGAGCGAGGAGGTGTCCCAGCCGGCCATCCACCAGAACGAGACGGACGCCGCGACCATGCCGACCGCGGTGATCACGCCGGCCGGCAGGTGGCGCACGAGGAGGCCCCCGACGACGGCCCCGACCGGCAGGGCCACGAGGAAGCGCAGCAGGACCAGCGCGGCGTCGAGCTGGTCGTAGCCCTTCTCGGCCGTGCGGGCGAAGAGCGGGATGTCGACCAGGGCCGCGATCAGCGCCCAGCCGACGAGCAGGCTGACGACGAGCGAGCCCCAGGCCGGGCGGGCGGTGAGGGATCCGCGGGGGACCAGGGGGTCCGCGGCTCGCCGCAGGTGGAGCACGAACGCGACCAGCGCGACCGCCGAGCCGAGCAGGAACCACGGCCCCTGCTCGGAGAAGACCGACACCTCGGGGTCGGCCGTGGCGAAGGCGAGCACGATGCCGCCCAGGGCGACGGCGAGGTACGTCGCGCCGACGACGTCGACGTCACCGAGGCGGCGTACGGCGCCGACGGTGTCGAACGCGACGCCCAGGGCCACGGCGGCGACGGCCGCGAGGCCGAGGGCGACCAGGCCGATCGGGGTGACCCAGCGGCTGCCGCCGTCGGTGAGGGGGACGTAGACCTCGCCGTAGGTGAGGTCCTGCTGGATCGAGCGCACCGGGTAGACGGTGGCCAGCGTCGCCACGGACGCCGCCAGGGCGAGGACCAGCGCCGCAGCCCGCGCGGTGAGCCGCGCCCGGCTGAGCGCGGGCACGTCGGGGACCCCGTGCTCGGGGCCGACGCGGCGCAGCGCCCGGACGACCACCCAGAGGAAGACGCCGGCGGCGGCGTTGATGGCGAAGATGCCCTGCCAGGTGGTGAAGGCCAGCACGGCGGCGCCGAACAGCGGGCCGAGCACGCTGCCGAGCTCCTGCACGGCCGAGACGATGCCGAGGGGCAGGCCGCGCCGCTCGACGGGGTAGAGCGCCGCCACCAGGGCCATCGTGGCCGGGACCAGGCCGCCGCCGCCGACGCCCTGCAGGAAGCGGCCGACGACGAGCGAGGTGAGGTCGAACGAGACGGTGGTGATGGCCGAGCCGACGGTGAAGGCGACCAGCGAGCCGGCGAGCACGGGCACCGGGCCGCGCAGGTCGGCGATCCGCCCGATCAGGGGCAGCACGGCGACGTAGCCGAGGAGGAACCCGGAGATGATCGGGGCGGCGCGCTGCAGCTCGTCGGGGTTGATGCCGACGGTCTTCATCATGTCGGGCAGGGCGAGCACCACGACGTAGGTGTCGATGGCCGCGAACATCACGGCTCCCGCGCAGAACCACAGCAGGACCCGGGAACGCCGGTCGACCTCGGGGGTCGTGGTGGCGGCTCCCGGGACGGCGGTCACGGCTTCGTGATCTCCTGCTCGACGTCGTAGGCGTCGATCGCCACGGTGTAGGTGAGCTCGCTGCCGCCCTCGAAGAACTCGCCGGTGAGGTCGGCGGTGCGCAGGCGGCCGTCGTCGTCGAGGTTGAAGGTGGCCAGGAACTCGGCGCCGGGCGCGCACGGCAGCAGGTTCTGGACGGCGGCGCCGGGCACGGTGGCGCTGTAGGGCGTCAGGATCTCGTCGTTGTCGGCCCCGCCGCGCACGGCCTCGCCGCGCGAGACCTGCGTGGCCTCGGTGAGGACCGCCCCGAAGCCGCTGGTCGGGTCGAGCAGGCCGGCCGGGTCGGGCACGCACTTCGGCAGGTCGAAGTCCTGGAAGCCGCCGAAGATCTGCGCGTAGACCTGGCCGCCGACCGACACGATCTCGACGTCGCTGGCCGGAACGCCCTCAAAGGTGCCGGACGCGGTGCCCTCGAAGGCCTCCGGGTCGGCGGTGATCACGCCGGTCGCCTCGGTCAGGTAGGCCTCGGAGTCGGGGGTGTCGTCGGTCGCGAGCGTCAGCTCGACGCCGCTGGTCCCGTCGAGGACGGTCTTGGCCGCGGCCAGCGACTCCTCGGGCGAGACGTCCTCGGAGGTGCTCGAGGACCCGGAGCCGTCGTCGTCGCTGCAGGCGCTGAGGCCGAGCGAGGCGGCCAGGACGAGGGCCGCGGCGGCGGTCGTGCGGTGCAGGATCGGCATGGCGCTCAGCCTGTCACACCGCGGGGAGCCAGCCGCGACGCCAGCGGACCGGCCACGGCGACCACGGGCTGGCTGGCCGGGACGCCCGAGCCGTCGCGACGCCCGTCGGCGGCCGGCAGGTCGACGGGGGCCCCGCTGGCCGCGGCGGCGCGCGCGGGCGCCGTACCGGCCCAGGCCAGGACGAGGGTGTCCTCGCCCTTGAGGAAGCGGTGGCAGCGCACGCCGCCGGTGGCGCGGCCCTTGGTGGGGTATTCGGTGAACGGCGTGACCTTGAGCGAGCCCGGCTCGGTGCCGGGCAGGGCGGTGGAGGCGCCGGAGGCGGTCACCACGACCGAGCCCTCGGGGGCGGCCGGGTCGACGGTGCCGAACCAGGCGACGTGCTCGCCGGCGCCGAGCTTGATGCCGGCCATGCCGCCGCCGGAGCGGCCCTGGGGGCGCACCAGGCTGGCGGGGAAGTGGAGCAGCTGGGCGACGTCGCTGATGAAGCACAGCGTCTCCTCGCCGGTGGTCAGCTCGACCGCCCCGACGACCTCGTCGCCGTCCTTCAGGCCGATGACCTCCCACTCGTCGCGCCCGAGCACCTCGGGGTTGACCCGCTTGACGACGCCGTCGCGGGTGCCCAGCGCGAGCCCGGGACCGTCGGTGGCCAGGGTGCACAGCGCCAGCGCCCGCTCGCCCGCGGCGAGCGAGAGCACCTCGCTGAGCTGCAGGCCGCCGCTGAGGTTGGGGTCGTTGGCACTGGCCGGGATCGTCGGCAGGTCGAGGACGCCGAGCCGCAGCAGCCGCCCGGCCGAGGTGAGGACGCCGATCTCGCCGCGAGCCGTGGTCGCGACGGCCGAGACGACGACGTCGTGGTTGGCGCGGCCGTCGCCGGTGCTGAACGGCTCGGCGTTGCTCGTGCGCGCCAGCAGCCCGCTCGACGACATCAGCGCGAAGCACGGGTCGTCGGCGATCTCGAGCGCGGCGGCCGTGGCGGTGACCGGGGTGCCGGCCGACTCGAGCAGGACCGTGCGCCGCGGAGTGCCGAAGGTCTTGGCGACCTCGGCCAGCTCGTCGGACACGACGGTGCGCAGCAGCGCCTCGTCACCCAGGATCGCGTCGAGCGCCTCGATCTCGGCGAGCAGCTCGGCCTGCTCCTTCTCCAGCTCGATGCGCGAGAACCTGGTCAGCCGGCGCAGCGCCATGTCCAGGATGTAGTCGGCCTGCAGCTCGGTGAGGTCGAAGACGCCCATCAGGCGCTCGCGCGCCTCGCTGGCGTTGTCGGAGGCGCGGATCAGCTGGATGACCTCGTCGATGTCGAGGATCGCGACGAGCAGCCCCTCGACCAGGTGCAGGCGCGCGGCGGCCTTGGCCCGGCGGTGCGCCGTACGCCGGCGCACGACCTCGTAGCGGTGGCGCAGGAAGACCTCGAGCAGCTCCTTGAGGCCGAGCGTGCGCGGTTGGCCGTCGACCAGGGCGACGGCGTTGATGCCGAAGGAGTCCTCGAGCGGCGTCATCCGGTAGAGCTGCTCGAGCAGCGCCTCGGGGACGAAGCCGTTCTTGACCTCGATGACCAGGTGCGTCGGCTTCTCCATGTCGGAGAGGTCCTTGACGTCGGCGATGCCCTGCAGCTTCTTGCCCTGCACCAGGACCTTGATCCGCTCGACGACCTTCTCGATGCCGACGCCGTAGGGCAGCTCGGTGACCACCAGCGCCTTGCGCCGCCCGACGGTCTCGACCCGCGCGGTCGCACGCATCCGGAACGAGCCGCGCCCGGTCTCGTAGGCGTCTCGGATGCCGTCGAGCCCGACGATCTTGCCGCCCGTGGGCAGGTCGGGCCCCGGCACGAACCGCATCAGGTCGTCGAGGGTGGCGGTCGGCTTCTTGATCAGGTGGCGCAGTGCCTGGACGACTTCGACCAGGTTGTGCGGCGCGCAGTTGGTGGCCATGCCGACCGCGATGCCCGTGGTGCCGTTGACCAGCAGGTTGGGGATCGCGGCGGGCAGCACCGACGGCTCGGTCTCGCGGCCGTCGTAGTTGGGCTTGAAGTCGACGGTGTCCTCGTCGATGCCGGCGGTCATCGCCACCGCCGGCGGCGCCATCCGGCACTCGGTGTAGCGCATCGCGGCCGGCCCGGCGTCGGGCGAGCCGAAGTTGCCGTGCCCGTCGACCAGCGTCAGCCGCATCGACCACGACTGGGCGGTGCGCACCAGCGCGTCGTAGATCGCGGAGTCGCCGTGGGGGTGCAGCCGGCCCATGACCTCGCCGACCACGCGCGCGCTCTTGACGTGGCCGCGGTCGGGCCGCAGGCCCATCTCGTTCATCGTGTAGAGGATCCGGCGCTGCACCGGCTTCAGCCCGTCGCGCGCGTCGGGCAGCGCGCGGGAGTAGATGACGGAGTAGGCGTACTCGAGGAACGAGTTGCGCATCTCCTCCCCGACGTCGATGTCGAGGATGTGCTCCTCGAAGTCGTCGGGGAGGTCCTGCTTCGTCGTACGGCGAGCCATGGCGCCATTCTCCCGGCTGGCGGTCCCCACTCCGCGGGGGCTCGCCGCGCGGCCACACGTTGGTCGAGCCGTCCACAGGTTGCGCACGTCCGGTGCACACGTTGGTCGAGGAGCTCCCGCTGGGGAGCGTCACGAGACCACCCGACAGGAGCACAAGGCCGAGTCGGCCACGGACCCTGCGGTGCGATGGTCTCGTGACGGTCGCGGGGCGACCTCCTCGACCGACGTGTGGCGCGTGTGGCCGGACCTGCTCGCCGGACCCCGGTAGCCTGTCGACCGTGACCGCGGACCCCCACCCCGACGCGGGCGCAGCGACCCTGGCACCGGCCCCGCCGCGCCACTGGGAGGCCGACGTCCTGCTCCGCGACGGGCGTACGGCGCACATCCGGCCGATCACGCCCGACGACGCCGAGCTGCTCGTCACCTTCTACTCGCGCGTCAGCGACCGCTCGAAGTACTACCGGTTCTTCTCGCCGATGCCGACCCTCTCCGAGCGCGACGTGCGCCGGTTCACGCAGGTCGACCACGACAAGCGCGTCGCGCTGGTGCTGCTGCTGCAGGGCCAGATGATCGCGGTGGGCCGCTACGACGTCGTGGGCGAGGCCGAGGCCGAGGTGGCGTTCCTGGTCGAGGACCAGCACCACGGCCGGGGGATCGCGCAGCTGCTGCTCGAGCACCTGGCCCAGGCGGCGCGCGAGCGCGGCATCGAGCGGTTCACCGCCGAGGTGCTGCCCGACAACTCGCGGATGATCCACACCTTCCGTGACGCCGGCTACCGCGTGGTCAGCGGCTACGAGGACGGCGTGCTGAGCCTGGAGTTCTCGATCGACCCGACCGACACCTCGATCGGCGTGATGCGCGGGCGTGAGCACCGCGCCGAGGCCGCCTCGATCGAGCGGTTCTTCAACCCGCGCTCGATCGCGATCATCGGCGCCAGCCGCCGCCAGGACACGATCGGGCAGGCGCTGGTGCGCAACCTGGTCACCGGCGACTTCACCGGCCGCGTCTACGCCGTCAACCCCAGCGCCGCCGCGGTCTCCGGCCTGCCGGCGTTCAAGACGGTCGGCGACATCCCCGACGACGTCGACGTGGCGATCGTCGCGGTGCCGGCCGACTCGGTGACCGACGTCGTGCTCGACTGCGCCGCCAAGGGCGTGCACGGGATGATCGTGATCTCGAGCGGCTTCGCCGAGACCGGCGAGGAGGGCCGTCAGCGCCAGCGCCACCTGGTCGGGCTGTCGCGCTCCTACGGCCTGCGGCTGATCGGGCCCAACTGCCTCGGCGTCATCAACACCGACCCCGCGATCTCCGTCAACGCCAGCCTGTCGCCGGTGATGCCGCCGCGCGGACGTGCGGCGTTCTTCTGCCAGTCCGGCGCCCTGGGCTCGGCCATCCTCGAGAAGGTCCGCAACCGCGGGCTCGGCCTGACGACGTTCGTCTCGGCCGGCAACCGCGCCGACGTCTCGGGCAATGACCTCCTGCAGTACTGGGAGGAGGACGACACCACCGAGGTCGTGCTGCTGTACCTCGAGTCCATCGGCAACCCGCGCAAGTTCTCGCGGATCGCCCGGCGGGTGAGCCTGCGCAAGCCGATCATCGCCGTGCGCTCCGGCCGCACGACCCAGGGCGTCCCGATGGGCCACGCCGTACGCCGGATCGCGGCTCCGCCCGAGGCGCTCGACGCGATGTTCAAGCAGGCCGGTATCGTGCAGGTCGACACGCTCGACGAGATGTTCGACGTCGCTCAGCTGCTGGCCCACCAGCCGCTGCCGCGCGGGCGCCGCGTCGCCGTCGTCGGCAACTCCGACGCGCTCGGCCTGCTCGCCGCCGACGCCGCGGCCGCCGTCGGGCTGATGGTGACCCGGTCGGTGATGCTGACCGCCGAGCCGTCGGCCGAGGACTTCGAGGACGCGCTCGACGACGTCATCGACGACCCCGAGGTCGACTCGGTGATCGCGGTCTACATCCCGCCGCTCAACGTCTCCGGCGAGGACGTCGCCAACGTGCTGGCCGCGGTGGGGGAGCAGTCCGACAAGCCGCTGGTCTCCTCGTTCCTCGGCGCCGAGGGCGTCCCCGAGCTGCTGCGCGTGCCCGACGTCGCCGGCGCCTCGGCCGGTCGCGGCTCGGTGCCGTCGTACCCCGGGGTCGAGGCCGCGGTGCGGGCCCTGGCCAGCGTCGTCGACTACGCCGTGTGGCTGCGCACCCCCGACGGCGCGGCGCCCGACGCCGCCGAGGTCGACGCGCTCAGCGCTCAGCGCGTGGTCAACCAGGCGCTCTCGGCGCAGCCGCAGGGTGCGGAGCTCTCGCGCGGCGAGGTGACCGAGCTGCTGGCGGCCTACGGCATCCAGCTGTGGGAGTCGATCCCCGTCGCGGCGCTGCGCGAGGCGCAGTCGGCCGGCAAGAAGCTCGGCTGGGACGTCGTCCTCAAGGCCACCGCGGAGGGCCTGCGCGAGCGGCCCGACCTCGCCCACGTGTGGCGCAACATCGACTCCACCGCCGAGATGCGGACCGCCTGGGAGTCGCTGACCGGCCTGGTGCGCGACCCGGCCGGCGCCGACTTCGTGGTGCAGAAGAACTCCCGCCCCGGAGTACCCGTGGCGATCCGCAGCATGGAGGACCCGCTGTTCGGGCCGGTCGTCTCCTTCGGCATCTCCGGGCCGATCATCGACCTGCTCTCCGACCGCTCCTACCGGATCCCGCCGCTGGGCGCGCGCGACGTCTCGGCGATGGTCCGCGAGGTGAAGAGCTCGCCGATCCTCTTCGGCTACCGCGGTGCGGAGCCGGTCGACATCGACGCGGTCGAGCAGCTGATCAGCCGGGTGGCGCAGATGCAGAACGACCTACCCCAGCTGAGCTCGGTCGAGCTGTCACTGGTGCTCGCCGGCGCCGAGGGCGTGACGGTTCTGACGGCGTCCGGCCGCGTGGCGCCGGTGGGCGACCCGCGCTCCGACCTGTTCGTGCGCCGGATGACCGACCACCCCGGCGGCGACACCATCCCGGAGTAGCGGCTCCGCGAAGGGCAGGACGCGGTGGTCCGCGGCTGCCAGACTCCGGGCATGCCGAGCTCGAGCCAGTGGGTCGCGTTCCTCCTCGCCTCGATCCTCTTCATCCAGGTCCCCGGCCCGAGCCTGCTCTTCACCCTCGGCCGCGCGCTCACCGTCGGGCGCCGCGACGCGCTGCTCTCGGTGCTCGGCAACGCGCTCGGCATCACCGTCCAGGTGCTCCTGGTCGCGGTCGGCCTCGGCGCGGTCGTGGCCGCCAGCGCCACGGCGTACACCGTGCTCAAGGTGGTCGGCGCCGTCTACGTCGTCCACCTGGGCGTCCAGGCGATCCGCCGGCGCTCGGAGGCGCGGCTCGCCCTACTGTCCGGCGGGCGCGCGGACGAGCGGACCCGGCAGGCGGTGCTCACCGGCTTCACCGTCGGGGTCACCAACCCCAAGACGATCGTGTTCTTCGTGGCGTTCCTGCCGCAGTTCACCGCAGCCGGGGCACCGGCCGCGCCCCAGCTGGCGCTGCTCGGTCTGGTCTTCGGCGTGCTGTGCGCGGCCTCCGACACCGTCTGGGCGCTGGCCGCCGGCTCGGCCCGCCGGTGGTTCGCGCGCCGTCCCGAACGCCTCGACGGACTGGGCGTCGCAGGCGGCGTGATGATGATCGGACTCGGCGCAGGGATGGCCGCGCAGCAGTGACAGACTGCGCGCATGCGTCCCCTCCGTCCCGCTGACGACGTCGACCACGCGCGCGACCTGCGCAAGGCGATCGACCGCACCGGCTACTACCCCGAGGTCGTCGCCGACGCCGTCTCGGGAGCCGTCGCCGGCGAGCAGGTCGTGTCGTTCTACGTCCACCACGAGCCGACCTTCGAGAACGACGAGGTACGCCGCCACCAGAGCGTCGTCGTGCTGACCCCGAGCCGCCTGATCGTGGCCCACACCGACGAGCACGCCGGCGACGACCTGCTGCCCGAGCCCTACACCTCGACCTCGACCGAGGCCGTCAGCCTGACCTCGGTCAAGTCGGTCGTGGTCACCCGCATGACCGCCAACCCCGTCAAGGGGCCCCAGCCCCCGGCCGAGGCCGTGATGACCATCGGCTGGGGCGGCGTGGCGCGCCTCGACCTCGAGCCGGCCGGCTGCAGCGACCCCGACTGCGACGCGGACCACGGCTACACCGGGGTCCTGGCCTCCGACGACTTCTCGCTGCGGGTCTCCGCCGCGGCCGACGGCGGCGACGCCGTGGCGGGGTTGCTGTCGTTCGCGGCGTCGCTGTCGGCCCGCACCCAGCACTGACGCGACCGACCGACCTCGACAGCGAGCCGACCGTGGTCAACGCCCCCTTCGTCGAGCCGGCCTACGGGCGCCGGTCCCTGGCCGACGTCGTGCCCGCCGTGGCCCGTGCCCTCGGCGCCCGCGCCGGTGTCGCGCCGTCGGGGCTCGTGCTGCCCGACGCGGCCTCCTACGTCGTGTTCCTCGTCGACGGGCTCGGTGCCCGCCTGCTCGAGCGCTACGCCCACGCCGCGCCGTACCTCTCGGGGCTGGTGGCGTCCTCGGGCGGCCCCGGCACGGCCGGCGTGCCGTCGACGACGGCCACGAGCCTGACCTCGTTGGGCACCGGCCTGACCCCGGGGTCCCACGGCCTGGTCGGGTTCACGGCCCGGATCCCTGGCACCGACCAGCTGCTCAACCACCTCTTCTGGGACGCCGACGTCGACCCGCTCGAGTGGCAGCCCCACCCCACCGCGTTCTCGACGCTGGCGGCGGCCGGCGTGACCGTGACGGTCGTCAACAAGCGCGAGTTCCAGGGCTCGGGGCTGACCGTCGCGTCGAGCCGGGGCGGCGACTACGTCGGGGCCGACAAGGTGGGGGAGCGGATCGCGGCCGCCGTCACCGCCTCGGCCGTGCGGCCGTCCCTCACCTACCTCTACGACAGCGACCTCGACTGGACCGGCCACCGCTGGGGCGTCGCCTCGAGCCAGTGGCTCCAGCAGCTCGCCATGGTCGACGCCGAGGCCGAGCAGCTGCGCGAAGCCCTGCCCGCCCACACCCGCCTCGTGGTCGTGGCCGACCACGGCATGGTCGACTCACCCGACGAGAGCCGCCTCGACGTCGACGACCACGCCGAGCTGCTCGACGGGGTCGCGCTGCTCGGCGGCGAGGCCCGCTTCCGCCACCTCTACTGCCGCAGCGGTGCCGTCGACGACGTGCTCGCCACCTGGCGTGCCGTGCTCGGCGAGCGTGCGACGGTCCTGAGCCGCAACGACGCGATCGGGCGCGGGTGGTTCGGCCCGGTCGACGCGCGGGTGCTGCCCAGGCTGGGCGACGTCGTCGTCGCCTGTGACGGCGACCTCGGCATCTTCTCCACCGAGCGGTTCGCCTACGAGAAGACGCTGGTCGGACTGCACGGCTCGCTCACCCCGGACGAGATGCTCATCCCGGTGCTGGTCGACTGACCGTCCCCGAGGTGGGTGCGGCCCGGATGCGCTCGCAGCCTTGTCAGGACACCCGCGTGCAGGTGATGCGGACGTCGCGCACGGCGCCGGTCGCGACGGCGTGGTCGGCCGCACCGGTGGCGGCGGATCGTGCGTAGAGGTCGGCGGTGACGACGATGCGTCCGCGGGTGCCGGGGCCGGTGTCGAGGAGCAGCACGGTGGTGGCGGAGCCGTGGCCGGGCAGGCGCTGGACCCGGCGCACGCCGCTGTCCCCGCCTGTGTCCGACCTCGACACGAACTCGGCCGTCGAGCGGCGTCGGACGCGGGCGCGGACGTCGGAGCCCTGCTCACGGCGGCGGGCGTGGATGCCGGCGTAGGTCAGCGTGACCCGGTAGGTGCCGCCGACGACGGGGAAGCGCTCGACCACCGACGCCACGGCGCGCGCCACCG
>JAOPXU010000070.1 GCA_025964985.1 Nocardioides sp.
GGGCCATCTTGCCGGCGGCGATCTTGCCCTCGGGCACCAGCACGAGGGGCTTGAGGCCGGCCTTGGCGGCGTAGGCGGCCATCGAGGCCGAGGTGTTGCCGGTGGAGGCGCAGACGACGGCCTCGGCACCCTCGGCCTTGGCGACCGAGATCGCCGCGGTCATGCCGCGGTCCTTGAACGAGCCGGTCGGGTTGTTGCCCTCGACCTTGAGGTGCACCTCGGCGCCGGTCAGGCCGGAGAGCCACTCGGAGTGGACCAGCGGGGTGCCGCCCTCGCGCAGCGTCACCGAGGGCGTGCCCTCGGGGATGTCGAGGAGGTCGCGGTACTCGTCGATGACCCCGCGCCACTGGTGGGTGGGGCGGCGGGTCGGAGCCGCTGCGGTGTCGTGGGTGGTCATTCGTCGGCTCCTTCGACGCGCATCACGGAGGTGACGTCGCGGACGGCGTCCATGCCGCGCAGGTGCTCGACCGTCGCGCTGAGCTGGGCGTCGGTCGCGCTGTGGGAGACGACGACGAGCTGGGCGTCGTCGCCACGTCCCTCCTGGCGCACGGTCTGGATGGACACGTCGTGCTCGGCGAAGGCCAGCGCCACCGCGGCGAGGACGCCGGCGCGGTCGTCGACGTCGATCGCGACGTGGTAGCGGGTGCGGGTCTCCCCCATCGGCAGCACGGCCCGGTCGGCGTAGGCCGACTCGCCGACGCCGCGGGTGCCCGAGACGTGGTTGCGCGCGACGGTGACCAGGTCGCCCATCACGGCGCTGGCCGTCGGGGCGCCACCGGCGCCGGGACCGTAGAACATGAGTTGCCCGGCGGCGTCGGACTCGACGAACACCGCGTTGTAGGCCTCGCGGACGCTGGCCAGCGGGTGGCTGCGCGGAATCATGGCGGGGTGGACGCGGACGGCGACCGCCTCGTCGCCGTCCTCGTCGGTGCGCAGCTCGCAGATCGCGAGCAGCTTGACCACGCAGCCCATGTCGCGGGCCGAGGCGATGTCGGCGGCGGTGACCTCGCTGATGCCCTCGCGGTGGACGTCGGCGGCCGTCACGCGGGAGTGGAACGCCAGCGAGGCCAGGATCGCGGCCTTGGCGGCGGCGTCGAAGCCCTCGACGTCGGCGGTCGGGTCGGCCTCGGCGTAGCCGAGATCCTGGGCCTCCTCGAGCGCCTCGGTGAACCCGGCGCCGGAGGTGTCCATCTTGTCGAGGATGAAGTTGGTCGTGCCGTTGACGATGCCGAGCACCCGGGTGACCCGGTCGCCGGCGAGCGACTCGCGCAGCGGGCGCAGGATCGGGATGGCCCCGGCGACGGCGGCCTCGTAGTAGAGGTCACGCCCGGCCTTCTCAGCCGCCTCGAACAGGGTCGGGCCGTCCTCGGCGAGCAGGGCCTTGTTGGCGGTCACGACGCTCGCGCCGTGCTCGAGGGCGGAGAGGATGAGGGTGCGCGCCGGCTCGATGCCGCCGATCACCTCGACGACCAGGTCGACGTCGTCGCGGGCCACCAGGGCCTCGGCGTCGGTGGTCAGCAGCCCCTCGGGGAGCGTCACGTCACGCGGGGCGTCGATGCGGCGTACGGCGACGCCGGCGAGCTCGACCGGACGGCCGACCCGCGCCGCGATGTCGGCGGCCTGCTCGTGGAGCAGGCGCACGACCTGGGATCCGACGACACCGCACCCGAGGACCGCCACCTTGAGCGGCTTCCCGTCCACCATCACGCACCCACGTCCGTCGCCAGCAAGTCGTCCTCAGTCTCTCGTCGGAGCAGGATCCTCGCCTCGCCGTCCCGCACCGCGATCACCGGGGGGCGCAGGGCGTGGTTGTAGTTGGAGGCCATCGACCGACAGTAGGCGCCGGTGCCAGGCACCGCGAGGAGGTCGCCGGGGGCGACGTCGCCGGGCAGGAACTCGTCGCGCACCACGATGTCGCCGGCCTCGCAGTGCTTGCCGACGACCCGCGAGAGCACGGGCTCGGCGTCGGAGGCGCGGGCGGCGAGGGTGCACGAGTAGTCGGCGTCGTAGAGGGCGGTGCGGATGTTGTCGCTCATCCCGCCGTCGACGCTGACGTAGGTGCGCACCGCTCCGCCGTCGAGCGTGACCGGCTTGACGGTGCCGACGGTGTAGACGGTGCAGACCGACGGCCCGACGATCGCGCGACCGGGCTCGATCGACAGCCGCGGGCGGGTGATGCCGAGGCCACGGCACTCGTCCTCGACGATCTTGGTCATCTCGATGGCCAGCTGCGCGGGGTCGGCGGGGTCGTCCTGGGTCGTGTAGGCGATGCCGAAGCCGCCACCGAGGTCCATCTCGGGCATGTCGACGCCGAGCTCGTCGCTGACGCGGGCGTGCAGGCGCAGCACCCGCCGGGCGGCGACCTCGAAGCCGGAGGAGTCGAAGATCTGGCTGCCGATGTGGGAGTGCAGGCCGAGCAGCTCGAGGCCGGGGGCCTCCTGCACGCGGCGCACGGCCTCGAAGGCGTCGCCGCTGGTGATCGAGAAGCCGAACTTCTGGTCCTCGTGGGCGGTCGCGATGTACTCGTGGGTGTGGGCCTCGACGCCAGCGGTCACCCGGATCATCACGCCCTGCCTGGTGCCGAGGTCGGCGGTGATCTGCGCGAGGCGCTCGATCTCGGTGGCCGAGTCGACGACGATGCGGCGGACGCCGGTCACGACGGCGCGCCGCAGCTCGGGGTAGGTCTTGTTGTTGCCGTGGTACTCGATCCGCGCGGGGTCGACCCCGGCGCGCAGCGCGACGGACAGCTCGCCGTCGCTGCACACGTCGAGGTGCAGGCCCTCCTCAGCGACCCAGCGGGCGACCGCGGTGCAGAGGAACGCCTTGGCGGCGTAGTAGACGTCGTAGTCGGCGAAGCCGTCGCGGAACGCCCGAGCCCGGGAGCGGAAGTCGACCTCGTCGAGGACGTAGGCCGGCGTCATGTGCTCGGCGACCAGGTCGGCCACCGCGACGCCGCCGACGACGAGGTCGCCGTCGCGCTTGTGGGCGGTGGTGCTCCACAGCTGCGGCACCAGGGCGTTGGGGTCGCGCGGGGGTGACAGCCAGGCGGGTCCGCGCAGCGCGCCGGACGCGTGGGCCCAGCCGGCCTCGTGGGTGGTGCTCATCGGGTTCCTTCCGGGGTTCCTGCGCCACCGACCGGGGCGCGGGAGGGGACGGTGAGGGGCTGCCTACATCCGCTCGGGGGCCGAGACCCCGAGCAGGGCGAGTCCGTTGGCCAGCACGACGCGGGTGGCGTCGACGAGCATCAGGCGGGCGCGGTGGAGGTCGGTGATCTCCTCGTCGCCCATCGGCAGCACACGGCAGTTGTCGTAGAAGCGGTGGTAGGTGCCGGCCAGGTCCTCGAGGTAGCGCGCGACCCGGTGGGGGGCGCGCAGGTCGGCGGCGCTGGCCACGACCTTCGGGAAGTCGGCGAGCGACCGCAGCAGCACGCCCTCCTTCTCGTGGGTCAGCAGCTCGGGGTGGGACTCGGCCACGACGGCGTACTGGACGGCGTTGCGCAGCAGGCTGGAGACCCGGGCGTGGGCGTACTGGACGGTGAAGACCGGGTTGTCGTTGGACTTGCGCGTCCACAGCTCGAGGTCGATGTCGATCGTCGAGTCGGAGGAGTAGCGCGCCAGGGCGTAGCGCGATGCGTCGACGCCGATCGCCTCGACGAGGTCGTCGATGTTGATGAGGGTGCCGGCGCGCTTGGACATCCGCAGCGGCTCGCCGTCGCGCACCAGGTTGACCATCTGGCCGATGAGGACCTCGAGGTTGACGTGGGGGGTGTCGCCGAACGCCTCGCACATCGCCATCA
>JAOPXU010000075.1 GCA_025964985.1 Nocardioides sp.
CCGGCCAGCTCGGCCGCCGTACGCAGGTGGCGGCGGTAGGCCAGGGCGAGGCTGTCGAGGATGCAGCGCACCGTCTCGACCGGCGTGCGGGGCACGGGCTCCCCCGTCTCGCGGGCCAGCGTCGCGATCCGTGCCGGCATGTCGCCGGGCGGCAGCAGCCGCGCGTCGTTGATGTCGACGACGGTGGTGAGCGGCCGCGCCGCTGCGGCGGCCGTGAGCAGGGTGACCAGGTCGGTGCCGGGCACCGCCTGCTCCTGCCAGGTGCGCACCGACTCGGACAGCACCCACAGGCCCATGACGTTCTTGAGGAAGCGGATGGTGCCATCCACACCGACCTCGTTGGTGAAGTCGGCCTGGCGCGCCGCGTTGGTGAGCACCGGCCGGTCGAGCTCGAGGCCGACGAGCGACCAGGTGCCCGAGGAGATGTAGGCGAACTCCTCGTCCGCCCGCGCCGGTACGCCGACCACGGCCGACGCCGTGTCGTGCGAGCCGACCGCCACGACCGGCACCCGGCCGCGCAGGCCCAGGTGGCGCCCGGCCTCGTTGCGCATCGGGCCCACGACGTCACCGGCCTCGCGGATCGGCGGCAGGATCGACCACGGCACCCCGAGGCGCTTGGCGAGGTCGAGCGCCCACTCGCCGGTGCTGACGTCGTAGAGCTGGGTGGTCGAGGCGTTGGTGCGCTCGGCCCCGATCTCGCCGGTCAGCCAGTAGCCGAGCAGGTCGGGCAGCAGCAGCATCGTCTGCGCCGACTCGAGCGCGGCCGTGCCCTGCGCCGCGATCAGCTGGTAGAGCGTGTTGAAGGGCAGCTGCTGCAGGCCGGTGACGGCGTACAGCTCGGCGGGGTCGACCTCGGCGGCGACCTTCTCCATGACGCCGTCGGTGCGGGAGTCCCGGTGGCTGTAGGGGTTGCCGAGCAGGTCACCGTCGCGGTCGAGCAGTCCGTAGTCGACGGCCCAGGAGTCGATGCCGACGCCGTCGAGCGCGCCGGTCCGGGAGACCTCCCGCAGCCCCGCGAGCATCTCGCGGTGGATGCCGAGGACGTCCCAGAACAGTGACCCGTTGGCCCGCACGCCCCCGTTGGGGAAGCGGCGCACCTCCTCGAGCTGCAGCAGGTCAGGACCGACGGTGCCGGCCATGATCCGGCCGCTGGTGGCCCCGAGGTCGACCGCGGCGACCCGCACCGTCGCGCCCATCAGCGCAGGAAGGCAGCGGCGACACCCGCGTCGACCGGCACGTGCAGGCCGGTGGTGTGGGTCATGTCGGGACCGCAGAGCACGAACACCGCGTTGG
Organism: Nocardioides sp.; assembly: GCA_025964985.1. Taxonomy (GTDB): domain Bacteria; phylum Actinomycetota; class Actinomycetes; order Propionibacteriales; family Nocardioidaceae; genus Nocardioides. Next base: position 1,294 of record JAOPXU010000075.1, read on the forward strand.
CGATGTGCTCAGGCAGGACCTCGCGCTTGAGGATCGTGCGCTGCGCGTAGAACTTGCCGAGGTCCTTCTCCTCCACGCCGTAGACGGCGGCGCGGTTGGCGCCCCAGCCGGAGGCGAAGATGCCGGAGCCGGCGACGACGCCGTCGGGGTTGACGCCGTTGACCTTGACGCCGTGGGCGCCGAGCTCGGCGGCCAGCAGCCGCACCTGGTGGGCCTGGTCGGCCTTGGTGGCGGAGTAGGCGATGTTGTTGGGGCCGGCGAAGACCGAGTTCTTGCTGGAGATGTAGACGATGTCGCCGCCCATGTCCTGCTCGATGAGCACCTTGGCCGCGGCCTTGGAGACCAGGAACGAGCCCTTGGCCATCACGTCGTGCTGCAGGTCCCAGTCGGCCTCGGTGGTCTCGAGCAGGCTCTTGCTCAGCGACAGCCCGGCGTTGTTGACGACCAGGTCGAGGCCGCCGAACGCGAGGACGGCGGCGTCGATCATGGCCTGCACGGCGTCGGCCTTGCTGACGTCAGCGGCCACGCCGATCGCGACGTCGGACTCGCCGATCTCGGCCGCGGCGGCCTCGGCCCTGGCGAGGTCGAGGTCGGCGACGACGACGCAGGCACCCTGCGAGGCGAGCTTCTTGGCGGTGGCCTTGCCGATGCCGCCGGCCGCACCGGTGACCAGCGCGATGCGGGTCGCCAGGGGCTTGGGCGCGGGCATCCGCTGCAGCTTGGCCTCCTCGAGCGCCCAGTACTCGATGCGGAACTTCTCCGCCTCGTCGATCGGGGCGTACGTCGACAGGCCCTCGGCGCCGCGCATGACGTTGATGGCGTTGGTGTAGAACTCGCCGGCCACGCGGGCGGTCTGCTTGTCCTTGCCGTAGCTGAACATCCCGACGCCCGGCACCAGCACGACCAGCGGGTCGGCGCCGCGGATGGCGGGGCTGTCGGGGGTGGCGTTGCGGTCGTAGTAGCCCTGGTAGTCCTCGCGGTAGGCGACGTGCAGCTGCTTGAGCCTCACGATCGACTCCTCGACGGAGGCCGACGCCGGCAGGTCGAGCACGAGCGGCTTGACCTTGGTGCGCAGGAAGTGGTCGGGGCAGCTGGTGCCCAGCGCCGCGAGGCGCGGGTGCTCGGAGGAGGCCAGGAAGTCGAGGACGACGTCGGAGTCGGTGAAGTGCCCGACCATCGGCCGGTCCTGGCTGGCGATCCCGCGGATGGTGGCGCCGAGGGCGGCGGCCTTCGCGCGGCGCTCGTCGGCCGTCAGGGCGGCGTACCCCTCGAGCGGCGGACCGAACGGCTCGGGCCGGCTGTGCTCGGCGATGTAGGCCGCGGCGGTGTCGATGATCCACAGCGAGTTCTTCTCGGCCTCGTCGCTGGTGTCGCCCCACGCGGTGATGCCGTGGCCGCCGAGGACGCAGCCGACGGCCTGCGGGTTCTTCTCCTTGATCTCGGCGATGTCGAGGCCGAGCTGGAAGCCCGGACGACGCCACGGCACCCAGACGACCTGGTCGCCGAAGACCGTGGTGGTCAGCTCCTGGCCGTCCTTGGCGGTCGCGATCGCGATGCCGGAGTCGGGGTGGAGGTGGTCGACGTGGGCGGCGTCGACGAGGCCGTGCATCGCGGTGTCGATCGACGGCGCCGCACCACCCTTGCCGTGCAGGCAGTAGTCGAACGCCGCCACCATCTCGTCCTCGCGCTCGAGGCCGGGGTAGACGTCGACGAGGGCGCGCATCCGGTCCAGGCGCAGCACCGCGAGGCCGGACTCCTGGAGCGTGCCCAGGTCGCCGCCGGAGCCCTTGACCCAGAGGAGCTCGACGGGCTCACCGGTGACCGGGTCGGTCTCGGTGCCCTTCGCCGAGGTGTTGCCGCCCGCGTAGTTGGTGTTCTTGGGGTCGGCGCCGAGGCGGTTGGACCGGGCGATCAGCTCGGCTGCAGCAGGGTTGGTCATGGTGCCTTTCACGTCTTTCGAGTGGGGAGCGGTGTCTGAGGAGTGAGGTACGACCCGGCGCGCCGCGCGGGCGTCTGGACTGACGAGCGAGTGCGTGGAGCGAGGAACGAGCGGAACGTGCGAGCGAGGAGGGAAGACGGCCGCTCAAGGCGGCGCGCCCGCGCGAGCGGAGCGAGCGCAGACAGCCAGCCCGGCTACCAGCTCAGCTGGGTGCCGCCGACGCGGGACTCCTCGATCTCGCGCTGGTAGCCGGACTCGGCGTAGGCGCGCATCGGTGAGCCCGGCAGGCCGCGCTCCTCGCGCCAGGCGGCGAGGGCGGGTCGTACGTCGGTGGAGAAGGCGTCCATGTAGACCTCGTGGGCGCCGAGGACGTCACCGGCCTCCTGGGCGGCGGTGAGCGCGTCGCGGTCGATGAGCAGCGCGCGGGCCGTCATCTCCTGGACGTTGAGCACCGAGCGGATCTGGCCGGGGACCTTGTCCTCGATGTTGTGGCACTGGTCGAGCATGAACGCGACCTCGCTGTCCTCGTCGAGGCCGCCGCCGCGGATGACCTCGGCCATGATCCGGAACAGCTGGAACGGGTCGGCCGCGCCGACGATGAGGTCGTCGTCGGCGTAGAAGCGGGAGTTGAAGTCGAAGGAGCCGAGCCGGCCGAGCCGGAGCAGCTGCATGACGATGAACTCGATGTTGGTGCCGGGGGCGTGATGACCGGTGTCGAGGCACACGTGGGCGCGCTCGCCGAGGGCGACCACCTGGGCGTACGACGTGCCCCAGTCGGGGACGTCGGTGTGGTAGAACGCCGGCTCGAAGAACTTGTACTCGAGGACCAGGCGCTGCTCCTCGCCGACCGAGACCAGGCGCTCGTAGATGGTGGCGAGCGACTCGGCGAGCCGGTCCTGGCGACCGCGCAGGTCGGCCTGGCCCGGGTAGTTGCTGCCCTCGGCGAGCCAGATCTTGAGGTCGCGCGACCCGGTCGCGAGCATCACGTCGATGCACTCGAAGTGGTGGTCGATCGCCTTCTGGCGCACCTTCGCGTCGGTGTGGGTGAGGGCGCCGAGCTTGTAGTCGTCGTCCTGGAAGGTGTTGGAGTTGATCGTGCCGAGCCGGACGCCCTGCTCCTCGGCGTGGGTGCGCAGCGCACCGAAGTCGTCGACGAGGTCCCACGGGATGTGCAGGGCCACCGAGGGTGCGAGGCCGGTCAGCCGGTGCACGACCGCGGCGTCGGCGATCTTCTCCTCGACCGAGCGGGGCGTGCCGGCGGAGCCGAACACCTTGAAGCGGGTGCCGGAGTTGCCGTAGGCCCACGACGGCACCTCGATGGCGAGGCGGTCGAGCGGGGACGGGAAGTGGGACATGTCAGCCTTCTGCGGTCGTGGGGTGTGACTCGAGCTGGGTCTCGAGGTGGAAGACCTCGGTGAGGCGCACGAAGCCCTCGTCGGGCGCGCGGCCGTCGATCTCGGCGAAGTACGGCGCCATCTCGGCCTGCCAGCGCCGGTTGACGTCGGTGGCCGCCATGGCCTGCTGGGCCTCGTCGAGGTCGTCGGCTTCGACGACCCCGACGAGGAGCCCGTCCTCGCGCAGGAACAGGGAGTAGTGGCGCCAGCCGGTCGCGGCGAGCGCGGCGAGCATGTCGGGCCACACCGCGGCGTGGCGCTCGACGTACTCGTCCTTCAGCTCCGGGCGGACCTGGAGCGTGAAGCAGTAGCGGGGCACGGTCGCTCCCTGTCCCTGCGGTCGGGTGTCAGAACTTGAAGTCGTTGACGTTCTCGGCGTCGAAGACGAACGGGTCGCCCAGGACGACGACGCCCTCGGCGCCGACGGTGTACTCGCCGAGCTCACCGGCGGTGAAGGTGTCGCCCTCCTCGCCGGTGATGTCGCCGTTGACGAGCGCCTGCGCCGTGTACGCCGCGAGGTAGCCGAGCTGGTCGGGGTTCCACAGGGCGAACTCGGTGACGGTGCCGTCCTCGACGAACGTCTTCATCTGGCTGGGGGCGCCGAGGCCGGTGAGCGCGACCTTGCCCTTGAACTCGGAGTCCTGCAGGTAGCGGGCCGCGGCGGCGATGCCGACCGTGGTCGGCGAGACGATGCCCTTGAGGTCGGGGTTGGCCTGCAGCAGGGCAGCGGTCTCGTCGAACGACTTCTGGTCGTCGTCGTCGCCGTAGACCGTCGCGACGAGGTTGATGTCGGGGTAGTTGGCCGCGAGGTCCTCCTCCATCAGCTTGATCCACTCGTTCTGGTTGGTGGCGTTGGCGGCCGCCGACAGGATCGCGATGTCGCCCGCGCCGCCGATCTGGTCGGCGATCAGCTCGATCTGCTTGGTGGCGATGCCCTGGGCGTCGGCCTGGCTCACGAACACGTCGCGGCACTCGGTGTCGGAGTCGAAGGTGACGACCTTGATGTCGACCTCCTGCGCCTGCTCGATCGAGTCGCACAGGGCGGCAGGGTCGTTGGCCGAGATCACCAGGGAGCCGACGCCCTGCTGGGTGGCGGTCTGGATGTACTCGACCTGCGAGTCAGGACCGGCGTCGCCGGCGCCGGGGCCGACCTCCTCAACGGTGGCGTCGAACTCACCGGCGGCGCGCTGGGCGCCCGCGGTGCTCGCGTCGAAGTAGGGGTTGCCGAGCGACTTGGGGATCATCGTCATGGAGCTGCTGTCGCCGCCACCGCCACCGCTGCCGCCGTCGCTGCTGCCGCCGTCGTCGTCGCCACCGCACGCGGTGAGCGCCATCGAGGCCGTCAGGGTCAGGACCGCCAGGGCGGAGAGCCGCCGCGTCTTGTTCAGCATGTTGTTGCCTTTCGTCGAGCTGGTTACGAGCCGAGCGACGGTCCGTCGGAGCCGGACCCTGTCTCGTCAATGGAGGGGGTGGTGGGGGTGGTGGCGGTCGACGGCTGGTCCGTCTTCCGTCGTGCCCGACCGGGGACGAGCCCGGAGACCCAGGTCAGGAGCATGGGAGCGACCACCGAGACCACCAGCAGCGAGCCGATGATGATGTCGGTGACCTCGGAGCGGACGCCGTCGAGGCGCATCGCGGAGTTGATGACGGCGATGAGCAGCACGCCGGCGACGACGCCGAGCAGGGAGCCGCGGCCGCCGAAGATCGAGACCCCGCCGAGCAGCACGGCCGCGATCACCTGCAGCTCGAGGTTCTGCGAGGAGTCGCCGCGGGCGACGCCGGCGTAGAGGGTCTGGTAGAGCCCGGCGAACCCGGCGACCGCGCCGCTGAGCACGAAGACGACCAGCTTGGTGCGCACGATGTCGACCCCGGTGAAGCGGGCCGCCTCGTCGTTGAGGCCGATCTCGTAGACGCCGCGGCCGAACGACGAGAAGTGCAGCAGCAGGCCGAAGGCGATCGCGAGCACGACGAACGGGATCAGCACCATCGGGTAGCTGGAGCCGTCGACGATCCGCTCCTTGGTGAGGTCGGTCCACCGGTCGGGGTAGTCGCCGATGGCCTCGGTGCCGAGCACGCCCTCGGCCAGGCCGCGGTAGAGCGCCAGGGTGCCGATGGTGACCGCGATCGACGGGAGCCCGACGTAGGCGACCAGGACGCCGTTGAGCAGGCCGCACAGGACGCCGGTCGCCAGGCCCAGGAGCAGCGCGACCCCGATCGGGAGGTCCCAGGTGCTGTAGGCGGTGCCGAGGACGGCGCCGGTGAGCGCCATGTTGCTGGCCACCGACAGGTCGATCTCGCCGGTGATGATGACCAGGGTCATCGGCAGCGCGATCAGCATGATCGGCGCGGACTGCAGGAAGAGGAAGTAGACCGTCAGCGGGCCGTCGAAGTTCTCGATGTTGACGCGGGAGTACATGAAGACGGCGACGAGCAGCGCGATCACGGCGAACTCGCGGGTGGCGACGACGCGCCACAGCAGCGGGCGGCCGTAGGAGGCGTAGGTGCGCTCGTCGACGGCGCGGTCGAGGGTCGAGGTGCTCACGACTGGTCCTCCCGGGCCGCGACGGCGCGGCGTTGGGCGCGTGTGGTGAGCACGCGGTCGAGGGTGATGGCGCCGACGATCAGCGCGCCGACGACGGCCTGCTGGTAGAAGCTCGGGACGCCGAGGATGGGCAGGGCCCGGTCGATGGTGACCAGGAGGAAGGCGCCGACGGCGGCCCCCCACACGGTCCCGCTGCCGCCGAAGATCGCGACGCCGCCGATGACGGCCGCGGCGATGGCCTGCAGCTCGATGCCCTCGCCGGCGTTGGACGAGACACCGCCGTAGCGGGCCGCCCAGAGGACGCCGGCCAGCCCGGCCAGGGCGCCCGAGGCGATGAACGCGCCGAGCACGCGGCGGCGGATCGGCAGGCCGTAGAGCGCGGCGGCGTCAGGGTCGGACCCCACGGCGTACAGCTCGCGGCCGCTGCGGGCGGTGCGCAGGTAGTAGCCGACCGCCACCACGACGACGAGGGCGATGATCGTGAGCACCGGGATCGAGAGGACGCGGGCGGTGCCGAGGTCGAGGAAGCCGGGCGACATCTCCGCGGCGTCGACGCGGTCGCTGCCGACCCAGCGCAGGAGCAGGCCGCGGAAGGCGAGCATGGTGCCGAGGGTGATCACCAGGGCGGGCACGCGGCCGAAGGCGATGACGACGCCGTTGACGGCGCCGAGCAGGGCGCCGAGCGCGATCGCGGCGGGCACCGCCACCATCGGCGAGCTGCCCTGGGCCATCAGGTCGCCGGTGCAGTAGGCACAGAGGCCGAGGATGGAGCCGACCGAGAGGTCGACGTTGCGGGTGATGACCACGAGGGTCTGACCGGCGGCGAGCAGGAGCAGGATGCTCGGGGTCAGCAGCAGGTCGCGGAAGCTGTCGCCGCGCAGGAAGCCGTCGCTGCGCACCGTGGCCACGAGGACCAGCAGCAGGAGCACCGCCAGGACGGCGATCTCGCGCGAGCGGAGCAGGTCGCCGAGCAGCCGGCCGGGGGCCGGGCCGCGGCGGGCGGGCCCGCCCTGGTGGCCGGGGCCGGAGGCCTCCGGGGTCTTGTCCAGCACGGTGGTCATGCCGTCACCTCTTCCACGAGCACGGTGTCGCGCTCGACGTGGACCTGGTCGGGACGCATCCCGGTCGCGGCCGCCATCACGGTCTCGGGGGTGGCCTCGCTGCGGTCGAGCTCGGCGGTGATCCGGCCCTCGCAGACGACCAGGACGCGGTCGGCCATGCCGAGCACCTCGGGCAGCTCGCTGGAGATCATCAGGACCGCGAGGCCCTGGCCGGCCAGCTCGGAGAGGAGCCGGTGCACCTCGGCCTTGGTGCCGACGTCGATGCCGCGGGTGGGCTCGTCGATGATCAGCAGGCGCGGCTGGGTGGCCAGCCACTTGGCGATGACCACCTTCTGCTGGTTGCCGCCGCTCATGGTGGCCGCGTTCATGTCCAGCGCGCTGGTCTTCACCTCGAGGCGCGAGGCCCAGGGGCCGGCGGCCTTGTTCTCCATCGCGGAGGTGATGAGGCCGGCCTTCGCGATGCCGCGGCGGATGACGCCGGCGACGTTGCGGGTGACGGAGGAGTCGATGACGAGGCCCTGCTTGCGG
>JAOPXU010000165.1 GCA_025964985.1 Nocardioides sp.
CAGCCGAGGAGGCCGCCCAGCGGCAGGCCACCCTCGCGGCCGAGGCCCAGCAGTCGGTGCGCGACGCCGAGCTGCGCGCCCGTAGCGTCGCCGAGCAGGCCTCCGCCAAGGCCGAGGAGCACGCGGCGTTCGCGCGCCACGCCCTCGCCGAGCGCGAGACCGCCGAGGCGGCCCTGACCGAGCTTGCCGCGGCCCGACGGGCCGCCGAGCAGTCGGCCGCCGAGCAGTCGGCGCTGGCCGAGCAGGCGATGCTGGCCCGCACCCAGGCCGAGGAGCGCGCCCGCGAGCTCGCCGACACCGCGAGCGCCTCGGCCGAGGAGTACGCCACCTTCGTCACCCGCGCCGGACGCGACCGCGACGAGCTGCAGGCCGCGGCGAGCGAGCAGACCAAGGCCCGCACCCGCGCCGAGGAGGTGGCCGCCGAGCAGGCCGACCTCGCCCGCGCCGCCCACATCGAGGCCACCGAGGCCGCCGAGCTGGCCCAGCAGGTCGCAGCGTCGGCCGCCACCGCCGCCGAGGAGCACGCGGTGTTCGCCCGCCAGGCCACCGACGAGCGTCGTGCGATCGAGGCCCGCGTCGCCGAGATGGCCGAGGCCCGCCGTCTCGCCGACGAGTCCGCGGCCGCCCAGGCCGAGCTCGCCCGCAGCGCCCAGCTCGAGCGCACCCGCGCCGAGGAGGTCGCCCGTGACACCGCCGAGGCCGCCCGCCGCTCTGCCGCCGAGTTCGTGACGTTCGTCGAGCGCGTCGAGCAGGAGCGCTCGGTCCTGCAGGAGAACGCCCAGGAGCAGACCCGTGCCCGCGGCGAGGCCGAGCGGGCCGCCAGCCGCCACGCCGGGCTGGCCGCCGAGGCCCACCAGGCCGCGATGGACGCCGAGCTGCGCGCCCGCGAGGTCTCTGAGGCCGCCACCGCGAGCGCCGAGGAGTTCACCGCCTTCACCACCCGCGCCCTCGAGCAGCGCCAGCTCGCCGAGGCCGCCGCCACGGAGGGTGCCGCGCTCGCCGAGCAGGCCTTCCTCGATCGTCAGCAGGCCGAGGTCAAGGCGCGCGATCAGATCGAGCTCGTCGTCGAGGCCAACCGGATCGCTGCGTCCAGCCAGGAGCAGGCCGCCTCCGCCTCCGAGGAGGCGCGCCTGGCCAACCAGCTGCGCGTCTCGGTCGAGGACGCCGCCAAGAAGGCCTCCCGTGCCCGGCTCGAGGCCGAGGAGTCGGCCCGCGAGATGGCCGTCGTCGCCGAGGCCGCCTCCCAGCAGCGGCGCGAGGCCGAGCTCCGCGTGCGCGACGTGCACCAGCAGGCCGAGTCGCTGCTCAGCGAGCACCGCGAGTCGCTGCGCATCGCCCAGGAGCAGCTGTCCTCGGCCAAGCGCGAGGCCGCCCAGCAGGCCCAGGCGCGTGCCGACGCCGAACGGACCGCCGCCCGCCACGCCCAGGCCCGCGCCGAGGCCGAGACCCGTGCCGCCGACCTGGCCATCCAGCTCGCCGAGGCCCGCGCCCGGCTGCTCGCCGTGCCGCGTCCCGTCACCGCGCCCGCTGCCGTCGAGGCGGCTGCGGCCGAGGTCGTCGAGGCGCCCGCACCGCCCGAGCCGGACGTGTCCGAGGCTGCTGAGCCCTCCGAGCCCACCGAGGTCGCCGGGCCCGCTGAGCCCACCGGGGTCGCCGGGCCCGCTGAGCCGGTCGTCGACGTGGAGCCCGAGGTGGTCGACGTACCGGGGGAGGAGCAGGTGGCCGCGGCCGCTGCAAACGCCTCGGTCACCGACGGGCCGACCCGCGTCCTGCCACCGGTGCGTCCCGTCGTCCTGCCGCCCTCCACCGACGCGTCAGCGCCTGCGCGCACCGCTGGTCCCCGTGACCTGGTGTCCAGCCAGCTCAGCGGCCTCGGCCGACGGCTCACCGCCCGGCTGCGCCCCGAGGCGGGTGTGACCACCGAGCAGGCCGACGCAGCACCCGAGGAGCCCGAGCCGGCCGGCTCCGCAGCGGTCGTGGCCGCCCAGGGCGACTACACCGAGGTGCGCAACCACCGGGTCCCGGTCCTGGTCGCCACCGGTGTCGCGGCGCTCGGTGCGCTGACCGCCGCCGGCCTGCTCATCGGCTCGGGCTTCTCCGCGGTGGTGCTGATCCCGCTCTTCGTCGCGCTCATCGCGGCGTTCGTGGTGGTCTTCCTCGGCGGGCGCAACTCCGAGGTGCAGCTCGACCAGGGTGTGCTCTACGTGCGCCTCGGCGACCTGCGGCGCACCTTCGACCTCACCAACGACGTGACCACCTTCGAGGTCCGCTCCGAGCCGACCAGTCCCGACTGGGCCCTTGTCCTGGTCCGCCGCGGCCTCGACCCGGTCCAGCTTGACCGGCACGTCGTCAATCCCGTGGCGTTCAGCAGGGCGGCCGCGCACTGGCGTCCGGAGCTGCTCCCGGCGGCCGACGCCGACCCCGGATTTGGGCCGTCGGACCCCCTCCGGTAACGTTCTCTTCACCGGCGCGGGGTGGAGCAGCTCGGTAGCTCGCTGGGCTCATAACCCAGAGGTCGCAGGTTCAAATCCTGCCCCCGCTACAAGTGCATCATCGCAGGTCAGAGGCGGTTTTCGGAGAGATCCGGAAGCCGCCTCTTGCGTTGCCCGTCGACCGCTTCTCGGCAGTTTCTCGGCAGACTCTGCCGTCTCGCTGCTGTCGGATTCCACGTCCACAGCCTCGGACGAGCATGGGCGTGAGTGGATTGCGAGCTCGCCTCACGCATGCGCGTTATCAGATTTGATAACGTATGATCGTCTCATGCTGCCTGCGATCGACAAAGACACCCGACAGGTTGTCGACCTGCTGCGGCAGGCCGTCGACACCAGCGGGATGAGCCAGGCCGCATTCGCTCGAGCCCTGGGCACGTCGCCACCCAGGCTGTCGACGTACCTCAGCGGGCACACCCGGCCCTCGGCCTGGTGGTGCTTTCGCGCCGTTCGTCTGGCGCGCGCCCTCGACACAGCAGCCCGGCACGGGCTCATGTCAGCTCCTGCGACGGCGGTGGCGATGAGCCAGCGTGGCAACGCGGGGGAGACCGACTGGGTCTGGCGGATGTTGCTGCAAGGACGCGACCACCTGACGACAATCTTGTCCGGAGAGGACGAAACCCTCCGCGGAGCCTGGGAAGCCGAGCCCGGCAGTGCCGGCTCCCTCGAGTGGAACACACTGCTGGCAGCGATAGCCGCGCAGGAGTACGAGCGTCTAGGGCTCGACGCGCCGGGCTGGACCCGCGTCGAGCCGCTGGAGACTCCCTGGATGCCGGAGCATCCCTTCCTGAGCCCAACACGCGTCGAGGCGCAGACGCCGCAGTGGTTGCGCAGGCTCAACGTCTATGTGCCTGCACGCGACATGGTCACGGCATGAGCCCGATCCGGGAGCCGTACGAGTTCGATGCCCGCGAGACAGCCGACCTGCTCGCCGAGCTCGACCGTCGGCTACGCGAACGCGGTGTAGCTGCCTCCGTCTTCGTCGTGGGCGGTGCCGCGATCGCGGCCACCGGCGCACGCGAGGGTCGGCTGACCCTCGACATCGACGCCGTGACGCGCGATCAAGAGGTCCTCGACGAAGCGCACCGACTGGGGCGCGAGCGTGGGCTGCCGCCCGGGTGGCTCAACCCGGACGCGAAGATGTGGATGCCACCGCTGCCAGCCGGTGTGCTTGATCGACCCGACCGGCCCGGGCTGCGCGTCACCTACGCCGACGACGGATTCCTCCTCGCAACCAAGCTCATCGCCCAACGAGCCAAGGACGCGCGCGACATCGTGGCGCTCGCGACCCGGCTCGGGCTCCTCGAGGCCACGCCTCAGGACCTCGAACGGCACCTGCGCAGCTACTACACCGACGACGCCACCCTCGAGTTCATCATTGAGGGCAACGACATCTCGACGGAGATCACGATGCTCTGCCGCGACGCCTCGCGCATGCTCCTCACAGTTGAGGTCGAGGACATAGCGACGGAGAGACCCACGACTCCACGCGCCGGCGTTGCTTCACACGAGCGACGTCAGCCGCCGCCCTCCACCAACCCGCCAAGATCGCACCCCAGCCGATGACCGAGATGTCCATTGCCAGCATCGTGACCGCGTCACGATGACCGACGGTCTGGCACGCCTCGTTCCCACCAGTCGATCGAAACCCCGTCACGGATGGCCTGCGCGGTGAACTCGACATCAGAAGGTGAGTTGCAAAACTTCCACAGTTCCTTCGCAGCCCCGCTGTACTGAAACAGCACCCGATCGGCCTCAAACGAGCTGAGGACGCCCGATCGAACCTGATCGACCGCGACCCCGACACGATCCACTAGCTGGAGCAGCTGAGTCTCGTGATAGGCCGCTACGACGCGACGAGCCTCGTCACGCGCTGATCGTGCCGCCACAACCTCACGGTAGCGGCTACCCGGTACCGCGAGGCCCCCGCTAAGCGGCAGAGTCGGGCGGAGCCCGCAGTGCGGCAT
>JAOPXU010000207.1 GCA_025964985.1 Nocardioides sp.
AGAAGCGGCACCTGGCCGACGGGCTGCCCCACTCCCCCGGTGTCTACCTCTTCCGCGACGACGCCGACCGCGTGCTCTACGTCGGCACGTCGCGCGACGTCCGCAAGCGCGTGCGCTCCTACTTCACGGCCTCCGAGACGCGGTCGCGCATGGGCGAGATGGTCAGGCTGGCCTCGCGGGTGACCGCGGTCGAGTGCGCGACGCCGCTCGAGGCGGAGGTGCGCGAGCTGCGCCTGATCGCCCAGCACAAGCCTTCCTACAACCGGCGCTCGAAGTTCCCCGAGAAGACGACCTTCGTCAAGCTCACCCGTGAGCCCTGGCCGCGATTATCGCTGGTGAGCCGGGTGCTCGACGACGACGCCGACTACCTCGGGCCCTTCAACTCCCGCAAGGCCGCCGAGAAGTGCCTGGCTGCGCTGCACGACACGTTCCCGGTCCGTCAGTGCTCCGAGCGGTTCGGACGACGGCCGTCCCGCACCGCGTGCGTCCTGGCCGAGCTCGGACGGTGCCTGTCGCCGTGCGACGGCAGCGTCGACGAGCACACCTACGCCGCCGTGGTCCGCCAGCTCCGCGAGACGCTGCTGCGCCGTCCCGACGACGTCGTCGAGCTGGTCAACGACCGGATGGCCGCGCTCGCGGCCGAGGAGCGCTTCGAGGAGGCGGGTGTCCACCGCGACCGGCTGGCCTCGTTCGTCCGAGCCGCTGCCCGCACCCAGCGGCTGACGTCGCTCACCCACTGCCCGGAGGTCACCGCCACCCGGCGCGAGGAGGACGGACGCTGGGCCGTCCACGTCATCCGCTACGGCCGTCTCGCAGCGGCCGGCGTGATCCCCTCCGGTGCCGACGCCCACGCCTTCGTCGCCGAGCTCAAGGCGCTGGCCGAGACGGTCGCGCCGGCAGACGGCACGACCGGCCCGACGCCGGCCGCGACCGCCGAGGAGACCGAGCGCATCCTGCGCTGGCTGGAGGCGCCCGCCGTACGGCTGGTCGACATCGACGGTGAGTGGACATGCCCGATCGAGGGTGCGACGCGCCAGCTCGCGCGGCACGCGACCGTCGCCGAGCCAGCGGCGTTCGCCGCGCACTAACGTGTGCGCATGATCACCGCCATCGTGTTCGTCAAGGCCGCGGTCGACCGGATCCCCGAGGTGGCCGAGGCCATCGCGGCGATCGACGGGATCAGCGAGGTCTACTCGGTGACCGGCCAGATCGACCTCATCGCCATGGTCCGCGTGCGCAACCACGACGACGTCGCGTCCGTCGTCGCCGACCGGCTCAACAAGGTCGAGGGCGTGCGCGAGACCGAGACCCACATCGCCTTCCGGGCCTACTCGCGCCACGACCTCGAGTCGGCCTTCTCCCTCGGCCTCGACTAGCCGTGGACTGGCTCGACGTCCTCGGCTGGGGCGGCAGCGCCCTGCTCGTGTTTTCCCTGCTTCAGGCGCGCGTGCTGCGCTTCCGGGCGCTCAACCTCGTCGCGTGCGTGATCCTGCTGTTCTTCAACGCGTTCATCGAGGTCTGGCCGATGGTCGGGATGAACGCCGTGCTGTGCGGCATCAACGTCTGGTTCCTGGTCAAGATCCTGCGTGAGCGCCACGACACAGCGAAGTTCGAGGTCATCGAGGTCGGGCGCGACGACGCCTTCCTCCGCCACCTGCTCAGGATCCACGGTGCGGACATCCGCCGCTACCAGCCGGGGTCGACCTGGGAGCCGGTGGCCGAGCGCGACCACGCCTTCGTGGTGCTCAAGGGCGACGAGACGGTCGGGGTGGTCCTGCTCGACGCCGACGGCGACACCGCGCGGGTGCGCCTCGACTACGTGACCCCGCGCTTCCGCGACCACACGCCGGGCGAGTTCGTGTGGCGCGACAGCGGTGTGCTGTCGGCGCTCGGCTTCCGGCGCGTGCTGAGCCCGCCCGACATGGTCGGCGCCTACTACGGGCGCGTGGGCTTCCAGCCCGACGGACGCCAGTTCGTCCTCGACCTGTAGGTCACGAGGCGGCCGCGGCCACCCAGCGCTCGAGCGTCGACTCCGCCGCTCCCGAGTCGATGGCCGAGGCGGCCCGCTCCATCCCGGCGGCGAGCGCGTCCATGACGTCAGACCCGTCCGCAGCGTGTACGGCGAGCGCCGCACCGGCGTTGAGCACGACCGCATCACGCACCGGACCCGCATCGCCGGCGAGCATGCGGCGTACGACGTCGGCGTTGTGGGCCGCGTCGCCGCCGACGAGGTCGGCCGTGGTGGCGGGGGCGAGGCCGAGGGCGGCCGGGTCGACCGACACCGGCCCGCTCACCTCCCCCCCTGTCGCGACGTAGACGGTCGAGGTGGTCGTGGTGGTCAGCTCGTCGAGGCCGTCGTCGCCGCGGAACACCCAGGCGTCGGAGCCGCGGGCGGCGAAGACGCCGGCCATCACGGGCACCATGCGGGGGTCGGCGCAGCCGATCGCCTGGGCGGCTGGCCGCACCGGGTTGGCCAAGGGCCCCAGGAAGTTGAACGTCGTGCCGATGCCGAGCTCGCGGCGCGGGACGGCGGTGTGGCGCATGGCCGGGTTGAAGGCGGCGGCGAAGCAGAAGGTGATGCCGGCCTCGACGGCGACGGCCGCGACCCGGTCGGGCGGCAGGTCGAGCCGGATGCCGAGGGCCTCGAGGACGTCGGCGCTGCCGGCGAGCGAGGAGGCCGAGCGGTTGCCGTGCTTGACCACGGTGACACCGGCCCCGGCGGCGACGATCGCGGCCATGGTGGAGATGTTGACGGAGTTGGAGCGGTCGGCTCCGGTGCCGACGACGTCGAGCAGCCGGCCCTCGACCGCGATCGGCGTACGACGGGCGTACATCGCGTCGGCGAGCCCGGTCACCTCGGCGACCGTCTCGCCCTTGGCGCGCAGCGCGACCGCGAACCCGGCGATCTGGGCCGGCGTCGCCTCACCGGCGAGGATCTCGCCCATCGCCCAGGCGGCCTGGTCGGCCGAGAGGTCCGTGCGGGCCACCAGGGCCGACAGGACGTCCGGCCACATGGTCACTGCTGCGCGGGGACGCGCGAGCGAAGCAGCCCCACGACCGACTCGCCGAGCTGGATCGGGTCGATCGGGTGGGGTACGGCGGCATCGGCGCGTGACCACGTCGCGAGCCAGGCGTCCGAGGGCCGCCCGGTCAGCACGAGGAGCGGCGGGCAGCGGAAGATCTCGTCCTTGAGCTGCTTGGCGATGCCCATGCCGCCGGCGGGGACGGCCTCGCCGTCGAGGATCGCGAGCGCGACGTGGCCGGCGTCCATGTTCTGGATGACGACGGGCTCGGTCGCGACCTCGATGTACTCGACCTCGGGCAGGTCGGGGTGCGGGCGGCGTCCGAGGGCCAGGATCACCTGCTGGCGCACGGAGGAGTCGCTGCTGTAGACGAGCACCCTGAGGCGGGGCGCGGGGGCCGAGGAGGACGGGGCGTCGGTCACGACGGTCATGCTAGTGCCGCACGTCACGCGCCCGGCACCGGCCGCGCCTACTCACCAGCGGGCTGCGCCGAGACCGGGTCGCGGGCGTCCCGGGCCTCGCGCGCCTCCAGCAGGTCGAGCCGCCGGTCCTCCCGTTTGGCCTCGGCCATCGACTGCCGGACCCACTGCACGAACAGCACCACGAAGAACGACAACCCCACGAGGTCGCCGGCGCCCCAGAGGATGCCGCCGGCGAGGTTCTGGTCGGCGTATGGGTCGGGCAGCCAAGAGCCCATCGGGCCCTCGCTGAGCGACGGGTACCAGTCACCGCCGAGCAGGGTCGTGGATCCCATGATCGTGATGCCGAGGAAGGCGTGGAACGGGAGCGTGCCCACAGCGAGCGCCACCCGGAACGGGTAGCCGACGCGTCCGGGTACCGGGTCGACGCCCATCAGCGGCCAGAAGAACAGCGCGCCGACCATCACCAGGTGCACGTGCATCGCCTCGTGGACCCAGACGTTCTCGAGCGAGGCGCGGTACCAGCCGGAGAAGTAGAGCGCCCACGGCGAAACGACGTAGAGGCCGAAGGTGAGCGGCGGGAACGACAGCAGCCGCGCCACGCGCGAGTGCAGAACGGCCAGGAGCAACCGCCGCGGCCGGGCCGGCAACGTGCGCAGCGCGAGCGTCACCGGCGCCCCCAGCGCCAGGAAGAGCGGCACGACCATCGAGAGCACCATGTGCTGGACCATGTGGACGCTCACCAGCGCCGTGTCGTACGCCGCCAGGCCCGACGACGTCGCGAGGTAGAACGACCCCAACCCGGCGCCGACGAAGGCCACGGTACGGCCGGGCGGCCAGCGGTCCCCGCGGCGGCGCAGCTTGGCCACGCCGAGCAGGTAGAGACCCCCCGCCCAGACGGTCACGACCAGGGGCAGCGGAGCCAGCGACCACTCGCTGAAGAAGGCCCCCGGAGTCAGTCGTGGGAGCACCTCGGAGGCGCTGAGCGCGGCGAGCGAAAGCGGTGTGACCACGCTTGTGAGATTACGCGCACCCCTGATGCCGGGGGGGTGGTGGTTCGCCCGGACGGGCGGGCCATAATGGCTCCGTGGCGACGACTGCAACCATCCCGGCCTCCCGACTCCACGGGCACCACGACCGCCCGTCCATGGTCGCGGTGGGCACGATCATCTGGCTCTCCAGCGAGCTGATGTTCTTCGCGGCTCTCTTCGCCTCCTACTTCACGATCCGCTCGGTCAGCCCCGAGCTGTGGGCCGAGAACACCGAGGCGCTCAACGTGCCGTTCGCGGCGGCCAACACCACGATCCTGGTGCTGTCCTCGCTGACCTGCCAGCTCGGTGTCTTCGCCGCCGAGCGCGGCCAGGTCGGGCGCTCGGGAGGGCTGCTCGACTTCCGCAAGTGGGGCCTGCGTGAGTGGTTCATCCTCACCTACCTCATGGGCGCCGTGTTCATCGGCGGCCAGGCCCTCGAGTACGCCGAGCTGATCTACGAGGGCATCACGATCCCCGACTCGGCCTACGGCACGATGTTCTACCTCACGACGGGCTTCCACGGCCTCCACGTGACCGGCGGACTCATCGCCTTCCTCCTGGTGCTCGGCCGCACCTACCTGGCCCGCAAGTTCACGCACGAGCAGGCGGTCAGCGCCATCGTCGTGTCCTACTACTGGCACTTCGTGGACGTGGTGTGGATCGGGCTGTTCGCCACGATCTACCTCATCAAGTAGCCAGCACCGCAGACCCGCCCGACGAGACGACCTAGGGACAAAACAGTGCGACTCCTCCACCGCTCCGCCGGCCGGATCTCCCGTCACCGGCGCAAGCCGCTGGCGAGCCTCGCCGTGCTCCTGCTCGCGCTGCTCATCACGGGCGGGGCCTACTCGGCCTTCTCGCCCAACGCGCAGGCCGAGAACACCCCGACGGC
>JAOPXU010000248.1 GCA_025964985.1 Nocardioides sp.
CTCCTTCTGGAGGACGAGGGCCTCGACCTCGTCACCGACCTTGACGATCTCGCCGGGGTCGACGTCGTGCTTGATGGACAGCTCGCGGGAGGGGATGACGCCCTCGGTCTTGTAGCCGATGTCGAGAAGAACCTCGTCGTGGTCGACCTTGACGACGATGCCCTCGACGATGTCGCCATCGTTGAAGTACTTGATCGTCAGGGCGATGGCGGCCAGGAAGTCCGCTTCGGACCCGATGTCGTTGATCGCCACCTGGGGCGCGTCGTAGTCCTGGTGAGCAGCAAATGTGGTCAAGGGGATGTGTTCCTCGGGGTGGACAGAAGTCGTGTGGGCACGCCAAGGGCCCGGTTTCACTACCGAGATCGTCGATCAGACGAGATAGCGAGCCGAGATCCGCTCCGTACGGGACGACGGCAGACCTCTGGCGCAGGTTCCGAGTCTACGCCGCGCGCCGGGGCGTGTCGAAACCGGCGGGGGCACCCACGCACGTCGCTCACTGCCGTTGCGGTGCCGGTCGCGGTCGGATGGTCTCGCCACGGTCGCAGGCGACCTCCTCTATCCACGTGGTGTCACCTGAGGACCCGGGCGCGCAGCAGGTCGTGGGCGCGGTCGGCGACCGGGTTGGAGCCGCGCCGGGCGGCGAGGTCGACCAGCGCCCACAGGTCGGCGGCGCGGGCCAGGGCGAGGGCCTCGGCGGGCGGCGTGCGGAGGCGGTCCTGGTACGCCGCCAGGACGGCGTCGCGGTAGGGCGGGGCGTCCTCGAAGCGCAGGACGTTGCCGAGGTCGGTGAAGGGGTGGCCGGCGTGGGCGTGCTCCCAGTCGAGCAGGCCGGTGACCTCGAGGGTGTCGGGGTCGAGGAGGAAGTTCTTGGGGTTGAGGTCGCTGTGCACCAGGCAGGTGCGGGTGACGGTGTCCAGCAGGTCCTGCGAGTGCTCGGCCAGGTCCCGCAGGCCGGCGCGCTCGGCGTCGGTCCAGTGCGCGAGGGACGGCTCGTGGTGCTCGACCCAGCCGGGCAGGCCGTCGGGCAGGTCCCACGGCTCGATGCGCAGCCCGGCGCCGTGGAGGTCGCCGGCGCCGAGCGTCGGCATGCCGCCCAGCACGGTGACGAGCTCGCCGACGCGGCGCCCGACGGCGGCGAGGGAGGCGTCGTCGAGCTCGGGCAGCAGCAGGTCGCCGCGCACGCCGGGGAGGTACGACGTCACCAGCAGCGCCGGCATCTCCCCCGACGCCGGCCGCACCTCGAGGACGTCGGCGACCGGCACCAGCCCGCGGACCAGGCGCAGCAGCGCCGCGTCGACCTCGGCGCGCGCCGGGTTGCGAGCGTGGATCCGGACCACCTGGCGCTCGCCGTCGGGGCCGCCGACCCGGGCCACGAACGTCTCGCCCGACCAGCCGCCGGCGAGGGGCTCGAGCGAGGCGAAGTCCACCGGGCCAGGGTAGGTCCCGGCTACGGTGGAGGAGTGACCAGCGCCACCGTCGTCCGTGCCGACCAGCCGACCCTGGGCGCGACGCTCGCCGAGGCGGCCACGCTGCCGTGGCGGCTCGCGGTCGCCGCGACCCGCGCCACCCTCGCCGTCGGTCACCTCTCCTCCCCCGAGGGCCCGATCCGCCGGTCCGGCGGCTACGCCGAGCTGCTGCTCGAGGTCATCGGCGAGCGCGGCTACCTCGCGCGGCTGATGGAGCTCGTGCGCGACGACGGCGGCCCGCTGCGCCTGGCCAACACGATCACCGAGCTGATCGACCCCGACCGCCCGCTGGGCCGGCTGCTCGCCCGCGACGGCGTCCTCGACGGGTTGATGGCCGACGACGGACCGCTGGTGCGGCTGCTCTCGCGCGACGGCGCGCTCGAGCGCCTGCTCGCCGACGGCGGGGCGCTCGACCGGCTCGTCGCCGACGAGGGCGTGCTCGAGCGGCTCCTGGCCCCCGGCGGCCCGGTCGACCGGCTGACCGAGCCCGGCGGCCTCATCGACACGGTGCTGGTGCGCGACGGCTTCGTCGACAAGCTCATCGCCGAGGGCGGCACGCTCGACCAGCTGGTCTCGCTCGGCGAGACCCTCGAGCACATCAAGCCCCAGCTCGACTCGCTCACGGGGCTCATCCCCGAGCTGTCCGACGCCGCTGACGGGCTCAACCGCGCCGTCGGCCCGCTGAGCGACCTGGTGGGCCGGCTCCCCGGCTCCCGGCGTCGTACGCCGGCCCTCGCCCCGTGACCGCCCCGTGACTGAGGCCGGACTCCCCGACCCCGACGCCCCCGACTCGCGCCACCACCAGCCGTTGTCGCCCTCGATCTTCTCCGACCGCCGCGCGGTCACCGAGGAGGAGTCGCGCCGGGCCAACGGGCCCGACTGGGACGCCTACGCCGACGAGTACCAGGCCACCCACGGCGCGTTCCTCGGCGACGCCGGCTTCGTCTGGGGACCCGAGGGACTGACCGAGGAAGCCGCCGGGGTGCTGGGCGGCGTCGCCGGGCGCGACGTGCTCGAGGTCGGCTCCGGCGCCGGGCAGTGCTCGCGCTGGGTGCGGGCGCACGGCGGCCGGGCGGTCGGGCTCGACCTGTCCCACCGCCAGCTCCAGCACTCGCTCCGCCTCGACGAGGAGACGGGCATCGTGGTGCCGTCGGTGCTCGGGACCGCCACCCACCTGCCGTTCGCCGACGACTCCTTCGACATCGTCTTCTGCAGCTTCGGCGCGCTGCAGTTCGTCCGCGACCTCGACGCGGCAGTCGCCGAGGCCGCGCGGGTGCTGCGGCCCGGGGGCCGGTTCGCGTTCTCGATCACCCACCCGACGCGCTGGATGTTCCCCGACGACCCCGCCGAGACCGGCCTGACCGCCACGCAGTCCTACTGGGACCGCACGCCCTACGTCGAGGTCGACGACGACACCGGTCAGGTGACCTACGTCGAGCACCACCGCACCCTCGGCGACTGGGTGGGCCTGCTCGCCGCCGCCGGCTTCCGGATCCACACGCTCCTCGAGCCCGAGTGGCCAGAGGGCCACGACCGGATCTGGGGCGGGTGGTCGGCCGCGCGCGGACGCCTCACGCCCGGCACGGCCGTCATCGCCGCCGACCTGGGTCAGGAGCGCCCGTGACCGCAGCCGACGAACCGGCGCCCTGGCTCGCCGACCCGACCGTCGAGTGGCGCATCGTCCTGACCGCAGACCTCCCCACCGAATCGTCCACCGACCAGGTCACCCGGCGCCTGCACGACCTCAACCGCCGACTCGGTGCCGCGCCCGGGCCCGGGCTCGTCGCGAGCGGGCCCGGCGAGACGCTGCTGACCGCGGTCACCCGGTCCTACCCCGACGTGCCCGTCGCCGCCGGCCTCGAGGGCACGCACCTGGTGCTGGCCGGGGAGCACCGCTTCGTCGACGGGCTCGGCATGCTCGCGGTGCTGTCGGAGCTGACCGACGTCCCCGCCGCCTCCGCGGCCCGGGGTCTCGGCCCGCGCGACGAGCCGACTTTCGTCACCGAGGTCGCCCGACGCCTGGTCGAGGTGGCCGTCCGCCCGCCGGCCCGGGTCGCGCCGACCGCCGACGACGAGGAGGCGGCGACCGGGTCGACGTTCGCCGACCTCCTGCTCGACCGGCGCGTGGGCGTCACCGAGCTGATCGACGCCGCCGTGCGCGGCGTCGTCGCCTTCAACCGCGAGCGCGGGCAGCGGCACCGCCGGGTCGCGGTCGCCGTCGGTGCCAGTGCGGTCGGCGGCGGTCACGTCGCCGTGGCCGACCACAGCGCGCTGCTCCGGCTGCGGTCGGCCGAGCGGCTCGACCAGGACGCGATCCGCACGTTCCTCGCCTCGGCGCCGACCGTGCCCTCGCCCGGTCAGTCCGTCGGCGGGTCAAGCCCCTGGATGACGCGGGCCGGCGCGGTCGCCGTCCGGGTGCTGGGGCCACGCCTCGGCTCCACCCTCACCGTCTCGCACCTCGGTGACGTGACGTCGCCGGCCGGGTCGCTGGCCTTCTACCCCGTCGCCGGCGGCTCCTCCGGCGTCGCGCTCGGCGCGGTCACCCACGACGGGCGCACGCGCATCACGCTGCGCGGGCGCCGCAGCAAGCACTCAGCCGAGGGGCTCGAGGCGCTGCTGGCGCTGGTGGCCGCGCCGCTGTCCTAGTCGCAGTCGCGATCGAGGTACGACGGACGCGGGGTTCCACAGCGCCCACACGCGGCGCACGGGTCCGGCCTCCTTCGCGAGCGCCCGGCGCTGCTCGCGCAGCGTCGGGACGAGGTCCGCGGCCCGTTCCGGCGTCGGGTGCTCGCGGGCGAACAGCGTGTCCTGCACCTGGCGCGCCGGCTCGGGGTCGAGCCCCAGCCGCCGTGCCTGCTCGACGCGGCCGAGCCCCGACGGCACGGGGCGACCGAGGTCGCGGGCCAGGTCGAGGACCTCCCGCCAGGCGCCGACGATGCGGCTCCCGGGCGGGCCGGTGGAGGTCCGGCGCAGCCGGCGCAGCAGCTTGGCCAGCGGCACCGCCCAGGTCAGCAGGCTGAGCAGGCCGAACCACAGCAGCGGCGACCGGCCGCCACCACCCTCGCCCGCGGACTCGTCGCCACCGGACTCGCCGTCGGCCGTCGGCGGCTCGGCCGGGGGCTCGGCGTCCGAGGGGTCCTGCGGGTCGTCGAGGCCGAGGAAGTCCGCCGGCAGCACCCGGTCGACGTCACTGCGACGCGGCGGCTTGCGGCTGATGAAGGCGTCGGGCGGGACCGTGCGCCAGCTGCCGTCGGCGACCCGCAGCTCGACCCAGGCGTGGACGTCGCGTCCCTCGACCCAGCCACCGCGCCCGGGCACCGCGCCGACGACGACGCGGGCGGGGACGCCGAGCCGGTTGGCGGCCAGGGCCAGGAAGGCGGCGTACTGCTCGTCGTTGCCGACGATGCGGGCGGCCTCGAAGAAGTCCTCGCCGAGGCGCTCGGCGTCGTGCCCGGCCTCGTAGCGCCGCTCGGCCTCCGACGCCCCGTCGCTGTAGCGGCCGTTGGTGCGCAAGTACTTGGCCAGTGAGCGCACCTGGTCGAGCGGTGACAGCCCCGACTCGCGCCACGGCTGGAGCGACTCGTCGAGGAACGCCCCGTCGGGCTCGAGCGGCCCGTCGGTCGGGTAGGCGCGAGCGCGGGGACGCAGGCCGGACGGGGCGACCACGGCGTCGACCACCATGTCGTCGCCGACGTCGAGCCCCCCGAGGACGACGGCCGTGGTCGTCGCCGGGTTGTAGCGGACGTCGACCCGCTGGGCGCGCCCGTCGAGGAAGACGAACTCGAGCCCGGTCAGCTGGCCGGGCAGCGGCAGCCAGTCGCTGAGGTAGGCGTCCTTCACCTGGATCCCGACGTCGACCGCGCGACCGGGCCGCGGCGCGGCGACCTCGGAGCCGATGCGGAGGAAGAGGTCGTCGCTCACGCCGGCGACCGACCGGTTGTCGGCCAGCCAGGTCGCACCGTCGTAGACGTCGAGGGCGGTGAACCGCAGGGGTACGTCGGCGGGCAGCCCGTCGACGCGCAGCAGGCGGCGGTCGAAGACGTTGGTGCCCGAGGTCGAGCGGGGCTGGCGGGTGAAGGTGCGGAAGGTCGACAGCGGGGTGGCCACGGCGGTGACGTCGTGGCCCGAGCCGACGCGGCCGCGCAGGACCACCCGGTCGGGGTCGTCGTCGTCCTGGTGCGGCAGCACGACCGAGGACCCGATGGCGACGGCCCCCACGAGCAGCGAGGCCCCGAGGGCGCGCCCGACCGCGCCGCGCTGGCCCGAGACGACGTCGCGGCGACGGGCACCGCGACGGCTGACCCACCACAGGCTGATGCCGGCGAAGGCGGCCGCCTGCCACCGCAGCAGGTCGCGCTCCTGGGTGCCGAGCAGCACGGCCGCGACGAGCCCGAGCAGCAGCGGGACGAGCGGGGCCAGCGGACGGTCGCTGCGCAGCGCCGTCCACAGCGCGGCACCGGAGGCGAGGTAGACGACGAGGTAGGGGACGAGGGTCGCCTCCCCCACGCTGTCGACGGGCGGGATGGTCGTGAGCAGCTCGTTGCCGGCGCTGACCGTGGCCGAGAGCGTGCCGACCAGCGCGTCGACCGAGGGGACGCGGATGTAGTCGATCGTGGTCCGCACCCCGATCGAGGCACCGACCAGGACGTAGGCCGGCAGCGCGCACAGCAGGGCGATTCCGCCGGGCTTGTCGTAGTAGTCGACGACCAGCACGATCGCGCCGATCGTGACCATCCCGGCGGCCGCGCCGAACAGGTAGCTCCGGTCGGCGAACGTGAGGTCGAAGCAGAGCAGCACCAGGCCGGTCAGCGCGACGACGGCGACCGTGTCGAGGGTGCGGGCCGACTCGGAGTGCTTGCTCACCGGATCTCCCGGTCGAGCAGCGTGACGAGGTGGTCGAGCCGCGAGAGCCGTACGACGCGCAGCCCGTCGGAGTCCTCGAGCCGGCTGGCCGAGGCCGAGTCGGCGCGCACGACGACGCGGCGGGGACCGCTGCCGAAGACCGAGGCCGCGTCGCGCAGGACCGCGCCGTCGCGCCGGGCGCCGGAGACGACGGCGACCAGGCTGGTGCCGGCGGCGGTGCCCACGACCCGGCGGGCCCGGGCGGTCAGGTCGGGGTCGGGCCCGGACGTGACCCGGCAGGCGTGGTCGAGCAGCGTGTCGGGCTCGCTGCTGGTGACGTCGACGGCGCCGGTCACCCACGTGACCTCGAAGTCGTCGAGCGTGGCGCGCCAGGCCAGCGAAGCGGCGACCGAGACGGCGAGCTCGAAGTCGTCGTCGCCGTCGTAGGAGGCGGGGTCGACGTCGAGCACGACGGTGGCGTGGCTGCGGGTGGTCTCCTGGTATTGCCGCACGACGAGCGCGCCGCTGCGGGCCGAGGCCCGCCAGTGCACGTGGCGCAGGTCGTCGCCGGGCACGTACTCGCGCAGGGCGTGGAAGGCGAGGTCGCTGGCCGACAGCCGGTCGCTGGGCGCGCCCTCGAGGTCGCTCATCACGCCGGTCGACAGCGACTCGAGCTGGACGGTGCGCGGGCGCACCAGGAGCTCGACCTCGTCGGCCCACACGGCGCGGCGCCGCAGCAGGCCCAGCAGGTCCTGCACCTCGTGGACGACGGGGCCCACGGCGTAGACCCCGCGGCGGCGGGCGGGCAGGTCGACGGTCTCGACGTGCTGCTGTCGGGGCGCGACGACGGGCAGGCGCACGGCGCTGCGCCCGCTCCACGACGTCGTGGACACGACGGGGTTGAGCATCGGCAGCGCGCCGGCCCGCACGGTGAGGACGGCGGTCCCGGGGACGCCGACGACGGTGCGCGGCGGGCGCAGCCGCAGCTCGGCCTCGGCC
>JAOPXU010000287.1 GCA_025964985.1 Nocardioides sp.
TCATGCAGACGGTCGCGCTGCTGGAGGAGAACCCCAAGCCGACCGAGGAGGAGATCCGGTTCGGGCTCGAGGGCAACCTGTGCCGCTGCACCGGCTACCACAACATCGTCAAGGCCGTGCAGCACGCCTCGGGCCAGGCAGCCGGCCAGTCCGCCGGCGCCACCGTCGGCGCCCCCGCTGACGAGGTCCAGTCGTGACCGCCGTCGCCGAGGCCCCCGACGCCGCCAAGGAGATCGGGCGCGACCGCCGCCGCAAGGAGGACCAGCGCCTCATCACCGGCCGCACCCGCTGGACCGACAACCTGACGCCTCCGGGCACGCTGCACCTCGCGATGGTGCGCAGCCCGTTCGCCCACGCCACCATCACCTCGATCGACACCACCGAGGCCGCGGCCGCCACCAACGTGGTCGGCGTGTTCACCTCCGAGGACCTCGGCGAGAGCCAAGGCGTGTGCATCAACGCCTGGCCCATCACGCCCGACCAGGTCACGCCGCCGCACCTGCCGATCGCCAACGGCCGGGTCGCGTTCGCCGGCGAGATCGTCGCGGTCGTCGTCGCCCGCACGCCGGCCGAGGCACGTGACGCCGCCGAGCTCGTCGACGTCGAGTACGAGCAGCTGCCCGCCGTCCTCGGCATCAAGCAGGCGATGAAGGACGAGGTGCTCGCGCACCCCGACCTCGGCACCAACAAGTCGGCCCTGTGGATCTTCGACTCGCAGGAGGCCGGCACCGGCGGCAGCGCCGACGAGGCCATCGCGAAGGCGCGCACCGACGGCGTCGTGATCGAGCGCGAGTTCCGCCAGCAGCGCCTGATCCCGGCGTTCATGGAGCCGCGCTCGGTCGTCGTCGACCCCACCGGCGAGCAGATCACCATCTGGTCCTCGACCCAGATCCCGCACATCCTGCGCTTCGCGCTCGCCGCGACGACGGGCGTGCCGGAGTCGAAGATCCGCGTCATCGCCCCCGACGTCGGTGGCGGCTTCGGCGGCAAGCTGCAGCAGACGCCGGAGGAGATGATCGCCTTCGCGGTCGCCCGCCGCCTGCTCAAGCCGGTCAAGTACACCGAGACCCGCAGCGAGAGCCTGGTCAGCGCCCACCACGGTCGCGACCAGTGGCAGAAGCTCACGCTCGCGGCCGAGAAGGACGGCACCGTCACCGGCCTCAAGGTCGAGCTCGAGGCCGACCTCGGCGCCTACGTCGCCATCGTCGGCGGCGGGGTGCCGGTGCTCGGCGCGTTCATGTTCAACGCCATCTACAAGTTCCCCGCCTACCACTTCGCCTGCCAGACGGTGCTGACCAACACCACCTGGACCGACGCCTACCGCGGCGCCGGCCGGCCCGAGGCGACGTTCGCCATCGAGCGGCTGATGGACGAGCTCGCCGCTGAGCTCGGCGTCGACCCGCTCGAGGTGCGCGAGAAGAACTGGATTTCCCACGACGAGTTCCCGTTCACCACGGTCGCGGGCCTCGAGTACGACTCCGGCAACTACGAGATCGCCACGGCGAAGGCCAAGGAGATGTTCGGGTACGACGAGCTGCGGGCCGAGCAGCGCCGCCGCCGGGAGAGCGGTGACCCGGTCCAGCTGGGCATCGGCGTCTCGACGTTCACCGAGATGTGCGGGCTGGCCCCGAGCCGCGTGCTCGGGTCGCTCGACTACGGCGCCGGCGGCTGGGAGCACGCCAGCGTGCGGATGCTCGCGACCGGCAAGGTCGAGGTCGTCACCGGCGCCAGCGCCCACGGCCAGGGCCACGAGACGGCGTTCAGCCAGATCGTCGCCGACCGCCTCGGCATCCCGTTCGACGACATCGAGGTCCTGCACGGCGACACCCAGATCGCCGCCAAGGGTCTCGACACCTACGGCTCGCGCTCGCTGGTCGTCGGCGGCGAGGCGCTCGTGCGCGCCGCGGACAAGGTCATCGACAAGGCGCTGCCGATCGCGGCGCACCTGCTCGAGGCCAGCGTCGAGGACGTGAAGTTCGCGGAGGGCCGCTTCCAGGTCATCGGCACCGACGCGGGCATCGCGCTGACCGAGGTCGCCACCGCGACCTTCGCCGCGCACAACCTGCCCGACGGCGTCGAGCCGTCGATCGACGCCGACGCGACGTTCGACCCGGTCAACTTCAACTACCCCCACGGCACCCACCTGTGCGCGATGGAGGTCGACACCGAGACCGGCGCGGTGCGGATGCGCAAGTACACCTGCGTCGACGACATCGGCAACATCATCAACCCGCTGATCGTCTCCGGGCAGGTGCACGGCGGCCTGGTCCAGGGCATCGCTCAGGCGCTGTGGGAGGAGGCCGTCTACGACGACCAGGGCACCCTGGTCTCCGGGTCGTTCGTCGACTACCTGCTGCCCACCGCGGCCGACACGATCAGCTTCGACGTCGACCACACGACGACCCCGGCGACCACCAACTCGCTCGGCACCAAGGGCGTGGGCGAGGCCGGCACGATCGCCTCGACCCCGGCCGTGGTCAACGCCGTCGTCGACGCCGTGCGCCACCTCGGCGTCAACGACATCCAGATGCCCTGCACGCCCGAGCGGGTCTGGAAGGCCATCAACGGCGGGGGAGCCGGCGGTGCCACCGAGGCCGCGGCCATGCCCCACTTCGAGCCCGACGCCGAACCCGGCCAGAGCAGCACGGAAGGAGCGGGCTCATGATCCCCGCCGCGTTCGACTACGTCGCCCCGACCACGGTCGAGGACGCCCTCTCGGCCCTGGCCACCCACGGCGACGACGCCAAGATCCTCGCCGGCGGGCAGAGCCTGCTGCCGGTGCTGAGGATGCGCCTCAACGCCCCCGAGGTCGTGATCGACCTCGGCAAGATCGAGTCCCTGCGCGGGGTGCGCGACGACGGCGACGCCATCGTCATCGGCGCGATGACCCCGCACTCGGTCGTCGGCAAGGACCCGCTCGTCAAGGAGCACGCGCTGCTGGTGCACAAGGCCGTCGAGCACCTCGCCGACGAGCAGATCCGGCACCGCGGCACCTTCGGCGGTGCGCTCGCCCACGCCGACCCGGCCGGCGACCTCGGCGCTCCGGCGCTGGCCCTCGGGGCGTCGTTCGTCATACAAGGCCCGGGCGGCTCGCGCACGGTCCCGGCCGAGGAGTTCTTCGTCGACCTCTTCGAGACCGCCATCGGCGACGACGAGATCCTCACCGAGATCCGCATCCCCAAGCACACCGGCTGGGGCGCGCACTACGAGAAGTTCGTGCGCGTCGCCCACCAGTGGCCGATCGTGGCCGTCGCCGCGACCGTCAAGGGCAGCGGCGGGTCCATCGACGACGTCGCCATCGGGCTGACCAACATGGGCAACACCCCCATGCGGGCCCGTGCGGCCGAGGACGCGCTGCGCTCCGGCCAGGACGTCGCCGCCGCGGCGCAGCTGGCCGACCAGGACACCAACCCGCCCTCGGACCTCAACGGCGAGGCGTCGTACCGCCGCCACCTCGCGAAGGTCCTCACCCGGCGTGCGGTCATCGCCGCGGCAGGCGGGTAAGCACCGGTGGACCTCTCGCACCGCTTCTCGGTGCCCACGCCGGTCGAGGAGACCTGGGCGCACTTCCAGGACATCGCCGCGCTCGCGGAGTGCTTCCCGGGCGCCCAGGTCACCTCGGCCGACGGCGACACGTTCGCCGGCACCGTCAAGGTCAAGCTCGGCCCGATCGCCCTCGTCTACACCGGCTCCGGCACGTTCGTGGACAAGGACGACACCGGCCACTCGTTCCGGGTCGACGCCAAGGGCAAGGACAAGCGCGGCAACGGCACGGCGGGGGCCCAGGTCTCGCTGAGCATGAGCGACAGCGCCAGCGGCGGCACCGACGTCGAGGTCCTCACCGACCTCAACATCACCGGCAAGCCGGCCCAGTTCGGACGCGGCGTCATGCAGGACGTCTCGGACAAGCTGCTCGGCCAGTTCGTGAACTGCCTCGAGCAGCGGCTGTCCGCGTCGGACCCCGTGGCCCCGGCCGAGTCGGCCGCCCCGGCTGTCGACCCGGTGGTGTCGCAGGAGCCGACGCCCCTGGCGGACGCCGCCGCGGCGGCCACCGTCGGCAAGCCCGTCGCGGCCCCGGCCCCAGCGATCCGTCCGACGCCGGTCGCTGCACCCCCGGCGCAGGACGACGCCCTCAACCTGGGCGCGGCCGTGCTGCCGGTCCTGGCCAAGGGCTACTGGAAGCAGGGGCTGGGCGGACTGCTCGTGATCCTGCTCGTGTGGCGGGTGCTGCGCCGCTGAGCCGCTGGCTGCGGAGAGCACGCCCTGATCGGGGTCCGGGCTGCCGCCGCCGCTGCGCGGCCGCCCGGGCCCTCTCGGTCCCACCACGCAGCCAGCCTCAGGGCGTCAGCCGTTCGAGCCCATCGTGCGCAGGATCGTCTCGGACAGCGCGGCCTCGGTGACCCCGGCACGGGCCGAGGCCTCGCGGATCTGGTCGCGGGCCTGCTCGTCACCGATGCGCAGCGCGCCGGCGAAGAGCGACGCGGCTCGGCTGATCGTGACCTGGTCGCGCTGGCGGTCCGGGGTCTCTCGGGCGGCGCGCAGCGTCGTGAAGTCCAGGTCGGCGTCGCGGACGGCGCCCGGTGCCCAGGCGCCGAACACCTCGGCGACCTCCTCGTGGTGGCCCTCGAAGGCGCCCGGCTCGGTGGCGTAGAGGTTGATGCTGCCCTCGACCCGGTCCCCGGTCATGACCGGCAGGGTCAAGGTGGCGTTGAGGCCGTGCGCGGCGGTGCTGCGGGCGAAGAGCCGCCACGCCTCCTCGTCGAGCAGGTCGTCGTGGTCGTAGGCCTGCACCTGCCCGGCGCGGGGTCCCTCGAGCGCGGCGAGGCAGGGCCTGTCGGTGAGGTACTGCACGGCGTCGAGGGCGCCGATGGTCGGGTCGGTCGCGACGAGCGTGAGCACGACGTCGTGCGTGAAGACCGAGACGCTGATCCCGACGCAGGTGGGGACGAGCTCCCGCACGCGGGCGGCCGACGCGGTGAGCCGGCCCAGGACGTCGTCGTCGTCACCGAACGGTCCGAACTCCTCGACCGTCTCGCGGGTCTCCGGGATGGGCTCCATGTGCGTGGAGTACCCGATGCGGGCCCCACCCAACGGGTGACCGGCCCGGCGCGGGCCGGCTCAGCCGCGGCGTACGCGGCGGATGCGGATCGGGCCCTTGGCCGTCGAGGGGTCGACGACGGGCCCGGCCTGGGTGATCTCGACGTCGCCGGCGGCGACCAGCCGGC
>JAOPXU010000305.1 GCA_025964985.1 Nocardioides sp.
CATTCTCGGAAGTGAGCGGGAGGTGCGTGATCGCCAAGAGGGGGTTCGCGCGCATATCTAGATGTGACGATGAGTCTGCACAAGCTCACCGCCGGGAGTGGGTACACGTATTGGCGCACCGAGGTTGATGCCTGGCTCAAGGCACAGAGCGGCGGCGACTCGGGTCCGCACGCCGCTTGACCTTGCGCGCGGACGAAGGCATCTGGCAGACGGGCGCTTTCAAGATGGCGGCTACGGATGGCTTACTAGTACGCGGTCGTTACGAACGAGAAGTTGGACAGGCTGGCGAGCGGGCGCCCTACCAAATGAACTAGGAGGACCGGTGGCGGGAAGCGTGGCAAAGCGCCCAGACGGTCGTTATCGAGCGCGATACCGCGACGAGGTCGGATCGGAGCACTCGCGTCACTTCGACCGCAAGATTGACGCGCAACGCTGGCTCGACGAAGTCGCCGCGTCCGTCGTAACCGGGATCTACGTCGACCCGAAGGCCGGCAAGGTCAGCTTCGCCTCCTTCTATGCCGAGTGGTCCGCACGTCAATTGTGGGTCCGCAAGACGCGCGAAAACGCCGACCTGGCAGTTCGAAGCACCTCGTTTGCAGATCTACCCTTGAAGTCCATCCGCCGCTCGCACGTCGAGTTGTGGGTCAAGGACATGACCGAGCGGCTTGCCCCCACCACGATCAAGACTCGCTACGTGATTATCCGCTCGGTGTTTCGTGCAGCTGTGGTCGATAAGATCATCGCCGCCGACCCTTCGGTCGGCGTCACACTGCCGCGAAGGCGCCGAGCAGATGCGGCCATGTCGATCCCGACCGTGGAGGAGGTCGGCCGACTGTTGGCCCATGCAGACAGCACGAGGGTCTCGACCCGCAGAGGGTTTCGCGCGTACGTCTCTCTCTGCGCCTTCGCCGGACTTCGACTCGGCGAGGCCGCTGGGGTGCAGGTCCGCGACATTGATCTTGACGGCCGACGGCTGAAGGTGATGCGACAGCTGCAGCGCGAGGGTGACACCTACATCGTGCGAGCACCGAAGTACGGCTCGGAACGGGTCGTCTACATGCCCGACGAGCTGGTCGCGATCTTGGAGGACCACCTTCGGGAGCACGTCGTCGAACAGGCCTCGGGCGACCAATGGATCTTCACTATTGGACAAGAGCCGATGTATGACAACGCGATCACCTGGAGATGGCGCGCCACCCGCGGTGCGGCAGGTCTGACCCATATCCGGCTTCACGACCTGCGGCACTTCTATGCGTCGGGGCTCATCGCCCAGGGGTGCGACGTCGTCACGGTTCAACGGGCCCTCGGTCACTCGACAGCAACCACCACGCTCAACACCTACAGCCACCTCTGGCCGACCGCAGAGGACCGGACTCG
Organism: Nocardioides sp.; assembly: GCA_025964985.1. Lineage (GTDB taxonomy): Bacteria > Actinomycetota > Actinomycetes > Propionibacteriales > Nocardioidaceae > Nocardioides. The sequence continues at coordinate 1,378 of JAOPXU010000305.1, forward strand.
CGCTGCCGCTTCCGAGCTCGCCCGCGCAGCGCTGGCCGGCTCGCCCTCGCTCACGGTCGGGGCCTGACCGCCCCACACTCCAGCGTTGGGCTTACACGCAAACGCCCTGCGCGGCGGCGCTCAGTCGCGGTCGAACGCGACCTCCACAGCACTGGTCATCAACGACCGCTTCTGACCCTTGATGAGAGTTCTGCGGACTGGATGCGGACTAGAGGTGGGTTGCAACGCTCTGACCTGCAAGAACAGGCTGATTCAGTAGTACCAGGGGTACGGCGACCAGTCGGGCTCGCGCTTCTCGAGGAACTGGTCGCGCCCCTCGGCGGCCTCGTCGGTCATGTAGGCGAGCCGGGTCGTCTCGCCGGCGAAGAGCTGCTGGCCGACGAGGCCGTCGTCGATCAGGTTGAAGGAGTACTTGAGCATCCGCTGGGCGGTCGGCGACGTGCCGTTGATGAGGCGCCCCCACTCCAGCGCGGTGGCCTCGAGCTCGGCGTGCGGCACGGCCTTGTTGACCGCGCCCATCCGGACGCCGTCCTCGGCGGAGTACTCCTGGCCGAGGAAGAAGATCTCGCGCGCGAACTTCTGGCCGACCTGCCGGGCGAGGTACGCCGACCCGAAGCCGCCGTCGAACGAGCCGACGTCGGCGTCGGTCTGCTTGAACCGCGCCTCCTCGGCGCTGGCGATCGTCAGGTCGCAGACGACGTGCAGGGAGTGGCCGCCGCCGGCGGTCCAGCCGGGCACGACGCAGACGACGATCTTGGGCATGAAGCGGATCAGCCGCTGGCACTCGAGGATGTGCAGCCGCCCGAGCCGGGCCGCGTCGATCGGGTTGGGCGGGGCGCCGGCGTCGTCGTGGCCGGGGGTCTCGTACTGGTAGCCCGCGCGACCGCGGATCCGCTGGTCACCGCCGGTGCAGAACGCCCACTTGCCGTTCTTGTCGCTCGGGCCGTTGCCGGTGAGCAGGACGCAGCCGACGTCGGCCGACGTCCGGGCGTGCTCGAGGACGCGGAGCAGCTCGTCGACGGTGTGCGGGCGGAACGCGTTGAGCACGTCGGGCCGGTCGAAGGCGATGCGCACGGTGCCGTGGGCCTTCGCGCGGTGGTAGGTCAGGTCGGTGAGGTCGTCGAAGCCGGGGACGACGTCCCACGCGGTCGGTTCGAACGTCTCGGACACACCCTCGATGGCGCTCATGCGGCGAGGCTATCGGCGTACCGGCGCGGTGGAATCCCCGGCCGGGGTCTGGTGTTGTGGACGGCATGACTCTCGACGGCGAGTACGAGCCCAGCCCCAGCGAGTGGGTCCGCAACCAGGTGGAGACCTACGAGGCCACCGGCGGACGGGAGGCCAACAC